>JAGOCP010000026.1 GCA_017998715.1 Thermoanaerobaculia bacterium | reverse complement strand
CGACGGAATCCAGGACATCGAGGACGGCAGCGAGCGCGGGCTGCTCGGCGCCGCGATCGGCGGAGACTGGTTGTTCCCCGCCCGCGACGCCGCCACCGGCTTCGAGCCCTGGGCCGCGGATCCCGCTCACCCGCACTCGGCGTATCGGGTCCGCGATCTCGTCCTCGACTCTCCTGGAATCCGCCTGGAGAGTCCTCGCGCCCGCGGCGCCGAGCTCGCCTTCTCCGCCCGGGAGGACTTTCACTTCGGCGACTTCGGGGTCTACCGGACCGACGGCACCGACGCCGGCACCTTCGAGATCGCCCGCACCGGAGTCTGCAGCTGCGGCCTCGCCTGCGTCACCGGCCCTGCCGCGCCCTACCCAACGCGCACCGGGATCCTCTTCGAAGATCCGGAGGACTGCGAGTCGGGCTCCCTGCGCGCATGGAACCGCAGCTCGGGCGAAGTCGTGCGCCTCTTCGGCGGCCCGGGCGGCGAACGCCCCGGCGAGCCTCAGCTCTATCCCCTGGGAGATGCAGCGCTGGTCTTTCTCCACCACGACGGATCGAGCACGGAGATCTGGCGCACCGACGGCACGGACGCAGGCACTGAGCTCGCGCTCGCCGCAACGCCGAACGAGCGCATCTATCCCTTTTCCGATCTCGGAACGGGCCTCCTGCTCCTGACGATAGGACAGCACTTCGGACTGAGCTTCTTCGATCCCGCACTGGATACCGTCCTCGTGTTACCGAGTTATACCTCCAGCAGCCACGCGCCACAGTACCCATCGGTCGTCGGCCACTCAGCGTACTTCTCCGTCTACGCCGACCCTCTCCCGGACGAGCTCTGGCGCAGCGACGGCACCGTCGAAGGGACCCTTCAGCTCATGACTCTGCCGGCCGAGCATGGGCTCGCATCCGAGTTCTTCGAGCTCGACGGTTCGGCGCTCTTCGCCCTCGACAACTGGGAGACCGGCTTGCAGCTCTGGACTTCGGACGGCACTCCGTCGGGAACGCTCCGGCTGCGCAGCTTTGCCGACGGTCGATACGGAATGGCCGATCTCGGGACGATCGGCCACCGGGCGCTCTTCGGGGTCCACACCTTCGACTCTTCGACCGGGATCTACCGGTCCGAGCTCTGGGAGACCGATGGGACCGGCGAAGGCACGCAGTTCCTCATGGATCTCGAGCGCGACGGGCGCCCGGAGTACATCCGGCACTTCTTGCAGAGCGCCTCCACCCTTCTTTTCGAGACCACGAACGACGACTACGCGGTGACCCTCTGGTCGACGGACGGGACGCCCGGCGGGACGCGAGCGGTCTGGAGCGACGCGCCGCTCAACTATGGCTGGTGGTGGGAGGCAATCCAACCTACGCCCTTCGGCCCGGAGCTCGTCTTCGTCGGCGAAACCCCCGCTCACGGCAAGGAGCTCCGAGTCATGGAGGCGACGGCTTTCGGATCCCGCCTGCTCGTCGACCTGCGCCCGGGACCGGAATCGTCTTCGCCGCGAGATCTGATCGTCGCGACGGACCGGCTCTACTTCACCGCCGACGACGGCCTCCACGGGCGCGAGCTCTGGGTGCTCCTGGCGGCGGGCGCCGAACCCTGCGTGCCTTCGCCCACGGTCCTCTGCCTGCTCGACGGGCGGTATCGGCTCGAGCTCGCCTCCGCGCGCGGCGCGGCGCGGGCGTTGCCGCTCACCGCGACGACTGGCGCTTTCTCCCTCGCCGGCACCGACGAGCCTGACGCCTTCTTCAAACTGATCGACGGATCGGCGGTGAACCGGAAGCACTGGCTGTTCGGCGCCGGACTGGAAGCGGAGCCCTTCACCCTGCGCGTGACCGACACCGCCGACGGCAGCTCGAAGGTCTGGACGTCGGCTGCAGCCGGGCTCGCGAGCTTCGGCGACATCGACGCCTTTCCCTACCTGCCCGTCCCGCCGCCAGCCTCGGCCTCGGCAGCGAGCGCCGACGCTCCGCGGACGGGCTGCGCGCCGGACAGCGAACGGCTCTGCTTCGAAGAAGGGCGCTACTTCGTCGCGGCGGTTGGGATCGGCTGGCAGGGCGCGACGACCGCGGCGCTCACCAGTGCGCTGAATCTCGGCCCGCACGCGGGCGCCTTCTGGTTCTTCGACGCTTCGGCGCTCGAGCTCGTCGTCCGCCTGCGCCGCGAGCCGATCACCGGCCGCGTCGACCTCTCGATCGCCGCGCTGACCAACCTCGGTTACGAGGTTCGGGTCGTCGATGCCTTCACCGGGCGCGTCGCCACCGCGACGAACGCGCCCGGGACTTTCCGCAGCTTCGAGATCACCGACATCTTCCCGGCGCCTTAGCCCGGAATCCGTCGCACAGGGAGCGCGGCTCTACAGACCGGTCGTGAAGACCGGCAGGCCCATCTCGCGCAGCAATTCGTGGGCGTGGTCGACCTCGTCCATCACCCAGCGGATGTAGCGCGAATCGACATGGATCGTGCGCACGCTGGCGGGGTCGAACAGGTAGTCCGACACGACGCCCTCCCAGTTGCCGTCGAATGCCAATCCGACGATCTCGCCTTTGCCGTTCAAGGTCGCCGAGCCGGAGTTGCCGCCGGTGATGTCGCAGGTGGAGAGGAAGTCGACCGGCACACTGCGCAGCTCGGCGTCGAGGTAGGCCGGCACGATGACCCTGGCGGCGTCGAGAAGCGCCTGCGGCGCATCGAACGGCCGCTCGCCGGTCGCCTTGGCGACGACGCCGGCAACCGTCGTCTGTGACTTGTAGACCGCGCCGTCGCGCGGCGTGTAACCGCTGACCTTGCCGTAGGTGAAGCGCAGCGTGCCGTTGGCGTCCGGATAGAGCCGGCCGCCGGCGACCTTCTCGAGGCCCTTGAGATAGGCCGGACGATGGCGCAGCGTCGCGCCCTCGAGGGCGCGGTCGGCCTCGCGGCGCTCGGCAGCGAGCGGCGCCAGGGCGCGCGCCAGGTCGAGCATGCTGTCGCCCCTCGCCGCGAGCTCGGCCGAAGACTGCTCCGCCGCCGCCTTGCGCGCCTCGAGGTCGGCCATCTTCGTGCCGGCGTAGAGCTTGTCGAGCAGCGCTTCGATGCGCTGGGCGTCGTCCGCCTTGGCGGTCGCCTGAAGCGCCTCGTCGAGGGCGGGGATGCGCTGATCCGCAGGCAGGGCGACCGCTTGCTCGAGCGCGTAGCGCAGGGTCGCCCGATCGCTGCCAGGCTCGATCGAGCGCTGGGCGCGGGCGATCCCCTGGCGATAGCGGCTGAGATCGCGGTCGCGGTAGCCGTCTTCGCGGTCGAGGTCTGCCTTCGGCCGCTCTTCGGACATGCGCCAGATCGACGTCGCCTGGGAGAGCATCGGCGACGAGCGCCCGAGCCAGGCGAGCACCGTGTCGCGCTGCTCGGTCTTCCGGCGCTCGGCGTTCAGACGCCGCAGCGTGGCGAGGGCGGCGGCTTCAGGCGTGCCGGCGCCTTCGAGTTGCCGCTCGCGGGTCGCACGCTGCGCCTCGACCGCGCCGCCGCGCATCGCCAGCAGCTGGCCTTCGAACTTCTTCATGCCGTTCGCCATGCCGCGGATACGGGAGTAGTTGGCGAGCTCGACCGGCTTGCCGCGCAGGTTCTCCTGCTCGAGAAGCGCGATCTCGTCCTTCGACCAGCGCACCGACTGCGGCAGGCTGAACTCGTGCGCCGCCTCGACTTCGTCCAGGGTGCGATAGCGGAAGGTCCTGCCGGGATAGCCTGCGATCCAGACGAAGTCGCCCTCCTTCACGCCTTCGGTCGCCATCTTCATCCAGTGCTTCGGGCGATAGGGGATGTTCTCCTTCGCGTAGTCGGCGGGCCGCCCATCCGGGGCGACATAGGCGCGCAGGAAGCCGAAGTCACCGGTGTGACGCGGCCACATCCAGTTGTCGACCTCGCCGCCGAAGTTGCCGATGCCCTCGCCCGAGGCGTAGGCGAGGCGCACGTCGCGGATCTCCATCTGCGTGATCTCGAGGAAGAGCGAGCCTTCGAAGAATCGCGCGACGTTGCAGCGCTGTCCGCCGGGCTTCTCGCAGGCGTCGACCAGCTCGCGGCTCCGGCGCTCGACCTGCCGCGCATAGTCGGCATCGAGAAGCTTCACCAGCGGATTGCCGAGGACCTCCTTCGTCACGTCGCGGATGCCGGTGGTGACGTAGACGTAGGTTCCCGGCGCCGCCGGGAGCTCGCCGGCGAGGTTCGCGGCGAGAAAACCGTCGGCAATCAGATTGCGCTCGGGGGTCGAGTTGAACTGCAGTGAGCCGTAGACGCAGTGATGGTTGGTGATGATCAGGCCCTGCGGCGAGACGAACGACGCTGTGCAACCGCCCAGCGAGACGACCGCCCCCATCGGATCGCCAGTGAGATCGGCGAGCTTCGTCGCATCGAGCGTCATCCCCGCTGCGCGGAGCTCCGCTGCGAGGCCGGGGATCTGGGAGGGCATCCACATGCCCTCTTCCGCCGGCGCGCCGGCGGCGAGGAGCAGGCAGACGGCGCCGGCAAGGGAAAGTCGCATCTTCATCGCTGTCTCCTTGGTTTCGAGTCATCGCCGGCGTCCGATGGCGCCGCGGCACTTGTCGGGCGAGCAGGACCATCGTCCAGCCGTATTCCGAGACCTCAAAGTGTAGGCCGCCGGCTGGGTGCGGCTGCTCTCCCAATGGGTAGGTGGCGACGAATCGAGCCCGGACGCATGCTAAATTTCGCTGGCCATGACCTCTGCCGAACGTGAAACTCTCGACATCGATGTGCTCTTCGTCGGCGCCGGGCCGGCGAGTCTCGCCGGCGCCTACCATCTCGCGAAGCTGATCGCCAACCACAACGCGCGCGCCTCCGTCGGCGCACCGATCGAACTGTCGATCGCGGTGCTCGAAAAGGGAAGTGAGGTCGGCGCGCACGGCTTCTCCGGCGCGATCGTCGACCCGCGGAGCCTGCGCGAGCTCTTTCCCGACAAGTTCTCTGCCATTCCGTTCGAGGCGGAAGTGGGCCGCGAGCACCTCTGGTGGCTGACCCGGGAAAAGGCGATCTCGCTGCCGGAACCGCCGCCGCTCAAGAACCATGGCAACTACGTCGCCTCGCTCGGCAAGCTGGTCAAGTGGATGGCGAAAGAGGTCGAGGCTCTGGGCGTCGACATCTTCTGCGAGTTCCCCGGACGCACGCTCCTCTACGACGCCGGGGCCGAGGGTCCCGACCGGCGCGTCGCGGGCGTGCGCACCGGCGACAAGGGGATCGGCAAGGACGGCCGGCGCAAAGCCAACTTCGAGCCCGGGGTCGATATCCGCAGCCAGATGACGGTGCTCGGCGAGGGCCCGCGCGGCACCCTCGCCAAGGAGCTCGACGGCCGCTTCGGGCTGTCTGCCGGCAAGAACCCGCAGGTTTACGCCTTGGGCATCAAGGAGGTCTGGGAGCTGCCGCAGGGGCGTTTCGAGGCCGGCGAGATCTGGCACACCATGGGCTGGCCGATGTGGCCCGACCACTTCGGCGGCGGCTTCATCTACGGGATGCAGGACAACCTCCTGATCGTCGGCCTGGTGTACGGCCTCGACTACGAGAATCCGCTCGACGATCCGCATCTCGAGTTCCAGCGCATGAAGACTCATCCGGCGATCGCCCAACTCCTGGCCGGCGGCACCATGTCCTACTACGGCGCCAAGGCGATTCCCGAGAGCGGCTACTGGGCGATGCCGAAGCTCGGCGGCGAGGGCTTCTGCCTCGTCGGCGACAGCGGTGGCTTCGTCGACGGCCAGCGTCTCAAGGGGATTCACCTGGCAGTGAAGTCCGGGATGCTCGCCGCCGAGTCGATCTTCGCCGCCGCTGTCGCCGGCCGGCCGATCTCCTCCGCCGGCGAGGACTATCCCCGCCACTTCGAAGCCAGCTGGGCGAAAGACGAGCTGTGGAAGAGCCGCAACTTCCACCAGGGCTTCGAGCGCGGCGGCTTCGATGCCATGGTCAACGCGGCGCTCGGCACGGTCACCGGCGGCAAGGGCTTCGGCCTCTTCGAGCGGTTGCCCGCCGAGGCCGGACACGAGAGGCTGCGCCGGCTCGACAGCGAGCGCTCCGACTACCGCGCGCCGGAGCCGCTCGCTGCCGATGGCAAACTGACGTTCGACCGCCTCGCCGACGTCTACAACTCGGGAGCGGCGCAGGAGGAAGACCAGCCGGTCCACCTTCTGGTCGCCGACACCTCGATCTGCGTCGACCGCTGCGCCCGCGAGTTCGGCAATCCGTGCACACGCTTCTGTCCGGCGGCGGTCTACGAGATGGTCGAGGACAGCTCCGTCGCCGCCGGCAAACGGCTGCAGATCAACGCCTCGAACTGCGTGCACTGCAAGACCTGCGACATCATGGATCCCTACCAGATCATCGATTGGGTGCCGCCGGAGGGCGGCAGCGGCCCGAACTACGGCCGGATGTGACGGCCCGGCCCGCCGAGCGCCCGGGCCGCAGGCCGAGGAGGATGCGATGACCGTTGCGAAGACCGCGCTCGACTTCCGGCTCTTTCCGATCGACGACGACCGGCGTCTGTTCATCTCGCCGGCGATTCGCGAGTGGGGCCATCTCGAGCCCGAGGGCGTGCGGGTGGTGATCGACCTCGAGGGAGGGATCGACCATGGCGTGCCGGTGCTGCCGAATCACACGCTGTACCTCTACTTCCCCATCTTCGACGAAGACCTTCCCGACCTCGACAGGTTGCACGGCATCGCGACGCTCGGCGCGCGACTCGTACGCTCGGGCCAACCAGTGCTGTCGCACTGCGGCGCCGGCTTCAATCGCTCGGCCCTGGTGGCCGGCCTGATTCTCGTCGAGCTCGGTTGGTCGGGCGATGCGGCGCTCCGCCGCCTGCGCGAACGCCGGCCCGGAGCGCTGTTCAACGAGACCTTCGCCGCCTATCTGGGCTCGCGCTGACGGCGTTCGAAGTCAGAACCGCAGCCACGCAGCTGCGGGCTCTCCCGCGGGCATCCGGTCGCCGGCCAGGCTCTCCACTTCTCCGCCATGCGACAAGGTGGCGAGCAGCGCGCGTTCGAGCAGATCCTCGTCGCCCGGCGCCGGGAGGGCTCGCTCCTCGAGCCGACCGGTTCGGTCGTGGTACCTACCCCAGCGCTCCAGGTGCTCGGCGAGGAACAGATGCGCCACTCGCCCCGCCTCGGCCGCCGGCAGGACCTCGGCCAGTCCGCTCACCAGCCGCGGCCGGCCGCCGGAAACCGAGTTGCGCAGACGCCGAGCCAGCTCGCTGAAGCGCCATTCGGTCGCCACCGGCAGGGCGCGCCGCCAGAGCTCCTCGTCGGCGAGGTGGTCCGGGCTACCGCCGACGCAGCGATCCAGCAGGCGGTCGTCGCGCAAGGCGGCGGCGACCAGGGGAAGGTACTGCTCGACGGCCGCCAGCACGATGGGAGCGTTGCGGTCCGGGAGGCACCCAGTGATCTTCTCCCACAGACGGCGGAAGTGGTGCTCGAGGTCGCGCTCGCGGCGGTCGTCGGCGTTGCCGCCCTGTCCGTGGACGATGGCGCCGCGCTCGCCGAGCGCTGCCGGCGAAGCGCTGTGCACCTGCCGCTCGGACTCGTAGACGTACCCCGAGGCCGCCGCGAAGCTCCTCGCCATCTCTGGCAGCTCGATCCGGCGCACAGAGTAAGGCGATCCTTCGAGCAGCCGCAGGTCGTTCAGCGAGAGCGCCAGCACATAGAAGTGCTCCGTCGCCCGCGCCAGCGGCAGGAGTGGCCGGAGCCGGAATCGGGCGCCGACTGCGACCGCCTCCGTCAGCGGGAAGGGTGTGGAGACGAAGCGCGAGAAGCCGGGCGCAGCGTAGTACGCCAGCCCGTCGCTCGACTCGGGGAACGCCTTCTCCACCCTGGCCCAGGCGTGCGCCGGCGCCAGTAGATCCGCGCGAGTCTCGCCGCTGGCGCCGGCCTCCTGCAGCCGGGCCTCGGCAAGGCGCAGACCCTGACGCCAGCGATTCAAGTTGGCGTGCGCCGCGATGCCTCCGCGCGCCATCGGCACGAACAGCGAAAGATGCAGCCCGGTGCGCTCCTCAACGAGCGTCTCCCACCACGATTCGACCGCTTCGACCGTCCTCATCGAGCCCCCTCGGGCCGCGCAGCCAGAATCGCGGCCACGGATTCACGGTAGGCCCCGATTTCGGGTAGGGGAACACCCCGCAGGGTGGGCGCCCGCCTCGCCGGTCGCTACCCGGCCTGGAAAGAGCGCTCGGCGAGCCAGAGGGCCAGCGCGGCGCCGAACTCGGCGACGCTCGCGTGCCGCGCCGTCGGATCGGCGGCGAGCGCGCGGGCGACGATCGCCCGCAGCTCGCGGTCGCCCCAGGGGAGGCGCTGCGGCCGCTCGCTCTCGACCTCGCGCAGCACTCGCGAGATCGGCTTCCCGCCGCGGTGGAACGGCCGCCTGCCGGCGAGCAGCTCGAAGAGGATCACTGCCAGGCTGAACTGGTCGGCCGCCGGGCCGGGCCGACGGCCGAGAATCTGCTCCGGCGCCGCGTAGTCGAGGGTGAAGAGCCAGACGCCGCTCGCCGTCTCGCGACCGTCGCCGGCATCGTCGAGGAGCTTTGCGATGCCAAAGTCGAGCAGCTTCGGCCAGCCTGCAGCGTCCACCAGAATGTTCGACGGCTTGAGGTCGCGATGAACGATGCGCAGGCCATGCGCCGCCTCGACCGCTTCGCAGAGCCGGAGGAAGAGGCGCAGGCGTTCGATCTGGGGGACTTTTCGCTCGCGGACGAAGGTGACGATGTCGAGGCCTTCGATCCACTCCAGCACGAGGTAGGCGCGCCCGCGCGAATCGCGGCCGGCGTCGAGCAGGCGGGCGATCGCCGGATGGTCGAGCGCCGCCAGAATCTCCTTCTCGCGCCCGAAGCGGCGTTCGATTTCGGTCCCGCCGTGGACGCCCAGGAGCCGTTTGACCGCGACCCGCTCGCCCTCCCGCTCGGCCTCGAAGACCTCGCCGGCGCTTCCCTGCCCGACCCGCCGCCGGATCCGGCAGGATCCGATGCGACGCGGCAGGGCCGGCGCGGAAGGCGTTGCGGATGGCACCGCCTCGCCCGCTCCGAGATCACCCTCGTCCGCCGGCACCGCCGGCGCCCCGCCCCCCGCCGCTGCCACCAGCAGCGCCGCGTCGAGGTCGAGAGCGCTGCGTTCGATGCCGTCGGCGGCCAGCAGCTCGGCCACCGCGTTCGCCAGCTCGATGTCGGCGACGGCGATCTCGGTCAGACGCTGGAGACGGGTTTCGCCATCCAGGTCGACGAGCGCTTCGAAGGCCGATTCCACTTCCACCCAGCGGCTGCGCAGGGCGACACTCATCCGCCGAACCCCTGGCGCTCGAGCTCGATCTGCAGGAAGGCCCGTGCCTTGCGCCAATCCCGCCGCACGGTGCGCTCGGACTGTTCGAGGAGCTCGCCGATCTCGCTCTCGGAGAGCCCGACGAAGAACCGCAGCTCGACGATGCGCGCGAGACGCGGCGACAGCTTCTCGAGCTCGCCCAGGGCGACGTCGACGGCGAGGAGCTGTTCGGCCTGCCAGAGCGCCGGCGCGGCGACCTCCTCGTCGAGCGGCAGGGCGTCCACGCCGCCGCCGCGCTTCTGGCGGCGCAGATGCTCGGCATGGCCGATGAGGATCTGGCGCATCGCCTTGGCGGCGAGGGCGAAGAAGTGTCCGCGGTCGACGAGTGAGAGGCGCTCGCTCTTCACCAGCTTGAGATAGGCCTCGTGCACGAGGGCGGTGGTGTCGAGAGAGAGAGACGAGCGCCCGAAGCGCAGCTGCGAGCGCGCGAGACGCTTGAGCTCGGCGTAGAGACGGTCGAAGACCGTGTCGAGGGCGCTCCGGTCCCCCTCGCGCACCGCCGTCAGCAGCTGGGTTATCTCGCCGGCAGCTTTCTCCGTGGGCTTCACTGGCGCGGCATGATAGCCCCGGCGCCCGGCATCGGCGACGGCAGGATTCCACAGCGCAGCGGCTGGCCAGGCGACGACGGACATGCGACAACCTCCGGTATCTTCCACCGCGAAGGCGGGAGACACCGGACAGCAGGGATCAAACTGGCGGAACAGCCGGGCGGAGACCGGCGAGCGAAGCCGGGCGGTGGATCAGTCCGGACGGCGCATCAGCAGCGCGCCGTTGGTGCCGCCGAAGCCGAACGAGTTGGTGAGTCCGATCTCGAGCCTGGCCGGTCGGGCCTGGTGTGGCACGAAATCGAGGTCGCAGCCCTCGCCTGGCTCGTCCAGGTTGAGCGTCGCCGGCAGGATCTGGTCGCGGATGGCGAGCGCCAGCAGGCCGCACTCGAGGCCGCCCGCTGCGCCGAGCAGGTGCCCGGTCGACGACTTGGTCGACGACACCGCCAGCCTCTTGGCGTGGTCGCCGAACACCCGATGGATCGCCTGCACTTCGGCGGCATCGCCCAGACCGGTCGAGGTGCCGTGGGCGTTGATGTAGTCCACCGACTCGGGCTCGAGGCCGGCATCGGCGAGGGCGCTGCGCATGACCTGGGCGGCGCCACGCCCTTCCGGGTGCGGCGCCGACATGTGGTACGCGTCGGCGCTCATGCCGTAGCCGACGAGCTCGGCGTAAACCTTCGCGCCGCGAGCCAAGGCGAGCTCGCGTTCCTCGAGAACGAGAATGCCGGCGCCTTCGCCCATGACGAATCCGTCCCGATCCTTGTCCCACGGCCGCGACGCGCGCTGCGGCTCGTCGTTGCGCAGCGAAAGCGCGCGCATGACGGTGAAGCCAGCCACCGCGAGCGGCGTAATCACCGCTTCGGCGCCGCCGGTGATCATGGCGTCGGCGTAGCCGTGCTGGATCAGGCGGAAGGCGTCACCCACCGCATGCAGCCCGGTGGTGCAGGCCGTCGCCGGGGCGCTGTTCGGGCCGCGCGCGCCGGTCAGGATCGATACCTGGCCGGCGGCGAGATTGACGATCAGGCCGGGAATGAAGAACGGCGAAACCCGGTCCGGCCCGCGCTCCAGCATCGTCGAGTGGGTGCGCTCGATCAGCGGCAGACCGCCGATCCCCGACCCGATCACCACGCCGACGCGCTCGGCGTTGGCGTCGTCGATGGTCAGCCCGGCGTCGGAGATCGCCATCTGGCTCGCGGCGAGGGCGTAGTGGATGAAGGTGTCGCACTTCTTGACGTCCTTCTTCTCCATCCAGTCTTCGGGCGCGAAGCCCTTGACCTCGCCGGCGATGCGGGCGTGATAGGTCGAGGCGTCGAAACGGGTGATCGGCCCGATGCCGCTCTCGCCGGCGAGAAGCGCCTTCCAGGTCGCTTCCGTGCCGACGCCGAGCGGCGAGACGAGTCCTACACCCGTGACGACGACGCGCCGCCGTTCACGCAAGGATGAGCTAGCCAGATGGGTTCTCGCGAGTGTGCCGTGAGTTCGCTGTTGTGGGAGTCGAAGAGTTCGGCTGCAGGACGCCGATCAGTTCTTTTCCGCGGCGTGCTTCTCGATGTAGCTGACAGCTTCCTGGACCCGGCCGATCTTCTCCGCGTCCTCGTCCGGGATCTCGATCCCGAACTCCTCTTCGAACGCCATGACCAGCTCGACGATGTCGAGGGAGTCGGCGCCCAGATCCTCGGTGAAGCTGGCCTCGGACGTCACTTCGTCGGCTTCAACGCCGAGCTGCTCCACGATGATGCTCTTCACCTTCTCGGCAACGGACATGTCGAAAACTCCTCCATGGGAAGCTCAAATGCAGGGTGGATTTCTAGCACAACTTCGAGAATCGCGTCCAACTCCAGCCGTGTCTATCAGATATACAGCCCGCCGGAAACGTTCAGCACCTGTCCGGTGACGTAGCTCGCCTCTTCGCTGGCGAGATAGACCACGGCGTTGGCGATGTCCTCCGACCTCCCGAGCCGGCCCAACGGGATGCGATCGAACATCTCGGCGCGGGTCGCTTCCGGCAGCGCTTCCGTCATCGCCGTTTCGATGAAGCCCGGAGCGACGACGTTGGCGGTGATGTTGCGGCTCGCGAGCTCGCGCGCCAGGGACTTGCTGAAGCCGATCAGGCCCGCCTTGGCGGCGGCGTAGTTGGCCTGCCCGGCGTTACCCATCAGTCCGATGACCGAAGATACCGTGACGATGCGCCCCCAGCGGCGGCGCATCATGCCACGCACCAGCTCGCGCGTCACCGCGAAGGCGCCGGTGAGGTTGGTGTCGAGCACCGCTCGCCACTGCTCGAGGCTCATGCGAGCGAGCAGATTGTCGCCGGTGATGCCGGCGTTGTTGACCAGGATGTCGATCTCGGAAAACTCCTGCGGCAGCCCCTTCAGACGCTCGCCGATCTCCTCTGCCCGGGCGAGGTCGAGGGCCAGAACGAGGGCCTTGCCGCCGACGCCTGCGATCTCCTCGGCCACCCGGGTGAGCTTCTCGGTGTTGCGCGCAGCGAGCACGACATTGGCGCCGCGCTCGGCGAGGCGGCGGGCGATCGCTTCGCCGATCCCCTGCGACGCGCCGGTGACCAGCGCGGTCTTGCCGTCCAATCGGAACATGACGATCTCCTCAGTTCACTTTCGGCGCGGCGCCGGGCGCGGTCGCCGCCAGCGCTTCGAGCGCCGCGGGTTCCGAGACCGAGAACGTCTCGATCCCGGGAACGATGCGCTTGACCAGCCCGGCGAGAACGTTCCCCGGCCCCACCTCGACGAACCGCCGCACGCCCATCTCGTCGTGCAGGAAGCGTACCGATTCGACCCAGCGCACCGGGCCGTCGATCTGCCGCTCCAGGGCATCGCGCAGCCTGTCGCCGGCGCTTTCGGGCCGGGCGTCGATGTTGACCACCACCGGCACCGCGGCCGCGCCGAAGGCGGTCGCGGCCAGCATCGGCGCGAGGCCGGTCCGCGCCGGGCGCATCAGCGCGCAGTGGAACGGTGCCGAGACGGGCAAGGGCAGCGCCCGCTTCGCGCCGCGTTCCTTGGCCAGCGCCATGGCGCGCTCGACCGCTGCCTTGTGACCGGCGATCACGGTCTGTTCGGGCGAGTTGTAGTTGGCGACGGAGCAGATCTCGCCCGCGCCGACTTCGGCCGCGGCCTCCGCTGCGAGCGCTCGCACCGCCTCCGCCTCGAGCCCGAGGATCGCAGCCATTGCGCCGACCCCCACCGGCACCGCCTCCTGCATCAGCTCGCCACGTCTGCGGACCAGTCGCACAGCGTCGGCGAGCGGCAGCACGCCGGCCGCGACCAGCGCCGAGTACTCTCCCAGGCTGTGTCCGGCGACGGCATCGGGAACGAAACCGCGGCGGGCGAGCACCCGCGCCACCGCCACAGAAGCGGTGAGGATCGCGGGCTGGGTGTTCGCGGTCAGCTGCAGCTCGGCTTCGGGGCCCTCCCAGCAGAGCGCGGCGACGTCGAAACCGAGCGCCTCCGAAGCCTCGTCGAAGGCGGCGCGGGCTTCGGCGAAGCTCTCCGCCCAGGCGCGACCCATGCCGATTTTCTGCGAGCCCTGCCCGGGGAAAAGAAACGCGGTTTTCGGTTCCACTGGATTCCTCCGCAAGGGGATCAGACCGCGGCTGCCGCAGCGAGCCGGGCTTCGGCGGCATGCAGCTCTTCGACCTTGTCGCGGATCTTGACGTGCAGCTCCGCGACGCTGAACTCGACCGCGCGACGGATGGAGCTGCGGATCGCCTTGGCGTTCGAGCGCCCGTGGGCGATGAAGCAACCGCCGGCGACGCCGAGCAGCGGCACCGCGCCGTACTCGGCATAGTCGGTGCGCCGTTTGAAGGCAACGAACGCCGGCCGCGCGAGCCAGCCACCGAATCGGGTGCGCCAGGTCCGGCGGAGCTCTTCGCGCATCATCGAGACGATCAGCTCCGCCATCGACTCGGCGGACTTGAGCAGCACATTGCCGACGAAGCCGTCGCAGACGACGACGTCCGCCTCGCCGTTGAAGACGTCCCGTCCTTCGACATTGCCGATGAAGTTGAGCCCGGTCGCTTTGAGCGAGCGGAAGACCTCGCGGGTCAGCCCCGAGCCCTTGGCCTCCTCTTCGCCGATCGACAGCAGACCGATCCGGGGAGCGGTGATGCCGACGACCTCCTGGGCGTAGAAGTGCCCCATGACCGCGAACTGGCGCAGGTGCTCGGGCCGCGAGTCGACGTTGGCGCCGACATCGAGGACGACCGTGCGGCCGCGCGGATTGGGGAAGACCGCGGCGAGCGCCGGCCGGTCGACTCCCGGCAGGGCGCCGAGAAACAGCTTCGCTGCCACCATGGCTGCGCCGGTGTTGCCGGCGCTGACCATCGCCTGCGCCTTGCCTTCGCGCACCAGATCGGCGCAGACGACGAGCGACGAGTGGCGCTTGCGGCGCACGACGGTCGGCGGATCGTCCATTTCGATGCGCTCCTCGGCGTGGACGATCTCGATCCGCGCGCGGGCATCCGCCGAGCGGCCCAGCCGTTGGAGCTCGCGCTCGAGGCGCTTCGAATCACCCACCAGCAGAATCGAAACTCCGTCCTGGAGGGCGCTTTCGAACGCTCCGCGCACCGCGGCGCGCGGAGCGAAGTCGCCTCCCATCGCGTCGACGGCGATGCGCATCGAGGTATCGGGAATCGGGAGCTCGGCGGGACCTTAGGTGCGGGCCTGAACGTCGACCACGTCGCGTCCGCGATAGGTGCCGCAGGACGGGCAGACGCGATGCGGGAGCTTGCGCTCACCGCACGTCGCACACAGCGACGACGCCGGCAGGGAGAGTGCATCGTGCGCACGGCGCTTGTCGCGCCGGGCTTTGGAGTGACGTCGTTTCGGATTCGGCATCTTCGCTTCCCCTCTTCAGTTCTCGCTGCTGTCAATCTTCGATCGCTCGCGGCGCCGCGAATTCGGCCAAATCAGCCAGCTCCGCCGGCTCGCGGTTCCTTGAGCTTTGCCAGCGCCGCCCAGCGCGGATCCACGCTCTCGTGGACACAGCCGCAGCGCCCTACGTTGCGGTCCTCTCCGCACTGCGGGCAGAGACCTTTACAGTCATCCCGGCAGAGCGGTTTCATCGGCAAGCTGAGCTCCACCTGCTCGACTACCAGCGGGCGACTGTCGAAGACGCCCCCTTCCACTTCCACCAGCCCGAGCTCCTGCGCTTCGAGCTGTTCGTCCGCCGTCGCCTCGCGCTTGCGCGAACGTTCGACGAGAACGAGATCGATCGCGCCTTCTACCTGCTGCGCAACCGGCTTCAGGCACCGGTTGCAGGCCACCGTCTGCTCGTAGCGCAGCTCGGCGTGCAGCAGGAAATCCGGCGCCGTGAACGTCAGGCTGCCCTGGCAGCGGACCGGGCTCGCCTCGAGCAATTCGAGGTCGCGCTTCTCGTCCTCTTTGAGCTCGATCGACTCCTGCCAGAGGAAAGGCTCGTAGCGGGCAGCATCCAGGCGGATCATCATCCCTCGTGCCCCCCAGAGAGCCGACGAAGACTAGCGGATCGAAGGACTTTCGTCAATTTCCGCGTCCTCTGAAGAGGACAGCTCTCTCGCCTCCGCCTCGAACCCGGCGTCCGCGGACTGCGAGCAGAGGCGCAGCCGTGCGCCCTCCGGCTCGTGCCAGACTTCGAAAGCTATCGCCGCACAATCCTGGAAAGGCGCGAGCAGCCGGCTTGCGGCCGAGATCCGCCGCATCTCAGCGGGCGGCAGGAGCGGTAGCTTCTCGAGGCTGCGCGCCAGCAGATCGAGCGTCCGCGCGCTCGCGCCCGGCACCAGCCGGCCCGCCCGCCCGAGCCACGGACCCCGCCCGCCGGGTCGCGGCAGGTGGCGCTCGAACCACGGCACCATGAGCAGCGCCTCGCGGCGGGCGCTCTTCTGCGTCGCCCGGACCGACCAGGCGAGCCGGCTCGCCGGCTCGCCCGCCCCCATCATCGCCAGGATCGACTCGCCGGGCAGTCGGAAGCTGCGCCCGCCCCCCCGTTGCAGAACCGCGACCCGCGGAATCGCCCCCTCGGCCGCCTCCCAGAGAAGAAACAGACCGGGTCCCCCGATCGGGCCGCGATCGGTGGAGCTCACCCAGAGAGCGACGCCGGGGAAGCTCCACTCCGAGGCGGGCTGAACAACCTCGGGCAACTCGCCCGAACGCACCTCGAGGCCATCGGCACCGCGCGCCAGGACGAAGCGCCCGACCGGGAGCGGCCCGACTTCGCGCCGCAGGCGGAGCTGCGCCAACGCGACCGGCTCGGGCGCGGGAAGACCCTCTTCGGCTCGTGCGCCGTCCGAACCCAGGTCGATCCAGGACGGCAGGCCGCTCGCGACCATCCAGAGGGAGCCCTGCCAGCGCACGTCGAAGGTACGTCCAGCGGAGTCGATGCGGCCGCCGGCGAGCCACGGATTGCCCGCCAGTCGACCGGCGATCCGGGCGATCCAACCGATACCGGGCTCGATCCGGGCGATGCCGAGGAACTGCTCCCCTTCGCCGTTCCACGCCAGCACGAGCTCGCGCGCCGGGGGCAGGGCGAACGGCCCGAAGCGCGGCAAGCGCGGCGTCGCGACACCGGTCAAGCGCGAGAGCTCGGCGAGATAGAGCTCCAGATCGCCGACCCGCTCGTCGAGGGCGCCGAGGTTCTGATGCGGCGCCGCGAGCCAGAGGACGCGCTCGAAAGGCGAGCCCTCCGCGAGCAGCGCCGCGAGCTCGGGCGAAGCGACTCCCGGGCGCTCGGCAGGCGCGAAGTGCAGGCGGTAGTAGACGAAACCGGCCCCGACCAAGGCGGCGGCGAGCACGAGCGTCGCGAATCGCCGGGCAAGCGGGCGGCGAGCGCTCACGGCTGCCCGCCGTCCACGAGCTCTTCGAGCCGCTCGGCGAGCGCCGCGAGTACGCTCTCGTCGCTCTCCCCCAGGCCGAGATCGGCGAGCTCGCCGCCGATCACCGCCAGCAGCGCCGGCCAAGGGTCCGACGCCGGATACGGGGCGAGCGGCGGGACCGCAACGTTGCCGGGAGGCGGGCCCGCGGCGGCCTTCGCGAGAAGCTCGAGACAGGCCTCCGCCGCAGGCTCGACGGCATGGACGGAGACCGCGTGGGCGCGCGCCTGCGCAGCGATCCCGGCGGCGAGCTGCGGCCGGTCGGCGAGCGCGCGCAGGTAGGCAAGCAACGTCGCCTCCTCGAAACCGTCGAGCGGCAATTGCAGGCAGGCGCCCTCCGGAACCTCGGCGAAGGCGCCGACCTGGTTGACGATCGTCGGACGCCCGAAAGCCAGCAGGCGGATGAACGACGCCGAGGTTTCGCCTCCGGTCGGATGACGGAGATTGACCGCCACGTCGCAGGCACGCATCCAGTCGTCGAACTCGCCTTCTCCGGCACGGCCGACGACACGAACTCCGCGCTCGCCGCAGCGGGCAAGGACGGCAGCGAAGTCGTAGTGCGGCGAGCACTCGCCGACGATCACGAACACGGCTTCGGGATGGCTTTCCCGCAGCCGGGCGAAAGCCGGCAGGGCCACCTCCAGCCTCTTGTGCGGCGTCACGAAGCCGAACGAGGCGACGAGGAAGGCGTCCGGATCGAGACCGAATCCCGCCTTGAGCGTCCGTTGCTCGGCCGCAGTGGGCGGCTCGAGCAGCCCGGTCTCGATCGGCATGGGCATTCGGCCGACCGCAGCCAGCGGCCGGCTCGCGAGCACCCGCCGGCGGGCGAACTCGTTGTGCACCAGGACCGCAAGGCTGCGATCCACCAGGCGCTCGAAGAGCGGGTAGTTCCATGTGTCGACCGGGTAGTGGGTATCGAGCAGGCGCCGGGCCGCCATCTCGCCGCTCCTGCCGGCGGCGTAACGCATCTCTTCGACATAGGCCGCGGCATCCCCCCGGGCGAGGGTCAACCCGCGCACAAGGTGGTGGAGCATGAACTCGTGCAGGACCACGACGCCGGGCAGCTCGAGCGCGAGGCGGAAGCTCTCGGCGTGGTGCGGCGCGCTGTTGCCGATCTGATAGACGACGAGATCGAAACGCTGCGCTTCGGCCGGGAGGGCGGCGACCGGATGGCAGCGCCAGCGCTCGGCGATCGTCGCGAGCGGCTGGCCGCCGCCTTCATGAAACAGCTCGAGGTCGTGTTGCCGGGCGAGATGCGGCAGCAGGATGGCGCTGTAGTCGGCAATTCCCGACGACGCCGGCGGCAGCGGACTCACCCAGGCGATACGCACCGCGCCGCCTCAGGCGAGCGGCGCGAGCAGACGCTCGACGACGCCGTCCCAGTGGATCTCAGCGACGCTCTCGGCGCCGGCTGCGCCGAGGCGCCGCGCGAGCGCCGGATCCGCCGCCAGCCGGTCGATGCGCGCGGCCATCTCGCGATGCGCGCCCGGCGGGCAGACGAAGCCGTTGACGCCGTCGCGCACGAACTCGAGCACACCGCCGCTGTCGCTCGTCGTCAGCACCGGTCGCCGCGACTGGAAAGCCTCGACCGTCACATAGCCGTAGTCTTCGTCGAACGGCGCATAGAAGACGGCGAGCGCGCCGGCGTAGAGCTCGATCAGGCGCTCGTCCGATACCCTTCCCGGGAGCTCCACCCGCGAAGCGATTCCCAACTCGGCCGCGAGCTGCAGCAGGCGCTCGCGGTCCGGGCCGTCGCCGGCGATGACACATCGCAACGGCGACCGGGCGGCGGCGACGGCACGCAGCAGGAGATCGAAGCGCTTCATCGGATCGAGCCGGCCGACAGAGAGCAGATAGTCGCCGGGCTCGCTGGAACGGTAGCGTCCGCCGAGGGCCGGCGGCGGGTAGAGCGGCTCGGCTTCGAGGCGGTTGAAGCGCGCCAGACGGTCGGCAGTGTTGCGCGAGATCGAATATCTGGCCCTGGCTTCGCCGAGGGCACGCTGGTCGAACTGGCGCAGCATCCGCTCGGTTTCGGCGTCTTCCGGCCGCTCGCCGAAATCGCTGAAGCGGGTCCCCTTGAGGTCGTAGATCTGGCGAAACTGGTGGATCAGCCAGACCACTTTGCGCGGGTGGCGCACGAGATACGACGGGAATCGGGTGGCGATCACCAGGTCGATCGGCTGTCCGGCAGCGGTCGTCAGATCGACCAGCCGCCAGGCGAGGGCACTCTGCACGATGTTCAGGCGCGAAGACCAGTTGAACGGCAGACTGACGATCTCGGCCTGATGGCCGCGCCGCAGCAGCTCATCGCGCAGGCTCTCGTAGAGAACTTCGGCACCGCCCCGGACGAAAGGAATCTGCGCCGCGCAGATGGCGATCCGGGCGCTCACCCGGCGACGCTCTCGGAGGAGCCTCCGGGGGCGCCGGACGAGGCGTCCTCGGGAGCGCCTGTGGCGGCGAGGGCCTGCTCGAGACGCCGCAGCCGGAGATCGAGCTGGGCAGCCTCTTCGGCAGCCAGCTTCTGCCGTTGCGCCAACTCGCTCAACAGACGACTGGCACTCTGGTTGAAGCTGTTCTGCTGCTGCAGCACCGCGCGCGCGTGCCATTTGACGAACAGGTGGTAGAACGCCTTGCGGACGAAAACCAGCAGGCTGCCGTAGACCGGGCGCGGCGAGACCGGAACCGGCTCCTGGACGAACTCGTGGCGCTGCAGCTCGAGCAGCAGGCCGTGCAGCTCGTCGGCGCCGGTGCGGATCGTCGCCGCTTCGCCCTGGCGCTGCCGCACCGCGGCGCGCAGGCCGCCGATCGTCGCCGCCAGGCGAACCAGACCCTCCCCGGTGGCAGCAGCCGGAGCGGCGGTCGGTTGGGAGGATTCGGGGAGCGTCACCATCGTTTTCCGCAGCGGAACTTTAGCACTCGCTCTGGCGCTCACCGGCTCCTCCAGACGGCGCCGTCCGCTTCCGCGCCCGAGCGGGCGCTGTCGTAGACTTCCCGTAGACCTCCGGCGGCCGGCTGCGGGCGGTCCCGAACCCCAGGGAGAGCCCTCCATCGCCCCTATCCAGCAGCCGCCCGCCAGAAAACGGCAGGACCGTCCCCGGATCGCCGTCGATCTGCGCGCCCTGGTTCCGCGCCCCACCGGGATCGGCGTTTACACCGAAGCGCTCCTCGAGGAGCTGCTGCGCCGGGACGAGTTCGACCTCGTGGGTCTCGCGCACGCCCCGCTTCACGAGTCAGTACAGCTCGCCGCACGTGGTTTGAGGATCGAGCTCCACCCCGCGCCACTCGGCGTTCTCTGGCAGCAGCGCTACCTGCCGGAACGCCTGGACGCCGGCGATATCGATCTCCTCTGGTCGCCACTTCTCACCCTGCCCGGCCGTTTGCCGGTGCCCGGGGTGGTGACGCTGCACGATCTCGCCGTACTGCACCATCCCGAGACCCTGACCTGGCGGGTGAAGCTCTCCCTGTTGCCGTTCCTCGAACGCACGGTCCGCCAG
>JAGOCP010000244.1 GCA_017998715.1 Thermoanaerobaculia bacterium | reverse complement strand
CGGAATCTCGAGCGAGGGCTGCCGCTGACCCCGGAAACGGTCCTTTACGGTGCCTCGCTGACCAAAGCCGCCTTCGGCTACATGGTCCTGCAATTGGTCGACGAGGGCCGACTCTCTCTCGACACCTCGATCGCCGCGCTCCTGCCGCGCCCTCTCCCCGAGTACGAGGACTATGGCGATATCGCGGGCGATGACCGCTGGAAGGCACTCACGCCGCGAATTCTCCTAACCCACAGCTCAGGGCTGGCCAACTTCCGCTGGCTGGAGGAGGACGGCCGCCTGCAGTTCCACTTCGAGCCTGGCACCCGTTACGGATACTCCGGCGAAGGCTTCTACATCCTGCAGCTGGTGCTCGAGCAAGGGCTCGGGCTGGACGTCGGCTTGGAAATGCAGCGCCGCGTGTTCGATCGATTCGCCATGTCGAGCACGAGCATGACCTGGCGCCCGGCATTCGCCGAGAATCTGGCTGACGGCTATGGTACCGATGGCACCATGGAGCCGCACGACGAGCGCAGCAGCGTCAGCGCCGCCGGCTCGATGGACACGACCATCGCCGACCAGGCGAAGCTCTGGGCCGGGATCGTTCGCGGCGAAGGGCTCAGCCCGGCGTCGCGTGCGGAGAGGGTGCGGCCCGGCCTGGCGATCACCTCGCTGCATCAGTTCCCGACCTTGCGCCCATGGAGCGACCCGCGCAATGCCGAGATCGGACTCTCGGCGGGGCTCGGCGTCGTCGTTTTCAAGGACACCTCTGGCCCGGCCTGGTTCAAAGGCGGGCACAACGACTGGACCGGCAACATGGTCGTCTGCCTCGAGGCGAGTCAGGACTGCGTCGTCATGATGGCAAACGACGTCCGCGCCGAGCGCATCTTTCCGGAAGTGGCGCGGCTCGTTCTCGGCGAGACGCGGATGCCGTGGCGCTGGGAATACGACTGGTTCGAGTCGAGCGTCCCTGGGCGGGCGCGCTGACGGAATCGCCCTCGAACAGGACAGCAGCGCTGCCGCTCCCGCCGCAGGTCGGGTGCGGCGTTCAGACAGCCCCGTGCGAAAGGTGGCGAAAGTAGCTCAGGCGCCGTCGCGGTGGCGCTTCTCGAGCTCGGCGAGGGCAGACTTGTTGCTGGCGAAGTCGGGTCTCTCGGCCGCCAGGCGCTGGCGAATGGCGAGCGCTTCTGCCAGGGCGGACCGCGCAGCGACTGACTGCCCGCGCTTTTGCTCGAGCTCGGCGAGCGTTGCCAAAGCCGTCGCCAGGGAATCCCCCCAGCGCGCGTTGCTCGGATCGCGGGCAGCGAGCTCGCGCCGCAGCGCGACGGCGTTGGCGAATTCCGCCCGGGCCTCAGCGGTACGTCCCAGTGCCGTCAGCGCCTTGCCGACCTCGCAGCGGGATTCGGCGAGGTCGTCCTGCGCCCGTGCGTCCTGCGGATCGTCGGCGAGCAGCCGAGTGCGCAGGCGCGCTGCCTCACGGTGGGCCGCCAACGCTTCGCCAGCGTTGCCTCGCATCAACTGCGAAACCCCCAGCCGGGAGAGGTCGGTCCCCAGATCGCGTTGGATCTCGATGTCGTCAGGCAGCCGGAGGGCGAGCTCGCGGTCGACAGCGAGGGAGGCGGCCTGGTGCTCGACGGCGCGCGGCCAGTCGCCGGCGTCGGCGGCAGCATCGCCGAGGCGCTGCTCGACGACGCCCGTCTGCCGGATCGCCACCGTCGAAGAGGGCTCGCCGGCGACCGCAGCCCGCGCGACGTCTCGGGCCTCGCCGTAGATCGCCGCGGCGGCGGGAACGTCGCCGAGCTCCCAGGTGTCGTCGCCGATCGCGACCAGGATCTGCGCCAGCTCGAGTCGCCCGGCGGTCGAAGGCGCCCGCGCGACGATCGGCTGCGCGCGGGCGAGCGCCTCCCGGTGGCGGTCGAGGGCGCGCGCGCTCTCGCCGCGGGCGGCGAGGATCGAGCCCAGCCGCCCGAGGATGCGGGCCTCGGCGAGGGGATCCGCGGCAGGGTTGCCGGCGAGGGCGCTCGCCCGCTGGCGAAGCTCGAGGGCGCGCTCGAAGGAAGCGAGGGCGTCGCCGGAGCGCCCCTCGCTCTGCCATTCGGGCAGGCCCTGCATTTCACCGACCCGCTCGTAAGCGTGCGCGAGCTCCGCGAGCAGCGCCGGCTCGTCACCGGCTTCGCGCGCCAGGTCGTCGAGGTAGCGCACGGCATTGTCGACCAGCAGGCGGCGAGCGGCCATCGCGCCCGAGACCTGGTCGAGCGCGGCGTAGACATCGAAGAGCACGACGTTGGCGAGTTGGCGGACGTCGGCGAATCGCCGTTCGGCGCGCGCGCGCTCGAAGTCGGCGATGCGCGCCTGGCGCAGGCTCACGACGGTGGCGAGCAGCAGACTCGCCGCCACCATCGCGGCAGCAGCCGTGCCGGCGCGATGGCGACGCACGAGCTTGCGCAGGCGATAGGCGATGGAAGGAGGGTGGGCCGAAACCGGGCGGCCGTCGAGGTAGCGCTGGATATCCGCGGCGAGCTCGGTCGCGGAGCCATACCGGCGCTCCGGCTCAGGGGCGAGGGCGCGGCCGAGCACCCGTTCGAGATCGCCGCGCAGCGAGCGGCGCTCGATTCCCGGCGAAGCGCTGCGGCGCAGAAGGCCGCCAACCGGCGCGGCGCCGCTGTCGGCGATCTGACGCGCGAGCTCGTCGGGGGACTGGCCGGTCCAGCGGTGCGGACGGTCACCGGTCAGGATGGAGCACAGCAGAAGTCCCAGCGAGTAGACGTCCGAGGCGGTCGTCAGTGGGTCGCCGCGCAACTGCTCGGGGCTCGCCCACTCGGGCGTCAGCGGGCGCGCGAAGCCGAGGGCCGTCCAGTCCTCCTCGGCTGACTCAGGGCCGAGGAGCTTGGCGATGCCGAAGTCGAGCAGCTTCGGCCGCCCGCTGTCGTCGACCAGGACGTTCGAGGATTTGATGTCGCGGTGGAGCACCAGCTTGTGATGCGCGAACTCCATCGCCTTGCAGACCTCGAGGAAGAGCCGGAGGCGTGCGGAGAGCGGCAGCGCGCGGTGGGCACACCAGGCGTCGATCGGTTCGCCGGCGACGTATTCGAGCACGAGGTAGGCGACGCCTTCGGCGGTGACGCCGCCGTCGAGGAGTCGGGCGATGCTCTCGTGCTGCAGCCCGGCGAGGATGCGCCGCTCGGCCTCGAGCCGGCGGCGCAGCAGATCGGTGGCGAGCTCGGGCCGGACGAACTTCACCGCCACGACCTGTTCGAAGGCGCCGTCGTCGCGGTGCGCTCGCCAGACCGTGCCCATGCCGCCGCGCCCGATCTCGACCTCGAGAAGCCACGGGCCGACCCGGCGCGGCGCTGCTGCCGTCGGCAATCCGGCGGCGCTCGCGCGCTCGAGTGCTGAAAAGGCGAGGAAAGGCACCGACTCGTCCGCGGCGACGACGAGCGCGGCGACCTCCCGAGCGAGCTCCGGGTCGGCGCTCGCCAGCTCGCGCAGGCGCTCGCGGCCCGCTGCGGGTGAGAGCTCGAGCACGGCGAGTAGCTCGTCCTTCACCCGCGTCCAGACGGAGCCGCTGGCGCTCATCCGCTCTCGAGCTCCCTTCTCAGCCAGGCGCGTGCGGCCGTCCAGTCGCGTTTGACCGTGGCGATCGAGACCGCCATGGCCTCTGCGATCTCCTCGTGCGAGAGGCCGCCGAAGTAGCGCATCACGACCACCCGGGCGGCGCGGGAGTCGATCTCGGCGAGCCGGTCGAGGGCGGCATCGACGGCGGCGATCTCCTCCCAGGCCGAATCCGGCGCGGCAACCTGGTGGATCTGTTCGTCGAGCGCGACCGGCGCGACGCCACCGCCTCGTTTCTCGGCCTTGCGGCTGCGCGCGTGCTCGGCGAGGATCCGCCGCATCACGAAGGCGGCGACCGAGAGAAAGTGGACGCGGTTGGCGAACTGCGCGCTCCGCTGGCCGGCGAGCTCGAGAAAGGCCTCATGCACGAGCGCCGTCGGCTGGAGGGTGTGCCCCGGGCGTTCCCCCCGGAGTTGCCGGTCAGCAATGCGCTTGAGCTGCGGGTAGAGAAGCGGGAAGAGACGCTCGAAGGCCGACCGGTCTCCCGCCGCCCAGGAATCGAGCAGCCGGGTGATCTCGCCCGGATCCGGCACCAAGAGGGTCAAGTCACGCCAGTCTACCCCCGAGCCGCTGGACGCCTCCCCCTCGCCTGAACGGGCTCGGCTGCTCTGCCCGCGGGTCTGGCGCTAGGGCGCGGCCGGCGGTGCGCCGAGCGCTGCGAGCTCGCCGCGAATCGCCGTGAGCGTCCGCTCGGAGACCTGTCCGGGCGGCAGCGCCCGGGCCTCGACGAGCGTCGACTCGAGCGTGGCTCGCGCGGCCGCGCGATCGCCGGCCTCGTCCTGGATCTTGGCGCGCGTCCGCAGGATGCCGAGGCGCCGCGGGCCGTAAGCGAGGGCCAGCGCCCGATCCGACGCGGCGAGCGCGCGCGGGTAGTCCTTGAGCGCGCGGTACGCCACCGCGAGCCGGGCCGGCGGGTTGTAGTCGCCCGGAAAATCGCGCTCCGAGGCCTCGAGCATCGCGAGTGCGCGCTGCGGTTCGCCGATTTCGAGATACGCCGACAGACGATGCGAGTCGAAAACGGCGCGCGCCTGGGCTGTCGGGGCCTGGCGCGCGGCGCTTTCGAGCAGCGCGATCCACTCGCCGGCGAGTTGGCGTTTGCCGGCGGCGTCCTGGGCGTCGTCGCGCGCACCGATGAGAGAGATGTAGAGGCCCGAGCGGTCGTCGGCGGCGAGGCCGAGCCGCGGATCGGCGAGCGCCGCGCGGGCCGCGCGCTCGAGCTCGGCGATCGCGGCGCTGCGCCCGGGTGCCCCGGCCGGGAGACCGACGGCGCAGTCCAGGCCGGCCGCCGCGACGGAGGCCGACGAGGGCGAGCCGGCGAGGCGGGGGAGGAGCTCGCGCGCGACACGCGCGCAGTCGGCGGTGCGATCGGCCTTCAGCAGGGCGAAGAGATAGGCGTCGGCGGCGCGCGGCAGCGCCTCCCACTGGGCCGGAGCCTGCGAGATGGCCAGCGCGTAGGCGTCGGCCGCCGCGGCCCAGGAGGCGGCGCCGTTGAGCCGGTCGGCCTCGGCCAACTTCTCCCGCGCCGCGCTCGCGGCGGTGGCGGCGGTGGCCTTCGCTTTCTGGGCTCCCGCCTCGTCGAGAAACGTGACCAGCTGCTCGATGGTGGCGCTCCCTGTCCAGCGGAAAGTGACGGTCTCGGTCAGCGGATCGATCACGTACATCGACGGCCAGGCGCCGACCGGATACTTGGCGATCGTCGCCGCGTTGCCCGGCTTCTCGGTGTCGATCGCCAGCCAGACGAAGCGGTCAGCATACGGCGCCAGCCTGGCATCGGTGTAGACG
>JAGOCP010000025.1 GCA_017998715.1 Thermoanaerobaculia bacterium | reverse complement strand
TCGAGGTGCTGGTCGGCGAGGATCGTCGTCGGCGCCAGCACCGCGACCTGGTAGCCGGCGTCGACGGCGCGAAAGGCGGCGCGCATCGCGACCTCGGTCTTGCCGAAGCCGACGTCGCCGCAGAGCAGTCGATCCATCGGCTTCGACTGACCGAGATCCTCCAGCACGACGGTGATCGCATCGGCCTGATCCGGCGTCTCCTCGAAGGGAAACGCGGCGGAGAACTGGCGCTCGAGGTCGGTCGAGCCGGCGAGGATCGGCGCCCGCGCCAGCTGGCGTTCGGCGTAGAGCTTGAGCAACTCCTCCGCCATGTCGCGCATGCCGGTGCGGACCTTCGATTTGGTCTTGTTCCACGACGAGCCGCCGAGCTGGTCGAGGCGCGGGGCGATGCCCTCGATGCCGCTGTACTTCTGGATGAGGTCGAGCCGCGCGAGCGGCACGAGCAGGCGCTTGCCACCGGCGTAGAGGATCTCCATCACCTCGTTGTCGGCCGCCACCGGTCCGGCGAGCTTGCGCATCGAAGCCGGCAGCGGCGCGAGGCCGGCGTCGCCGGGGCTGCCCGGCCCGGGTGCCCCGCCGACCGAGCGCAGCGCGACGAACTGGCCGATCCCGTGGTCGTTGTGGACGACGTGATCGCCGACCTTGAGGTCGCGCAGGGTGGCGAGGAACGGCCCGAAGCGGCCCCGCCCGCGCTTGCCGCCGCGCGCCATCGGTCGCGGCAGCAGCTGGGTCTCGCCGTAGATGGCGACGCCGGCGGCGGGCAGGCGGTAGCCGCGCTCGATCTCACCGCTGACGATCTCGACGCCCCGCGCCCCGAGCTCGATCTCGCGCCCCTCGAGCAGCTCGCCGAGCGCTGCGTGGCGCTCCGACGGGGCCACCAGGATGAGGCGCTCGCCGCGCGCGCGGGTCGCCGCGACCTCGTTCGGAAAGCGCGGCAGCTGGCCGTGGAAGAGATCGGTCGAGAGAACTCCGAAATCCACCGCCTCTCCCGGCGCCGCGAGTGGCACCACCGCGGCGGAGGCCTCTTCGATCAGCGCCAGAACCGCTGCGACAGGATGTTCGAGCAGCGCCGGCTCGAGCGCGAAGCGCTGATGCTCGCGGCGCGCCGCGAACTCCTCCGCCAGGCGCTCGCCGTGATGGGTGACCTCGGCGACGAGCGCCGCCGGATCGAGGGCCACCCAGGTCGCTGTGGGCAGCAACTCGGCGAGCGTGAGGCTGCGCGGGGCGAGAAGCGGCAGGAGGTTCTCCCAGCCCGGAAATCTCCCGCCGTCGGCGAGCGTCGCGAGATGGTCGCGCGTCTCCCGCCCGGGCTCCTCGCCCGCGACCTCGGCGAGTACCCGCGCCAGCCGTCGCGACGCCTCGGGCCCCTCGGGGAAGAGCGCGAGCGGCAGCACGGCGGCCTCGCGCAACTCGTCGTGAGAGCGCTGCGACTCGATCTCGAAGCGGCGCAGGCTCTCGATCTCGCTGCCGAAGAGGTCGAGGCGCAGCGGCTCCTCGTCGCCGGCGGCGAACAGGTCGAAGACGCCGCCGCGGACCGCGAAATCGCCCACCTCGCCGACCAGGTCGACCCGGCGATAGCCCAACGCCGTCAGACGCAGCGCGAGCTCGTCGAGGTCGATTTCGGCGCCCCGGCGCAGGACGACCGGCGCGAGGCCGGCGGCCTCTGGCAGGCGCCGGAAGAGGGCCCGAGGGGTGACCAGCAGCGCGCGCAGGCGCCCGGCGAGGGCGTCGGCGAGCGCGGTGACCTCTTGCGCGCGCACGGTGAGCGAGGCCTCGGCCTCCTGGTAGGGGGATAGCGAGGGCGTCGCGAAGTACCCGCCGACGCCTTCGCCTGCCACCAGACGCAGGCTCTCGAGCCAGGCGAAGGCGTCCGACTCGTGCGGCACCACCACCACCACCGGCCGGCCGGTCTGCTCCGCGATCAGGTCGAAGACCCAGGCTGCCGCCGCTGGCGGCAGACGCGTGGCGCGTCCACGGCCGGCAGCGAGGTGGGAGGCGAAAGTGGTGAAGAGAGGACTCTGGGCGATCCGCAGGGAGAGCTCCCCCCACGGCGCGGAACGGCTCATGGACGCAAGTCTATCGAAGCGCCTGCCCTCCTGCCCGACCGGTCCGGATGGGCTCGGGCGGTCCGCGCCGCCGGTTCGGGGCGTCGCCGTCTCGTTGGGTAGGGCGGATCTCACCGCCGGCGGAGAGAATGGCGGTGGAGCAGCCCGCCGGCCGGCGACCGGCGGGAGACCACGGAGAGCAGGCCGAGACGTTGCGGCCGCGAGCGCCACCGCGAAGCGCGGTTGCGAGCCCCCGAGGGGCCCGGTAGCATGGCTCGATTCGCCGACGAAGATCCAGGAGGCAACATGAGCGGGGCAGATGTTTGGGGAATGTTGTTCGTTTTCATGCTGGCCGGTTTCATCGGCTTCGAAGTCATTCGTAACGTTTCGCGCCTGCTGCATACGCCGCTGATGTCGCTGACCAGCGCCATCTCGGCGATCGCGATCGTGGGCTCGATCCTGCTCGCCGGAGAGGCGCACGATCCGCTCACCACGACTCTCGCCGCGATCGCGGTCGGAGCCTCGATGACCAACATCGTCGGCGGCTTCCTGATCACCGACCGGATGCTGAAGATGTTCAAGAAGAAAGAGGACCCCAAGTCGTGATCGCCCATATCGTCCAGTTCTGCTACCTGATCGCGACCGGACTCTTCGTCCTGTCGCTCAAATGGCTCTCGCATCCGTCGACAGCGCGGCGCGGCGTCCTCGCCGGCGTCTTCGGCATGAGCGCCGCCATCACCGGGACGCTTCTCTTCCCCGAAATCGTCGAGTACAAGTGGATCGTCGTCGCGCTCATCGTCGGCACGTTCATCGGCATACCGCTGTCGCGCGTGCCGCTCACCGCGGTGCCGCAGCGGACGGCGCTCGCACTGGCGTTCGGCGGCACCGCCGTCGGCCTCGTCGGCACCGCCAAGTACATGCTCTGGCTCCACGATCCGGCCGAGCTCACGACCTTCCGCACGGTGGCGATCTCGATCGAGGTGCTGCTCGGCTTCCTGACGCTCACCGGCGCCCTCATGGCGGCGGGCAAGCTCCAGGAGGTCATCCCGACCCGGCCGGTGACCTATCGCAACCAGAACCTCGTCACCTTCCTGCTGCTCGGCATCGCCCTCTTCTGCGCCGTCATGCTGGTGCGCGACCCCACGCAGTGGCAGTACTTCGCGGTGCTCGCGGGACTGGCGCTGGTCTTCGGCGTCCTGCTCATCCTGCCCATCGGCGGCGCCGACATGCCGACGGTGATCGCGCTCCTCAACAGCTACGCCGGCCTCGCCGCCGTAGCAATGGGCTTCGTGCTGGGGAACAAGCTCCTGATCACTGCCGGCGCTCTCGACGGCTCGTCCGGATTCATCCTCGCGGTCATCATGTGCAAAGCGATGAACCGCTCGTTCACCAACGTCCTGTTCGGCGCGTTCGGACAGGTCCAGCCGGCTTCTGCCGCTGGTGAGCAGGGCATCTACAAGGGCGCCACCACCGAAGATGCGGCGCTGATCCTCGAGAACGCCAGCAAAGTGGTGATCGTGCCCGGCTATGGCATGGCGGTTTCGCAGGCGCAGCACCGGGTCAAGGATCTCTACGACGTGCTGACGGCGAAGGGGATCGACGTCAAGTTCGCCGTCCACCCGGTCGCCGGCCGCATGCCGGGGCACATGAACGTCCTGCTCGCCGAGGCGAATCTCCCGTACGACTGCCTCGCCGAGATGGAGGACGTCAATCCGGACATGCCGCAGGTCGATGTCGTGCTGGTGATCGGCGCCAACGACGTCGTCAATCCGGCGGCGCGGACCGACGAAAAGAGCCCGATCTACGGCATGCCGATCATCGACGCCGACAAGGCGCGCACCTGCCTCGCGATCAAGCGCTCGAAGAACCCGGGCTTCGCCGGCATCGACAACCAGTTGTACTTCATGGACAACACCCTGATGGTCTTCGGCGACGCCAAACAGGTCGTGCAGGGAATCCTCTCCTCGCTCAAGGGCGAAGAGGGCGGGCACTGACCCCGCCCCTGAGCTGATAGCTTGACGGCATGCCGACCGGGACGGAAGAGGACTCAGCAGCCGTATTCCTCATTCGCCTCGGTCGCGCCCTGCACGAAGCCGGCTTCGCCGCGCCGCAGCTCGAAGCGGCGCTCGCCAGCGTCGCCGGGCGGCTGGGCGTAGCGGCGCAGTTCTTCTCCACCCCGACTTCGCTCTTCATCTCCTTCGGTGAAGGGGTCGCCCAACGCACCCATCTCGAAAGGGTGAATCCGGCCGGCATCGACCTCGGCCGCCTCGCCGACCTCGAGGCGCTGCTCGAGCGCGTGCGCGACGGCCGCACCGACCCTGCGGCGGCGAGCGCGGAGATCGCCGAGATCGCGGCCCGGCCCCGCCGGTACAGCCGCAAGCTCACTTACTTCTGTTGGGGCCTCGCTTCGGCGACCAGCGCCGTCTTTCTCGGCGGTTCGCTGCGCGAGGTTGCAGTCGCCGGCTTCGTCGGCCTGGTGACCGGACTCGCCGCCTTCCTCGCCGAACGGCGGCCGGCCGCGGAACGGCTCTTCGTGCCGTTCGCCGCCGCCTTCGCTGCTTTCACTGCCGCGATGGTGGCTGCTGCCGCACCGCCGCTCTCGGTCTACATCGCCACCGTCGCCGGCCTGATCGTCTTGCTCCCGGGCTACACCCTGACGATCGCGCTGTCGGAGCTCGCTGCGGAGCACCTCTCCTCCGGCACGGCGCGCTTCGCCGGCGCGCTGGTGACCTTTCTCATGATCGGCCTCGGCGTCGCCATCGGCGGCCGCCTGGCCGTCGCGACGCTGGGCGCCCTCGTCGCCGGCGCCAGCGCACCCTCCGACGGCGCGTTGGCTGCGACCATCGCGCTCGGACCGCCGGTCTGGCTGCAGCTCGCGGCTCTCGTCCTCGCGCCGCTCGCGCTCTCGGTGCTGCTGCGCGCGCCGCGCACCGAGATTCCGTGGATCGTTGCCGTCGGCACGGTCGGGTATTTCGCCGGACGGCTGGGCGCCGAGATGCTCGAACCCGAGGTCGGCATGTTCGTCGGCGCGCTCGCCGTCGGCCTGGCGAGCGGCCTCTATCAGCGCCTCCGGCGACTGCCGAGCTCCATTCCGCTGGTGCCCGGCATCCTGATGCTGGTCCCGGGCTCGATCGGCTACCGCAGCCTGACGGCGCTCCTCGCCGAAGAGGTCGTGCCGGGCATCCAGACCGCCTTCCGCATGCTGCTCGTCGCCGCATCGCTGGTCGCCGGACTGCTCATCTCGTCGGCGCTCACCGTCGAGCGCCGGGATCGCAGCGGCCGCGGCCCTGCCGCCGGAGCTCCGGGGAGAGCGGCCTGATGCCACCCACCGAGATCGGCAAGTACAAGGTCCTGCGCGAGCTCGGGCGGGGGGCGATGGGGGCGGTCTACCTCGGCGAGGACCCGTTCATCGGCCGGCGTGTGGCGATCAAGGTGATGCGCCCGCAGGTCGAAGAGGGCGCGGAGCGCTTCCTCCAGGAGGCGCGCACCGTCGGCTCCCTTTCGCACCCCAACATCGTCCTGCTGCACGACTTCGGTTTTGCCGGCGAACTGCCCTACCTGGTGATGGAGCATGTCGACGGGACGATCCTCGACAAGTGGCTGGCCGAGCCGCGCGACGCAAGAGAGCGTCTGCGCGTGCTAGCCGGTCTCTGCCGCGCGGTCGCCTATGCGCACTCGCGCGGCGTCCTGCATCGCGACCTCAAGCCGTCGAACGTGCTGGTGCGCTCGGACGGCGAAGCGAAGCTCCTCGACTTCGGCATCGCGCTGGTCGAGAACACCCGGATGACCGCGACTGGAGTCGTCCTCGGCACGCCCGAGTATCTCGCTCCGGAGCTCCTCGGCAGCGGCAGGTTCTCGCCGCGCTCCGACATGTACGCGCTCGGTCTCGTCGCTTACGAGCTCTTCGGCGGCCGCAACCCGTTCGCCGCCGACACCGTGGCCGCCTGTCTGCGGCGGGTGCTCGAGGTCGAGCCCGTGCCGCTCGCGGCAGATTCCTCAGCGCCGGCGGAGGTCGCCGCCGAGGTCATGCGCTGCCTGGCGAAGGATCCGCTGCGCCGCCCCGAGAGCCCCGAACACCTCCTCGCGGCGACCGAGAGGGCGCTCGCCGCCGGCCTCGCACCGGCGCCCGCAGGGCGGATGGCCAGCGCGCCGACGACGAGGATGGAGAGCGGCGCGAGCCGCCGCAGCCCGGCACGGTGGATGCGGCCGCTCGGATGGGTCGCCGCCGCTGCGGTCGTCGCTGTCGGCCTGGCCACCGCCTATCGTTTCTTCGCGCCGACCGGTTCGCCCGCAAAGGAAGAGGCTGCACAGAGCAGGCCCTCGGTGGAGGGCGAATCTCCGGCGGTGCCCCCGGAGCCCGCGGCGGCAGCCGCGCAGGCACCAGCGAGCGCTTCCGCTGCCGCCCCGTCCGAGTTGCAACCCGCGACGCCGGCGGCAAAGCCGCGGATCGCGCCTCTTACGCCCGCCGACCGCCGTCCGGCGGGGCCGGCGGGGCCGGCGGGTCCGGCGACCGAACCCTCGCCGGGCACAGTCGCCCGCGCAGAGATCGCAGCAGGGGAACCGGCGGCGGAGCCCGCGCCGCCACCGGCGTCCACCGTCGCCGAGGCTCCCCCACCGCAGACAGCGTCGCCGAGCGCGGCCGCTGCCGCGACTCCGGCGCCGCAAGCAGACTCGGTACCGGCGCTAGCGCCGCCAGCGCCCGCGCTGCCGCGGCTGACATCGCTCGCCCCCTCGACGCTGCGGCGCGGCGCGGGAGTCACGGTGCGTCTGCGCGGCGAGACGATCCCCGACGGCTGGAATGTGCAGTTGCGACGCGGCGGCAAGGTCACCAATCAGGTGCGCGTCTTGCGCTCGAAGCGCACTGGACCGGGCGGGCTGGAAATCTCGCTGCTGCCCGACGACGACGCTCCGATCGGCACCTACACTCTCGTCCTCGTCGACGCCGCGGGCGCGAGTACGAACGCTCTGTCTTTCGAGGTCGACCTATGAAAATGCCTGCCTGCTTCGCCCTGCTGAGCTTGTTGGCGGCTCCTGTCCTGCTCGCCTCCCCGCCGGCAAGCGATCCGGTGAAGGCCGCACTCGAGGTGCAGGTGCAGGAACTGCGCCGCGACCTGGCGAAACTGGCGGAGGAGATCGCGGCGCTCAAGGCCGCCGCGACGCCCGGTCTCGAAGCGCGGGTCGCGGCGGCCGAGGCGGCGCTGGCGACATTCGGCGCGGCGCTTGCCGGCGTCGAGACCCGGCTGAGCGACCTCTCCGAGAGCCAGTCGGCGACCGCCGAGACCGTCGAGTCGCTCGAAAGCGCGGCAACGCGGGCGATCCACCTGACCACCTACGGCACTTTTGCCATCGAAGACACCTCGCGCAGCAACTCGACGTTCGACGCTGAGTCGCTCGAGCTCGTCCTCTCCGCGCAGCCGCATCCGCGGTTGGGGCTCTTCGCCGAGCTCGAGTTCGAACGCGCCGCCGCCGTCGGCGGCGAGCGCGGCGGCGAGATCCTGCTCGAACAAGCCTGGGCGAGCTTTCGTTTCACCGACTGGATGAGCCTGCGTGCCGGGGCTCTGCTGGTGCCGTTCGGCAACGTCAACGTCGACCACTACGCCCCGAGCCGCGACGTGATCTCGAAGCCCCTCGTCGCCTACATCGTCGCGCCGGGGGACTGGACCGACAACGGGCTCGGCCTCGCGGGCACCGTGTTGCTCGGCGGCGAGTGGGTGTTGCGCTACGACACCGCGGTGGTGGCGGGACTGGACGACAACATCACCGCCCTCGGCACGCGCGCCGCGCGGCAGCCCTTCGGCGCCGACAACAACAACAACAAGGCGCTCGTCGGGCGGCTCGGGTGGAAGTACGGCGGGGCCTTCGAGCTCGGCATGAGCGGCTACGACGGCGCCTACGACGACGCGGGGCAACTTTCTCTCTCGGGCTGGGCGGTGGACGCATTGGCGGTTCTCGGTCCGCTGCGCGTCACCGGCGAGTTCGACCGTCTCGCGGCGAGCCAGGCGATCGGGCCCGACGCTCAGTTCGATGGCTGGTACGTCCGGGCGACCGTCGACTTCGCAACCCGTTGGCTGCGCAGCGGCCGGCACGGCGAGCTCTTCCCCGAAGCGCGGCTGTCGCTGGTCGGCCAGACCGAAGAGGTCGATCTCGCCGGGCCGCTTTCGGGAAGCTGGGAAGAAAACAGCGAGAAGCGCCTGACCCTCGGGCTCAACTACCGACCCTCGCCCTCCTGGGTCCTGAAGATCAACCGCGAATGGCGCCGCGCCCCGCAACGGGCGCTGGTCTTCGGCGACGAAGAGGCCTGGCTCGCCTCGCTCGGCTTCGTCTTCTGAGCCGCGATCCGGCGCCGCGCCTCAGGATCCCGGCGCCGCGGGAGCGACGGGCGGCGCCGCCTGCGGATGGCGATACAGGCCATCGAAAGCGGTCGTCCAGCTCTTCCCTCCGTCGGTCGAGATCTCCCAGAGTTGGCGCACCGTACCGTCGGCGTTGGGCGTCCAGGTGATGCGGCTCGTCTGCTCGCCGCCCTGCGGACCGGGCTGCTTGCCCTCGAGCACCATGCTGGCGCCGCGCATGCCGCCCTCGAGCGCCAGCAGGCCACCCTGGTTGTCGACCCAGGTCTGATGCCAGACCTTGCGCGGCGCGTCGTACATGTTGAAGCTCGAGCCCTCGTACTGGCCGCCCCCGGCCCAATACTCCTCGCGGATGCCGCAGGCACCGAAGAGCCTGGTAATGCGACTCTTGTTCGTCGGCTTTCCCGGCACCTCCACCTGCCAGTCGCCGAGCCAGAAGTCGAACTGACGATGTTCGGGCGCGCTGCAGGGCGCAGGCGGCTTCCCGCCCGGCTGCGTCTGGGCCGCGGCGGCGCTGGCCAGCGCCAGGGAGACGATGAGCGCGGCGTGCAGGGTGACGGCGAATCGCTTCATGGCCTGCCTCCTCGACCCGGTCGGAAACACGGAGGTCGATTCGAAGAGCTACGGCTGGCAAGCGCAGAAGTTCAGCGCGGGAGGATCGAATGTCGGGCGAAGGGTGGGCGGAAGATCACTCGACCTCGACCAGCGGGTCGCCGCCTTCGACCGCCTCGCCGGCCGTGACGAAGACGCGGCTTACCGTGCCGGCGCGCTCGGCCTGGATCTCGTTCTGCATCTTCATCGCCTCGAGCACGATCATCGGCTGCCCGGCTTCGACGCGATCGCCGGGCTGCACCCGGACTTCGACGACGCGGCCCGGCATATAGGCCTTGACGACCTTCTTGCCCTGCTTGCCGGCCTCGCCGCGGGCGCTCTCGGCGAGGTGGGTCAGGGGATCGACCAGCTCGACGGCGAACGACCGGCCGCGCCAGTCGACGGAGTAGTTGCCGTCGCCCAGGCGAACGACGGCGACCTCGTGGCTCTGGCCTTCGACGAGCAGGCTCAGCACCCAGGGACCCAGGGTCCGGGTGTCGACTTCATGGCGGACGCCGCCGATCTCGACCACGTAGCGGCCGTGGTGGCGTTCGACGGTGATCGGTGCGGTCTGGCCGCCGACTCTGCTGACGAGCTGCATCTTCAGCTCCTCCCGCCGCGGCGCAGAGCACCTTCGCGCGCCGCGGCACGCCAGCCGCCGCGGTGCGCGGCGCCCTGCGGCGGCGCGCTCACCTGCCGCTGGCTGCGCTCGTAGTGGACGATCGCCGCGGCGATGAGCGCGATCTCAGGGGTCTCGTCGCCGCCCACCGGCGCGAGCTCGCCGCTCTCGAGCTTGCGGTCGAGCCAGTGAATGTCGAAGCGCGCGGCGCGGAAGTCGGCGTCGGCGAGAAGAGCCTGGAAAAGCGGCACGTTGGTGCGGATGCCGACGATGCGCAGCTCATCGATCGCCCGGGCGAGCCGCCGCAGCGACTCTTCGCGATCGCGCCCCCAGACGATCAGCTTGGCGATCATCGGGTCGTAATGGATCGAGATCTCCGAGCCGCCGAACACGCCGGAATCGTTGCGCACACCCGGTCCCTGCGGCAGCCGCAGCCACTGGATCTTGCCCGGCGACGGCGCGAACTTGCGGAAAGGATCCTCAGCGTAGAGGCGGACCTCGATCGCGTGCCCGCGCGGCTCGACCTCGTCGAACTCGGGGCCGAGCGGCTCGCCCTGCGCGATCGCCAGCTGGGCGATGACGATGTCGAGGCCGGTCACCATCTCGGTCACCGGATGCTCGACCTGGAGGCGGGTGTTCATCTCGAGGAAGTAGAAGTTCCCCGCCGCGTCGAGCAGAAACTCGCAGGTGCCGGCGTTGGTATAGCCGACGGCCCGCGCCGCCGCCACCGCCGCCGCGCCCATTCTGCGGCGCAGCTCCGGCGAGACCACGGTCGACGGCGCCTCTTCGACGACCTTCTGGTGACGCCGCTGCAGCGAGCACTCGCGCTCGCCCAGCGAGACGACCTTGCCGTGTTGATCGCCGAGGATCTGGATCTCGATGTGACGCGGACGCAGGACGAACTTCTCGAGGAAGACGGAATCGTCGCCGAACGACGAACCGGCTTCGGCGCGCGCCAGGCGATAGCCCTCGGCGAGCTCGCTCTCGTCGTGCGCTACCCGCATCCCCTTGCCGCCGCCTCCGGCCGAGGCCTTGATGATCACCGGGTAGCCGATCTCCGCGGCGCAGGCGCGCGCCGCCGCGAAGTCGGCGAGCGCGCCGGGAGAGCCCGGGACGACCGGAACGCCGGCCTCGATCATGCGCCGTCGCGCCTCCACCTTGCCGCCCATCGCCGCGATCGCCTCGGGCGACGGCCCGATGAAGACGACGCCGCGCTCGCGGCAGAGGCGCGAGAACTCGGCGCGCTCGGAGAGGAAGCCGTAGCCGGGGTGGATCGCGTCGGCGCCGATCGCCACCGCAAGATCGACCAGCGCTTCGGCCTTGAGATAGCTGTCGCGCGACGCCGCGGGTCCGATGCGGTAGGCCTCGTCGGCCGCCAGCACCGCGAGCGACTCGCGGTCGGCGTCGGAATAGGCGACGGCGCCGAGGATCCCCTTCTCGCGCAGCGCGCGCAGGATTCGGACGGCGATCTCGCCACGGTTGGCGATCAGGACTTTGCGGAAAGGAGCCAATCGGATCTCGCGGTTTCCCCGGATTTCCCGGCGGGCGTGGGACGCTGTCTAGGCACCGTCTGCGGCTTGCGGAATGCTACCACCCGCTCCCCGCTGCGGACCGCCCTTCGGCGCGGGCGGCGAGCTCGTCGGGGCGCGCCGGACGGCGCAGGACGAGCGCCAGCAGACCGACGCCGACGAGAGCCAGAAAGAGCCCGGCGGCGAGCGGCCGGCGGTCGATCCAGAACCGCACCCGGTGCTGCCCGGCCGGCAGCGCCACGCCCAGTCGCGCGGCTTGCGCGATCACCGTCGGCGCCTCGCGCCCGTCGATCGAGACCCGCCAGAGCGCGAGATAGGCGCGGCGCAGGAAGAGAACGCCGGGAGCGCCGGCGTCGCTGTCGACGACCACCTCCTCGGCGCTGTCGGTCACCAGCACGGCCCGCACGGGGACCCCCGGCGGCGGCTCGCGCACCGGTCCTTCTCCCGGAACGACCGCCGTCCGGTGGGGATCGAACGCCGGGTCGAAAATCGCGGCGAGGGCGGCGTTCATCTGCTGCGCCGGCACGATCCGGGTGGCGAGCTCGACCTCGCGCGCCCGGTCGACGAGCTCGTAGAGGCGCACTCGCTGGCCGAAGTTCTCGTCGCTCGCAATCTCGCGCACGCCGCCCAGAGCCTCGGGCGCGAGCTCGCGATCGAGCAGCAGATAGTCGACACCCAGCGCTTCGAGCAGATCCAGCCGCCGCGCATCGGAGAAGCTCTTCATCCCCTCCGTGAGCGCCTGGGTGAGGAAGCTGTCGAGGCCTTCAGGCGAGATCGCGAGCTCCGCCCGCAGCCCGTGCACGAGCGCGGCGAACGGATAGAGCTCGCGCGCCGAGCGCCTCGTGAGCCAGAAAAAACGGCCGTCGGGATAGGTGCCCTGGGCGAGCGTCCCCGGCCGGAAGAGATCGTGATTGCCGCCGTGCACGACGACGCTGCCGGCGGGGATCGCCGCCAGGATCGGCGGCGCTTCGAGGTAAGGCGCAACAGCGTCCGTCGGTACTGCCGGCAGCATCGCCCAGGCCTGCGTCGCGGCGTGCAGGAGGATCAAGGAGAAACCGGCGGCCACCGGCGCCCGGCGGCCGAGCCCGACCACGGCGAGGGCGGCGAGGAGCAGCCCGAGCGACAGCAGCGTGAGTCCCTGCAGCCGCACCAGGTCGCCTTGCAGCAGAGCCGCGGGCAGGCCCGGCTGCAGAAGCCCGCCCACCCAGCCTGCGAACCGGTCCGGCGCGGCGATCGAGCCCGCCAGCAGAAGCGTGAAGCCGGCGGCGAACCCAGCGAGGAGGCGCAAGAGGGCGCGCCTGCCGTGGGTGAATGCGCTGTCGAAGCCGACGGCACACAGGAGACTCCCGCCGAGCGCACCCAGGAGCCAGAACTTGGCCGGGAAGCGCAGGAGCCGTCCCCAGGGGAGCTGCCAGAGGGCTGCGACGATCGGGTTGAAGCGGCCGAGCGCGAAGAACAGGGCGACGCCGAGCGCTGCGACCGCCCAGATTACCGCCGGGCTCCGGCCGGTGCCGATGCCGCCGATGCCGCCAATGCCGGCGCTGCCGGCGCGCAGGCCCGCGAGGCCGCCGGCCACCGCCAGCGCCAGGGCCAGCAGACCCGGATAGAGCGTGAAGTGCAGCGGCGGGAAGCCGTCGAACTGCTGCAGTGCGAAGAGCTCGGCGAGGCTCGGCCGGCCGAAGAAGAACGGCCAGAGAAGGTCGGCGAGGTGCGCGGCGCGGAAGCTGCCGACGATCGCCTGGGCTTCGCCGGCGCCGGAGTAGTTGCGGAAGGCGAGCGGCAGGATGCGCGCCATCTCGACGATCTGCGGCGCCGCGAGGAGCGTCCCGGCGGCGAGCGCGAGGCCCAGCCGCGGCGAAAACGCCCGCCACCCGGCGACGACGGCAAGCGCGCCCTCCGCAGCGACGAGAGCCAGCAGCGCAAGCAGCGGCTCGCCGCCCAGCAGCAGGAGCGCCCAGAGGAGGGCGGCAGCGAGCAGCCCGCGGCGCGCGGTGGCGGCCGACTTGCCCGGCGCCGTCTCGAGGAGCGCCGCGACCAGCGCCGGCGCGAGCGCCGCTGCTGCGACCGTGTTGTAGAGATTGAGCTGGCTGGCGAAGTAGCCGGAGAAGGCGTAGACCGTGGCGCCCATCCAGCTGGCGGGAGCGGCGAGACCGAAGGCGCGCCCCATCCAGAACGCCGCACCGAGGGCGAGCATCCAATGCAGCCAGAAATGCGCGTTCAGCGCCCACAGCGTCGAACCGGGGCCGGAGCCCAGCAGCATCAACAGATTGTCGGGGTAGAACGGCAGGGAATTCAGATTTCCCGCCAGCGCCTGCCCACCTGCCCGCGACGGATCGATGAGCGGCATCCGCAGATCGCGCAGCGCCTCGCCGAGCGCGATCCGGTCGACGAAGTGCGTCTGCAGCACATCTCTCAGGACGAGCGTCTTCTCGCCCCGCACGAGCGGCGCGACGATCGCCGCCAGAAGGAGGAGAGCCGGCAGGCCGTAGAGCGGTGCGAAGCGCTTCACGGCCACCGCCAGCCGGCGAACGCGGCGACGAAGAGGACGAGGAGGCTCAGGCCGCCGGCGATCGCCTCGGGCCGCGACGAGCTGCCGATGCGGACTTCGTGCCGGCCCGCCGGAACTTCGACGCCGAGCAGGACGAGATCGACCGGCTGTGTCGCCAGGCGGCGGCCATCGGCGAGGCGGGCCTCGAGGAGCGGAAAGTAGGACCGCTGGACGACGAGCAGGCCACCCGCGCTGTCGACGACGAGGCGCAGCCGGTCGTCCTCGGCGCCGGCGAGCTCGACCCGGCCGCCGGCGTGATGGTCGACGGCGCGGCTGGCGAAAGCGATCGCCTGCGGGTCCGCGAGGTTGGAAGTCGCTCCCAGCGCCGCGATCGGCGACGCCACGGCCACCACCTCGCGCGGCCAGAAGGCGATCGGCGCCGGGTCGGGTATTCGATAGAGGTCGCTGCGTCGACCCGAACGCAGTTCCGAGGCGACGCGCTCGAGCGGCGGCTCCGGCTGCCCGTCGTCCAGCCGCACCAGCCAGCCGGCGCCGAGCAGGCGCAGCCAGCGCAGGCGCGCCGGCCAGTCGAAGCGGGCGAGGTTGTCGTTGAGCAGCGCCTGAAGCGGCGAGTAGATGCCGTCGAGGTCCGGGGCCAACGGGTAGGTGAGTCCGTGCAGGGCGCCGGGCGCCGGTTCGAGATCGAGACGCGCGTCGCGCCAGCCTGCCGCCACGGTCTCGAAGGCACGCGTCGGCGTCCGCTCCGTCCACGGCGGGAAGGCGTTGGCGGCCAGCGCGACCGCGCGGTTGCCGTCGAGCAGCTCCACCCACGGCGCCGCGGGCGCGTAGGCCTCGACGCGATCCGTAGCCACCATCGGCAGGAGCTGCAACAGGGCGAGCGCCTGCAGCGCCACCAGCGCCTCGGCGCGGCGGCGGTAGAGTGCCCAGGCCGCTCCGCCGAGCAGCAGCGCCGCGCCCAGGCAGCCGAGGAACCACTGCGCCTGCTGCGTCGCTGCGACGACCTCGTGGCGCGCACCCAGACGGGCGAGGAACTGCTCCTGCACCGGTCCGCGCAGGGCGAGGAGCATCACGGCAGCCAGGGCGGCGAGACCGGCGCCGACGCTCAACCGGCGCGCCGCGCGCACGCTGCGGGAGGTGGCCTCGGGAGCCGTTGCGGCAGCCGGCGCCGGGAGCACCCGGTCGAGCCCCCAACCGGCGAGCAACGCGGCGCCTACCGTCGTCCACAGCAGGAGCTTCTGGGGATAGCGGAAGAGACCGCCCGACAGCGCCAGCAACAGCTCGCCCGAGAATCCACCGACGATGCCGAGCAGCAGGCCCGCTCCGGCCAGCGCCGCCCACCGCCGGTGGGAGCGCGCGGCCCAGAGGGCGAGCGCGAGCGCCACGACTCCGAAGTACAACGAGTAGATGTAAGGCGTGAGCGGCGTGACGTTCGACCAGTGCCCGAAGCGCCCGAGCTCGGAGGGCCAGCCCCACGGCAGCGGCAGGACGAGCTCGAGCAGCCGCAGCGGATGGAGCGCATGGTTCGCCGCCTGGCCGGCGGCGAGCCCGTGCGCGCCGCGAAAGGTGAAACCGAAGGTCCGCGCCGCCGCCACGACCTGCGGCAGCGCCACCGCGAGACCGAGGCCGCCGACGGCAAAGGTCGCGGCGAAGCCGCGCTTCCAGCCCTGGCGCTCGACCGCCACCAGCGCCATCGGCGCGAGCGCGAGCGCCGCGGTCACCGGCTCTCCGGAAAGCAGCATCATGCCGCAGGCGATGCCCCCCCAGAGCGTCCCGCGCCGCCCGCCGCGCGCCAGCCCCCAGAGGACGAGAGGCAACCAGGCGGCGACCGCGATGAGGTTGTAGAACGACAGACAGGAGAGCACGTAGCCCGAGGCGGAGTAGGTGAGCGCCGCGAGTGTGGCGGCGATCGGGCTCTGCTCGAGCTCGCGCGCGAGCTTGCGGAAGGCCACGAAGGCGAGCAGCCAATGCAGGACGTAGTGAGCGTTGAAGGCGCTCCAGAAAGGCAGCACCAGATAGAGGAGGTTGCCGGGATAGAACGCCAGGGCGTTCGGATTGCCGGCGAAAGGCTGCCCTCCCGCCCAGGTCGGATTGAACGCCGGGATACTGCCATGGGCGAGCGCCGCCGCGCCGTAGGCTTTCAGATGGAGATGGGTGGTGAAGACGTCGCGCAGGATCAACGTCCGCTCGCCGGAGAGGAGAGGCAGGGCAAAGAGCAGCCAAGCCGCCGCGAGAGCGACGAGCAGGAGCCGCTCTCCACGGCCGCCCTCACTGGGTGCGCTTAGAATACCCGCCATGCTCTCCGCACTCCTTCGCTCCCTGCGCCCGGCGCAGTGGGTGAAGAACCTCTTCGTCGTCGTGCCGCTCGTCTTCGCCCACCGGCTCGATCACCTCGCGCTCGCCTGGCGCTCGGCGGCGGCCTTCGCCGCTTTCTGCGCCGCCGCGAGCGCGGTCTACCTGCTCAACGATCTGCGCGACCGCGACGCCGACCGCCTGCATCCGGTCAAGCGCCGGCGGCCGATCGCCGCCGGGGAGCTCGCCGGCGGTACGGCGGTCGCCGCCGCGGCAGTGCTCGCCGCCGCCGCCCTGGCGCTCGCCTGGAGGCTCGGGCCGGGCTTTTCCGCCTGCCTCGGCATCTACCTCGTGTTGAACGTACTCTACTCGCTCGGCCTCAAGCGCATCGTGATTCTCGACGTGATGACGATCGCGCTCGGCTTCGTGCTCCGGGTCGAAGCCGGCGCCCTCGCGATCGCGGTCGACGTCTCCTCCTGGCTCCTCCTGTGCACGATCTTCGTCGCCCTCTTCCTGGGCTTCGCCAAACGGCGGCACGAGCTCGCTCTCCAGCCCGCGCCCGCCTCCGGCACGCGCGCTGTCCTCGAGCACTACAGCCTGCCTTTCGTCGATCAGATGATCAATGTCGTCACGGCGTCGACGGTCGTCTCCTACGCGCTCTATACCGTCGACCCGGCGACTGCCGCTCGCCTCGGCACCCGCTATCTGGTCGCGACCGTGCCGCTCGCCCTCTTCGGCATCTTCCGCTTCCTCTTCCTGCTCTATCAGAAGTCCGAGCTCTCGAGCCCGACCGACGCCATCCTGCACGACACGCCTTTCCTGGTGAATCTCGTGCTCTGGGGGGCGACCGTTCTCGTGCTGATCTATGGTTTCTGAGCGCGGCGAGCGGCGCCGGCGCCGCATCCTGGCGCTGCTCTTCTTTGCCTCGGGCGCCGCCGGCCTGGTCGACCAGGTGGCCTGGCTGCGTTACCTGGCGCTGGTCTTCGGCAACACGACGCTCGCCACCGCGACGCTCCTCGCCGTTTTCATGGCCGGACTCGGACTCGGCGCGGTTCTCTTCGGCCGGCTGAGCGATCGCACGGCGCGGCCGCTCACCCTGTATGCCCTGCTCGAGGTGGGCATCGGGCTGTTCGCGATCTTCTCGCCGCATTTTTTCGACGGCATGACCGCGGTGTACGTCGCGGTCGATCGCGCGGCCGGCGGTGCGAGCGGCGCGCCGTGGAGCTTCGGCCTCCTGCGACTCGGCCTGGCCGCCCTCTGCCTGCTGCCGCCGACGCTGCTGATGGGCGGCACCCTGCCGCTCATCGTGCGCGGCCTGCGCGACCTCAGGGACCAGGAGGGGGAAAGGAAAACTGCGCGCAGCCAGTTGGGCCGGGACACCGCCCTGCTCTACGGCGCCAACACGCTCGGCGCCGTCTGTGGCGTCGCCGGCGCCGGCTTCCTCGCCATTCCGCTCTTCGGGCTCCACGCCAGTCTCCTGTTCTCGGCGGCGCTCAACTTCGCCGCCGCCCTCGGCGCCCTCGCCCTGGCCCGCCGCGACGCCCAGCCGGCCGCGCCCGCCGTTCCGGCACGAGCGCCTTTGGCAACGGCGCCGGTCGCCGATCGCCGGCTGCTCGTCGCCGCCATGCTCATGGGAGCGACGAGCCTCGCCTTCGAAGTGCTGTGGACCCGCATCCTGGTCTTCTATCTCGGCTCGACCGTTTACGCGTTCAGTCTGATGCTCTTCGGCTTCCTGCTCGGCATCGCCATCGGCAGCCTCGCCATCGGCCGCATCGTCGACCGGCTCGAGCGCCCGCTCGCGCTCCTCGCCGCGGTCGAGCTCGGCATCGCCGCCACCGCACCCTTGTCGATCTGGCTCTTCTCGACCCTCAACGGCCGGCAGATCGCCCTCTCGGAGGCGCTGCGACCGCAGGGCTTCGGCGTCGCCGTGCTGGCACAGCTCGCCGCCGTGCTGCCGATCCTCCTGCCGCCGACGCTCCTAATGGGAGTGAGTTTTCCCATCCTCGTGCGCGCCTACGCGGCGCGCGCCGGCGCCGCTGGCGATCCCGACGCCCGGATCGGCCGCGACCTGGGGGCGCTCTACGGCGCCAACACCATGGGGTGCATCGCCGGTTCGCTCGCCGCCGGCTTCGGCCTCGTTCCGCTGCTCGGCACCCAGAGCTCGCTGCTCGCGGTCGGCGCGGTCGCGGCCGGCATCGCCCTGCTCCTCGCGCGCTCCCCGGAGCTTACGGGCCCGGCGAGCGGCGCCGGCGGCCTGCGCTGGATCTCCGGTGTGGCGCTCGCGACGCCGGCACTCTTCCTCGCCCTCGCCTTCCTCTTGCCGGCCGACCGCGTCATCCTGGCCGCCGGCATTTTCGGCAAGGACCGCCCGGAGGACCTCGTCCACTTCCACGAGGACGCGAGCGCTGCCGTGGCGATCCGCCGGATGAGCGCCGCCGCCGGCGACTACCTCTCGCTCGAGCTGAACGGCGTCAACGTCGCCGGGACGAGCCCCGATCTGTACGCCGTGCAGAAGATGCAGGGCCACCTGCCGCTGCTCCTGGGCAAGAGCCGCGACGCGCGGGTCGTGCACATCGGTTTCGGCAGCGGCGGCACGGCGCACGCCGTTTCACGACACCCGGTGAGCGAGATCCGCATCGTCGAGCTCTCCCCGGCGGTGCTCGCAGCCTCCGATCGCTACTTCGGCGCGATCAATCACGGCGTCCTCGCCGACCCCCGTGTCCGCGTCGAGATCAACGACGGCCGCAACTTCCTGCTCGCGACCAGCGAGACCTTCGACGCCGTGCTCTCGGATTCGATCCATCCCCGCTACGCCGGTAACGGTTCGCTCTACAGCGAAGAGTACTTCCGCCTGCTCGCCGACCGTCTGGCCCCCGAAGGCGTGGTGTCGATGTGGCTGCCGATGTACACCCTGACGCCGCCGAACTTCGCCATGATCGTGCGCGCGTTCAAGAACGTCTTCCCCGAGACGGTGATCTGGTACGAACCCTCGGCGCTCAACTCCTTCACCATCGTCACCGGCAGAAAGAGCGGCGGCCCGTGGAACGACGAGGCCCTCGCGCGCGGCTTCGCCGATCCGGCGATCGTCGAGGCGCTCGCCGACATCGGCATGCGGCGGCCGGCGGACATCCTCGCCTGCTACCTCTCCTCCGGCGCCGAGCTCGACGATTTCCTCGGCGACACACCGCCGCATGTCGACGACCTGCCCGCCGTCGAGTACGACAGCGGCACGCTCCTCGCCGGCGACTGGACCTGGCTCGCGACGTTCTCCCGTCTGCTGGCGCTGCGACCGGTCGAGCCACCAGCGGTCGTTCTCGCGGCGCTGCCGGATTCCGAGCGCGCGGCGATGCGCGAGCTCTGGCGACGCCAGGGTCTCCTGCTCGAGGACCAGCGGCGCTACCTCGCTTCCGAAGTCACCCCGTACCGGTGAGCGCCGGCATCCCCGGCGGGGAGCGCGCGCGATGAAGTGGATCTCCCGCCTCTGGCCGGAGGAGCGCATCGCGCTGCTCTTCTTCGCCGGCGTCGCGGCGCTCTTCGCGACCCGGCTCTATCCGTTCACGCTCGGGCCCCTGGTGGTTTCGTACTTCCAGTTCCTGCTCGCCATCACCGTCTTCGTCCTGCCGCCCTGGATGATCGTCGCGCTCGTGCGCAGGCTGCGCGGACGCCCCCTCTCGGGCGCCTTCCTCGGCGAGCTCCTCACCTTCCTGCGCGCGCTCGCGTCGCTGCTCGTCGTCCTCATCGCCTATACCAACCTCAAGTGCCGCCTGCTGTTGCTGCACCCGCGCCTCTTCGATCAGATCTTCGGCCGCCTCGACGACCTGCTGCACATGGGCGGCGGCGATTTCGTCGCCTGGGTCGCCCACTTCCATGCGCCGTCGCGCTCGGCCGCCCTGCAGCTCGTCTACTACTACGCCTGGGCGGCTCTGGCGATACCGCTCGCCGTCGCCATGGCGCGCAGCGGCGTCGCCGTGGTGCGCCGGACGCTCGCCGCGCTTGCGCTCTGCTACATCGCCGGAGGGTTCCTCTACCTCGCTTTTCCGAGCCTCGGCCCGGCGCTGGTCGAGCGCGCGCGCTACGCCGCTCTCGCCGACACCCACATCTTCGGCCTGCAGCAGTCGATGCTCCAGGCGCTGCGCTTCATCGTGCAGAACCCGCAGGCGCCGGCGGTGCCGTTCTTCGGACTGGCGGCGTTCCCGAGCCTGCATCTCGCGACCAGCGCGCTCGGCCTCTTCGTCGCCTGGCGCACCTTCCGGCCGCTCCTCCTCCTGCTGGTGCCGTGGAACCTCGCCATCGCCGCGAGCGCGATCTATTTCGGCTGGCACTACGTGGT
>JAGOCP010000243.1 GCA_017998715.1 Thermoanaerobaculia bacterium | reverse complement strand
TGCGGCAGGAGCTCGATCTGGACCTCGCCCTCGTTGGCGCGCTTGCGCACCCGCGCCGCCTTGGTCACCGCCTTGGCGGTGCTCGCCACGGTCGGCGCCTTCTGCCCGTAGCCGTAGCCATAGCCGTAGCCATAGCGCCCGAGGAGGGTCGAGCTCTTCGACTCGTTCGAGATGTCCGGCACGACCGCGAGCACCGGCAGCCCCAACAGGCGCTCGACCTCGTCGGTGCTCTTCAGCGTGCGGTCCATGTAGTGCAGCAGGAAGACGAGACCGAGGCCGAGAAAGAAGCCCGAACCGAGGCCCATCGTGACGCTCCGCCGCAGCGAGGGACGGAACGGCCCGCCGGGGACGAGCGCGCGGTCGACGATGCGGACGTTCGACTCCCCCGTCGCCTGCAGGCGCGAGGTGACGTCGGTCTCGGACTGCTTGCGCAGCAGCTCGTCGAGCAGCGACCGGCGGGTCGAGATCTCGACCTGGAGGTTGTTGTACTCGACCGCGGCGGAGTTCAACTGGCGGTTCTCGGCCTTGATCTGGTTCAACTGGGAGACCAGGGCCGCTTCGCGGCGCTGCAGCGTCTGCACTTCGCCGCGGGCCGAGTCGCGGGCCTGCAGGAGAGCGTTGGCGGCGACCGTCTTGAGGTTGCGCTCGGCCTGCTCGATCTTGCCCTTGAGCTCGATCATCGCCGGCCACTCCGGCTTGTAGGTATTGAGCTTGGTGGCGTAGTCGCGCTGCATCTCGAGCAGCTGCGAGCGCTGCTCGGCGAGCAGCGGATCGGCGAGGACGTCGGCGGCGCGGTCGCCGGTGGCGGACTGCAGCTCGTTCAGGCGCGCCTCGCGGTTGATGCGCTCGGAGACGGCGGTGATGTACTCCTGGTTCAACGCTTCGAGACGCCTGAGCGTGACATTGGTCGCCGGGTCCACCGAGACGATGTCGGAGCGCCGGCTGTAGGCCTGGAGCTGGTTCTCCTTGTCCTGGATCTCCTGCTTCAGGGTCTCGATCTGGGCGGCGAAGAAGGTCGAGGCCTTGCCGGCGACGCGCGTCCGGTTCTCGATTCCCCAGTCGATGTAGGCGTCGGCGAAGCCGTTGGCGACCTTGGCGGCGAGCACCGGCGAGCGCGAACGGAAGGCGATCTCGACCAGCTGGGTGGTGCGGATCGGGTTGACCTCGAGGCCGCCCTGAAGGGCGCCGGCGAGGCCGCCGATCGCCGCCTCGTCGTCGGCGGCAGTGAAGCTGCCGGCGGCCTTCCCGGCATCGCGCGCCGCGGCGCCGGGGTTGAACTCGGGGTCGGCCTGGAGACCCAGGTCGAGCACCACCCGTTCGGCGAGCCCGCGGCTGGTGAGCAGCCGGTACTGCGTCGGGTAGTACTCCATGTTGAACCAGTTGTCCATCCACGAGTCCTGCACCGCCTGCAGCGGCACCGAGACCTTGCGCTCGATCTGGATCATCGTCGCGGCGCGGTACTCCTTCGGCGTCACCGCGTACTGCAGCAGCGACACCGCGAGGGCGGCGGCGGTGACGAGGGCGATCAGCCGCCAGCGCGCGGTGACGACGCGAATGTAGTCGGCGAGATGAAACTCGCTCTCCGGCTCGGCGAGGTCGAACGCCGGATCGGGAAGCCTGGGGCCGAACGACCCGGGAGGCGCCTGCGGCATGGGACTCAGCGGAGTCGTTGGAGCCAGTGGAGCCAGTGGAGCCATTGGAGCCATTGCAGCGCGCGGCTCGGGCGCACGGTGTCGGGGAGGATGGTTGGCACTCACAGGAGGGATTCCTTGATGACCAGCACGTCGCCGTCGGCGAGCGACAGGTCGGGTTCCTTGCCGGCGAGGATCTTCTTGTAGTCGACCTCGACCTCATCCTGCAGCGACTCGCCCTTGCGGCGTTTGATCGCCATCTTCTTCGAGGCGCGGTCGGTGAGCCCGCCGGCGCGGGCGATGACCGAGAGCACGGTGATGCGGTCGGTGCTCTTGAACTGGATCGCGCCGGGAGTCAGAACCTCGCCGAGGCAGAAGACCGTCACTTCGACGGTGACCGGCACGTTGATCAGGTCGTTGGCGAAAATCGGGATATTGGCGCGCGGGTCGCCGCGCACGAAGAGGTCCTCGATGCGGATCGCCACCTGGTCGGAGAGCCCGTTCTCGGCCCGGCGCAGAACGTAGAGGGTGTCGGCGTGCTCGGCGGAGAGCCCGCCGGCGGCGGCGAGCGCCTCGATCAGCGTCCAGCGGCCAGGGAAGGCGAGGTTGCCAGGGGTGCGCACCGCCCCGACGACCAGGATCGGCCGCGAGCGCGCTTCGCGCACCTCGACCGAGACCGTCGCGCGGTTGACGTACTTCGCCTCGAGCAGCTCCTTCAACTGTTGCGCGAAGCCGCCCTCGGTCAGCCCCTCGGCCGGCACCTCGCCGATGAGCGGCAGGTTGACTTTGCCGTTCTCGGCCACCCGGACCTCGACGTTCAACTCCGGCACCTCATAGACCTTGATGGCGATCTGGTCCTTGGGGCCGAGGCGGTAGCTCACCGTCTCGCCGGCGGGCAGCACCTGGCTCTCTGCCGCCGGCCCGACCCCGAACAGCAGGGCGAGCACGACGAGGAAACCACGAAGAGTACGGGAGTGGAGCGCCGGGTGCGCTTGCGGAACTGGCATCTGGACACTCCATTATATGGGCATCAGCGCCCGGCATCGGAGTTCGGCCGGGCGGCAGCCCCGGCGGATCACGAGCGGATCAGTACCAGGTGCCCTGGCCGACGCCGAATCCCAGGTTGGCCAGGAATTGCGTGACCTTCTGCCCGGGGAGGCCGCTCCCCGCGGGCGGGGTGATCTTCGACTCCTGATAGCCGACCTGGAGGTTCAGCTTCCAGGGGAGCTCGACCCTGAGGTCCACGCCATAGCTCGCGACATCGTCGACACGCGCGGTCACGGCGTCGCCCTGGTAGCTATGGCGGCCGGTCTCGCCGTAGAGATCGAGGCGCAGGCGCCAACCGATGGCGAAGTCGACTCCCGCCCCGGCCATCTGGTCGACGTAGGCCGAAGCGTCTTCCACGAGCAGCGAGTAGGCGAGTTGGCGGGCGCCGTACAGGCGGACGCGAAAGGACTCGCGCGGAATCCACTCGACGCGCGCGCCGCCGGTCGAACTGTCGAAGTCGGAGAACTCCGAGCCGCCCTTGGCCGCGAGTCGGTTCTCCTGATAGAGCAGGTCGACGAGGAGCTTGGGGCGTTCGTAGCCCGCCTCGAGGTACCAGAAGTCGCCGGCGTTCGAGCCGTCGAGCGCGCCGCTGACGAATTCGGTCTCGCTGTGGCCGACACCGGCGCCGATGCGCAGCTTCTCGCTCGGGTAGTACCGGACGCCGCCGCGATAGGCGAGGTCGTCGCGGTCGAGATCGTCGAAGAAGCTGGCCAAGAGAGGATCGCTCGCGCTGTCGACGAGGCTGCGCACGGAGGTGTCCGCGCCGTGTGCGAACACCGTCAGGCGATGCAGGATCGGCACTTCGAGGTCGAGTGCGAGCATCTCGTTGCGCGAGGTGTAGCGCTGCAGGATCTCGCCCGTGGCGTAGTCGAAGTCCTCGTTCCGCTGCGCGGTGAGCGCGATCGCCAGGCGGTTGAAGTAAGTGAAGGTGCCGAGGCCGAAGCGCTGGTTGACGCGGCGCTCCTCGGCGCGCTCTTTCCACCAGACGTACTCCGGCAGCGCGTACGCGGCGACGGTGGTCTTCGAGCCGACCGGCAAGTAGGCGCGGAGACCGGCGCCGGCGCGCGCGGTGAGGTCGGATCCGGAGTCGCTCACGGCGTCCGCCGGGCGGTCCACCCAGGCGAGATCGGAGATCCAGATCGCCGGGTCGAGGCGCACCGGACCGGCGTGCCAACGCGCCTCTTCGACCGCCTTGTCGAGCGACTCCTTCCGTCCCGTCGCCTCGTCGGCGGCGCCACCCGGCGGCGTATACTGCCGCACCTGTGCCGCGAGAGGCGAGGTCAGCACCAGCGAGAGTACCGCGGTTGAAACCGCACCGATCGCCACCGCGGAGAGCCTCTCCCCGCGCCTCCTCCTGCTCGCCTGTTCGGACATTCGCGGAATGATACGACACGTCCGGCCTCGCGCCCTGGCGCTCGCGGCGCTCCTCGTCGCGGCGCCGCTGCCGTTCGGCAGCGTCGCGCCGGGGCCGGCGGCGACGCTCCTCGTCGCGGTGCTCGGCGCGCTCGCCCTGGCGCTGTGGACACCGGCGGCGGACTCGGCAGGCCCCATGCCGCGCCAGCTCGTCGTCGCGACCGGCGCGCTGGCGGCGATCGCTCTCCTCGGCTGGCTGCAGGCGCTGCCGGCACCGGCGGCCATCGCCCAGTTTCTCGCCCCCGAGTCGGTCCGCCTGACGCGCCAGGCGCAGGAGCTCGCCGGGCCGGCGCCGGGCGCCTCGGTCGCTGCGACTGGCGGCGACTTCCTCCCGCTCTCCCTCGCGCCCGCGGCCAGCCGCGCCGCGGCGCTCGACTGGCTCCTTCCCGCCGCGGGATTTCTCGCCGGCGCCATCCTCGGATCGTCGCGCCGCGTGCGGCGCACGCTCGGCGGCGCCCTGCTCCTCGCCGGCGCCGTGCAGGTGACGATCGGCGTGGCGCAGTGGATCTCGCGTTCCAACACGCTCTGGGGCGTGACGCTCACCGCCATGGGCGCGCGCCTGCGCGGCAGCTACGTCAACCCGAACCATCTGGCGCTCTTCCTCGAGATCGCTCTGGCGGTGGCGTTCGCCTGGGTCTGGTGGGCGGTGCGCCGAACCTATCTCGACGGCGGTCGTGCCGAGGATCGTCTCCTCGGCGTCGGGCCGCCGGCCTTCGTCTTCCTCCTCCTCTTCGGCGGGCTGGTGCTCACCGGCTCACGCGCGGCGCTCGTCTCCGCCCTCGCCGCCATGGCGGTTCAGGGAGCAGTCATTGGCAGCCAGCGGGGGCGCAAGTGGTTGCTCATCGGCGGCCTCGCGGTCGGGCTCGCCGGCGTCGCGGCGCTCGCCGCGCTCGGCGCAGAGGGGGCCTTCACCCGCCTCACCGCGAGCTCGGTGGACGAGCTCGGCGGCGGCTACCGCGTCGAAGCCGCCCTCGCGACCTTCGATCTCTTCCGTCTCTTCCCACTCGTCGGCTCGGGGCTCGGCAGCTTCCAGGCCGCCTTCCCGCTGGTACAGCCGCCGACGATTCCCGGCTTCTGGCGCCATGCGCACGCCGACTGGGTCGAGTTCCTGGCGACGACGGGACTTGTCGGGGCGGCGCTGCTGGGGATCGGACTCTTCTTCTACGGCAAGCGACTGCGCCAGGTTGTGCTCTACGGCGAGCGCTCCGAAGGCAGGGCCGCCGGCCTCGCCGCGTTGGGCGCCCTGGTGGCGGTCGGCATCCACTCCTGCGCCGACTTCGGTCTGACCATGCC
>JAGOCP010000242.1:3314-5512 GCA_017998715.1 Thermoanaerobaculia bacterium | reverse complement strand
GCTCCGCTGTTCGCCATTCAGCCGGACGAGTCGGCGCCACCGTCGCGCCTGGCGCGGGCCTACGAGGCGCCCGAGCTCGCCGTCGGGCCGACGCTCGACGAGCTCGGCGATTTGCGGAGCGCCGTTCGGCCGGAGCTCGCCGCCTTCCGGCAACGCTTCGGCGATGACTGGATCGTGCGCTGGGACCGGCGGTCGGACCGGCCGCATCTGCTCCAGGGCTCGGGAGTCGCCATCATCCCCGGGACGGGCAACGGTCTGCTGCCCGGAGACCTCGGTCTCGCGCCCGACGCGCCGGTTTCGCTCGAGGTGGTCGCAGAGCGGCTGCGGGATTTCGTCGCGGCCTACCCTGAGCTTCTGGGCGTCGAGGGGTTCGATCTGCGTCTCGACCGCTCGCGCAGTACCGGTTTCGGGGTGGGCAATACTCACTGGTTCGTCGAGTTTGCGCAGTTCGAGAACGGCGTCCCGGTCGAGGGCGCGAATGTCTTCTTCCGGCTGAATCACGGCAACCTGGTGCAGTTCGGCGCCGACCGCGTCGCGCCGGTCGACCTCGACACGCAGCCGGCGCTCGAGCGCGGCGCCGCCTTCGCCGCCGCGCTGCGCGAACTGCAGTTCCCGGCGAGCTCCCGTTTGGCGGAGGTTCTCGACGCCGGAAGCCTGCACATCTATCCGATCGCTCCGCAGGACGAGTCGCCGGGCGAGCGGTTCGCTGGAATCGCCGGAACCGGCTACGGCCACAACCTGGTCTGGAAGTTCGTCTTCCGGCTGCCCGGCGAGGCGACGACGTATCAAGTGCTCTTCGACGCTCACCGGAACCTGGTGCTGGAAGTGAGCGATCTCAACGCCTACGTCGACGCAACGGTCTCCGGCGGGATCTACCCGACGACCAACACCGATCCCGAGGTCGTCGTCAACTTCCCGTTCGCGACGCTCACCAACGGCGTGAGCAAGACCACCAATGCCGCCGGGGTGTATGACTACAGTGGCGGTACGGCATCGATCACCCTCAATGGGCAGTACTTTCAGATGTCGGATGCGTGCGGCGCGATCTCGCTCTCGAACTCGACGGACGGCAATCTCGCCTTCGGCACGAGCGCCGGCACCGACTGCACGACCCCGGGCGTCGGAGGAGCGGGCAACACCCACGCTTCGCGCAGCGGCATGTACCACCTGACGCGGATCAATCGCAAAGGCGCGAGCTTCTTCCCTGCCAACGCCTGGCTGGCGAGCAAAGTGACCGCCAACATGAACATCAACCTGACCTGCAATGCGTTCTGGAACGGCTCGACGGTCAACTTCTACCGTTCCGGCGGCGGCTGCTCGAACACCGGCGAGATCGCCGCCGTCTTCCTCCACGAGTGGGGCCACGGCATGGACACCAACACCGGTGGCGCGGCGGCCAGCGACCAGGGCTCGGGCGAGGCGGTCGGCGACACGTTCGCCTTCCTCGAGACGCGCGACGGCTGCATCGGCCAGAACTTCCTTCCCGGCTCGAACTGCCACAATTGCGTCGCCTGCACGGGCGTACGCGACGTTTCGGACTTCGACATCTCGGGCCCGGGTCTCATCGCCCGGCCGTCCAACGTGACGGCCAACACCGGCATCAACTGCGACCGCTTCCTGACCACGGGTGGTGCCGTGAACTGCCCCTACCGCACGAGTGGCGGCGCCGGGTCGCTCTATCGCGGCCCGATGGGCTATGAGGGCCACTGCGAGAGCGTCATCGCAGGCTCCGCGAACTGGGATCTCGCCCAGATGCTGATCACCCAGCACGGCGTCGAGCCGGGTTGGGCGGCGATGGACAAGATCTGGTACGGCAGCCTCACGCCGTCGAAGAGCGCCTATCAGGTGACGAGTGGCGGAACCTGCAACGCCAGCGCGAGCGTCGACGGCTGCGCCGCGACCAACTGGTACACCGTCTTCCTGCCGGCCGATGACGACGACGGCAACCTCGCCAACGGCACGCCCAACGCCTGCCGCATCTGGGACGCCTTCTCCGCCCACGGCATCGCCTGCGGCGCGCGGCCGGTCTGTTCGACCACTTGCGCCACGCCGGCGACCGCCGACGCAGGCATCGACTTCCCGATGTGCCTCGGACCGAGCGCGATCATCGGCACCCCGGCGTTGCCGGGCCACACCTACTCCTGGTCCCCGGGCGGTGAGACGACGGCACAGCCTTTCGTCACGCCGACCGCGACGAC
>JAGOCP010000242.1:0-3214 GCA_017998715.1 Thermoanaerobaculia bacterium | reverse complement strand
GACCGCGACGACCGCCTGCGATCAGAAGTCGGACTCGGTGACGATCACCATTCTCGGCCCGCTGGCGACCGCCAACGCCGGGAATGACGTTCCGATCTGCCGCGGCGCGAGCGTGATCCTCGGCACGCCCGCGCTGCCGGATCACACCTACTCCTGGTCTCCCGGCGGCGCGACGACGGCGCAGCCGTTCGTCACGCCGACGGAGACGACGACCTACACGGTGACCGCCACGACGGGCTGCAATCAGGCGAACGACTCGGTGACGATCACCGTGCTGGGCCCCCTGCCGACGGCGAACGCCGGCAACGATGTGAGCATCTGCGAGGGCCAGTCGACGACGATCGGCACCCCGGCGCTCGCCGAGCATTCGTACTCGTGGTCCCCCGGCGGCGCGACGACGGCGCAGGTCCAGGTGTCGCCGTCGGTCGACACGACCTATACGGTGACCGCCACCACCACCTGCACGAGCGCGGACGACTCGGTGAACGTCCTCGTCGACCACGTGCCGGCAGCGCCCTCGCTCACCGGCCCCGCCGACGGCGCGGTCGATCTCGCCCCGCCTGTCCAGCTCACCTGGACCGGCGCGCCGGGGTCTTCGACGTATCTGGTCGAGATCGCCACCGACAGCGGCTTCGCCAACGTCGTCCAGTCACAGAACGTCGCCGCGACCACCGCCACCTTCGGCGGCTTCGCGCCGATCGAGTACTTCTGGCGCGTCACCCCCACCGGCACCTGCGGCGCCGGCAACGCCTCGGCGACCTTCTCCTTCACCGTCGACAACCTGATCTTCCTCGACGGCTTCGGAACGGGCGACACCACCGCCTGGTCGGCGACCGTGCCGTAAGCAGCGGCGCTCTAAGGCAGCGGCCGGAAGCGGATCTGCTGGTCGCGGTCGAGGCGGTTGCTGCCGCGGAGGGTGGTGCCGGTCGCTTCGAAGCGGTGGCCGCGGACGGTGCCGGCGACCTCGAGGGCGACGAGGAGGAGGACGAGTGTCGCCGCCAGCGTGCGGCTGCGCGGGCCGCGGAAGAGACCGCGCTGATCTTCGGGTAGGCGCGCGACGAGCCAGCGACCGAAGGCGACGAACGCCGCTGCGGCTACGCCCATCCACAGCGGCAGGAGCAGGAGCCCCAGCCGCGCGTAGCCGAAGAAGAAAGCCACCACGAGGAGCGACACCACGGTCAGCAGCGAGGTGAGGCCGAGCCAGCGACGCGCATGGGCGTCGCCCCGCGCCAGCAGGAAGCCTCCAGCGAGAAGCCCGGGCAGCCAGAGGGCGAACGCAGCGGCGCTCTCCGGCACGAAGAGGTCGACCGGCCGGCGCAAGCCTGTGAGACCGCCCGGCACGTTCCATTGCGTCCACCCGAGACGGAGAGCGCCGGCGTAGAGCGCCCACTTCTTGCCCACCAGGCGCACGAAGTCGCCCGGGTGCGCGCCGATCCAGGTCGCCGCCATGCGATCACCGTGGAGCAGGAATCGCAGGTGCTCGGGATTCGTCAGTTGGAGCTGCGCCGAGTCGCCGCTCGACGCGAGCAGCGCAGGGGAGAAGGAGCCGTCCGCTCCGGCGTGATTGGCGAGCGCCAGGTTGAGCGGCCCGTACATCGTCACCGGCACGAAACGCGGCAGCGCTTCGGCGAGGCCGCCGGCGAGGCGGTGTTCGGCTTCGCCCAGACGAATCGCATTCCGCACCGTCCAGGGAAGGACGACGGCGGCGGCCACTCCTGCGACGGCTACCCAGGGGAGGAGTCTTCGCCATCTCGCCTCAATCTGGGCGGCTGTCGCGTTCTTCCAGCAAAGGAAGGCACCGTAGCCGACGATCAGTCCGCCCAGCAGGATCCCCTCAGCGCGGGTGAGTGCCATCGCTCCCCAGACGAGACCAAGCAGGAAGATGCGGGCGCGAGTGAGCTCTCCCTCAGGCCGGCGGATGACGAGGGTGATCGCAGCGAGGAGCAGGAGCTGGAAGAGGCCGTCGCCGACCGGCGCCACTGCCAGGACGTAGAGGCCGAAGTGGAAGGCGGCGAGGAGCGCGGTGACGATCGCCACGGTCCGGCCGAGCGCGGCCGCGGTCGCGAGATAGAGCAGCGCCACCGTGCCGCCACCGACGACGACCGCCAGGATGAGCTTGATCGCGAGGTGGGGCACTGCCGCGTTCGCCGCGCCGGCGCCGACCAGCGTCTGCAGGCCGGCGAGGAAGAAGGCAAAGCCGGGGGGATGGAACGGGATGCCGCCGTCGTAGAGCTCCCCGGCGAGCAGCGCCCGGGCGAAGCGGAAGAAGGTCTCCGAGTCCCCCTCGTAAAAGACCGTGTACGGCCACGACCGGTCGGTGCCGGAGAAGAGGAACAGGACCCGCAGCACGGCCGCGAGGAGACCCAGCGCCAGCGCCCAGCGGCCGTCACTCCAGCCGGCGCTCCAGCCGGCGGCAGCGGCAGCGGTCAGGGGCGGCTTCTCGGCGAGGGCGCGGCGCGGCTTCTTGGACACGGCGGCCGAAGGGTAACAGAGCTGCCCCGGCCAGCGAACCCTGTTCGGCCTTTTCCTTGTTCGAGCTTTACCTGTTTGAGCTTTTCCTCTCTCGCCACTTTCCTACAGAATGGGGGTGCAGCGCGACGGCTAGATCCCGGGCCACCGGCCCCAGCGAGCGAGACGAGGACACCATGAAAACGTTCCAGATGTTCATCGGCGGCGGTAGCGTGGCGGCGGCGGATGGCAAGAGCGAGAAGATCTCGAGCCCGGCGACGGAAGAGGTGCTGGCCGAGGTGCCGGTGGGCGGCGCCGAGGACGTCGAGCGCGCGGTTGCAGCGGCGCACGACGCCTTCGACAGCTGGTTCGACCGCACCCCCGGCGAGCGCGCCGGAATGCTGCTGAAGCTCGCCGACCGCATCGAGGCGAACGCCGACGAGCTCGCGCTGCTCGAAGCGGCGAACGTCGGCAAGCCCCACTGGCTCGCCAAGAGCGAGATCCCGTTCCTGGTCGATAACCTGCGTTTCTTCGCCGGCGCCGCGCGCTGCATGGAAGGCAAGGCTGCCGGCGAATATCTCGCCGGCTACACCTCGTTCACCCGCCGCGAGCCGGTGGGCGTCGTCGCCTCGATCGCGCCGTGGAACTACCCGCTGATGATGGCGATCTGGAAGATCGGCCCGGCGTTGGCCGCCGGCAACACGGTCATCCTCAAGCCCTCGGAGCAGACGCCGCTCTCTTCGCTGCGCCTCGCCGAGCTCGCGGC
>JAGOCP010000241.1 GCA_017998715.1 Thermoanaerobaculia bacterium | reverse complement strand
TCGACTGCCTCAGCCGAAGCTGCGTCCTGCGAATCTGAGTATCCCGTCGCGCCTGTAGGGCTGCACCATGGTGGTGTACGCCCGCAGTGTTCGACGAGGTGTCTCATGTTCTGGACGAGCCTGACTCGCAAGACGACGACCGGCGCCACCGGCGCCACCCACAGAGGACCAGGGATCGCACCCACGGGGAGCGACCGACAACGCACGCCGTCCGCCCGCTCGCGGAGGAGCTCATCATGACCAAGATCTCGAAGCTCGCATTCGCCGCCTCTCTGCTCGCTGTTTCGACCCTTCTCGCCGTTTCGACCGCCCGCGCCGAGAGCCCGGGCATCCGGCACACCGTCTTCATGGCCGGCAGCGTCATCGAATCATCGGCCGAAGGGATCTACCTCTGCATCGGGACCGCCGAGGGCGCCGCCCCAGGCCAGGTGCTCGACGTCGTCCGGGTAACCCGCGTCCGGAGCGGCAATCCCAAGCAAGGGGTCCGCTTCCATCGCGAGAAAGTGGGCAAGGTGAAGGTCGATGCGATCGTCGACGAGCACTTCGCGCAGGCGACCGTCGTCGACGGCAAGGTCGAAAAGGGCGACATCGTCCGGCTCGCCGACCCGGACGAGTCGATGAAGAACTGAAACGGCGATCTCCTTCGCCGTCGAGCTCGCGGACAACCGCGGAGAAAGGACTTACCTTGAACATGAGACTCCTCACCCTGACCCTCGTCGCCGGCCTCGCCGTCGTGGCTTGCGACCGCTCGACCCCGACCCAACCTTCGAGCAGCGCGTTCGTCCTCCAGAGCGCCACCGTGTCCGTCGATGGCGTGGTCGTGAACGGCACGACGGTTGCGCGCGGCCACGGGGCGGGGGCCAGCACGCGCTTCGAGGCGCACCTCGTCGACCTCGCGGGCCGGCCCGCGTTGGGCCACACGGCTCGCATCGACTACATGCGGGCCGACGGCCACGGCTCGATGATGAACGGCGGCCGCATGACCCTGTACGACGACGGCACGCATGGCGACCGGATGCCCAACGACGGGATCTACTGCTACGAGGATTTCGGCGGCGAGTACGGCTGCCACGGCGCGAACTCGCCGATGGGCCGGCACGACTACGACTTCTTCGGCATGGACCCTTCCGGTGGTGAGACGAACCACATGCTGGTCACCGTGACCGTGGGCTGACGCGCACTTTCCACCGAGACCCGCCCGCTCCCGAAACCCGTCCATGAGACCCCTCGCCAAGCTCCTCGCCCTCGCCGTCGCTGTGGCCCTGCTCCTGCCGGGCCTCGCGGCGGCGTTCGCGGCGTGCGCGATGGCCGACTGCCCGATGATGGACGGCGGCGGCGCGGGCGAGCACGACTGCTGCCCGCCGGCTCCGGCGACGGTCTCGATGGACTGCTGCGACCACGCACCCACAGCGCTGGCCGCGGTGTCGGTCCTGCCGGAACGGGACCCCGCGGCGATCGTGGCGCTCGTCGGCGGTTCCACCGTCGCGGTCGCCGAACCGCCAGTCGACATGCGCTTCCTGCCGGACCGGAAGGAGCCGCGCCCTCCTCTCGACTGCCTGGCGAGGACCTGTGTCCTGAGGAACTGAGGTCCCTCCACGCCTGAACGGACTCCGCCAATGGAGGCGGGTTCCATCCGTAAAGGTCGAGGAGGACCTCATGAACCGCATCTTCCCGGCGCTCACCATCTTGGTGGCGCTCCAGGCCCCGGCCTTCGGGCAACCCGAACCGGTGCCAGCAGAAGCCCGCACCACGCCTCGCGCGACCGGTCTCGTTTCGGCGCCCGAGCTGTTCTCCGACGGGCCGGTCGGAGAGCTCGAAGCGCTCGTCGCCGAGGCGCTGTCCCGAGCGCCCGCGCTCGCCGCCAAGCGGGCCGAGATCGAGGCCCGCCGCGAGATGGAGGCGCCGGCCGGCGCCCTGCCCGACCCGATGGTCGAGGCGACGCTTCAGAATGTCGGCTTCGAGCCCAGCGTCGGCTCGGAGGAGATGTCGATGCTCGGGGTCCAGGCTCGCCAGGGCCTGCCCTATCCCGGCAAGCGCGCCGCCGCGCGCGACGTCGCCCGAGCCGAAAGCGAGCGGGCGCGCGCCGATCTCGCCGCGCTCGAGCGCCAGATCGACGCCGAGGTCCGCTCGCTCTACGCGCGGGTCTGGTCGCTCGATCGCGAGCGCGAGGCGCTCGCCGCCGCCGCCGAGTTGGTCCAGCTCCTCGAGGAGATCGCGCACAGCCGGTACTCGGCGGGCGAGGGGGACCAGGAAGGAGTGCTCAAGATCCAGGTCCAAGAGCTGCGCGTCGCCGAGTCGGTCGGGGACCTGGCGAAGGAGCGGCGCACCCTGATTGCTGAGCTCAATCGCTGGCGCGATCGTCCCGGCGACACACCCTTTGCGGACACACGGCTCCTGCCGAGCTCCCGACCGATCGGCTCCGACGCCGAGCGCCTTGCCCTCGCAGGGTCCGCCGAGGTCCGACGGGCACAAGCCGCCGTCGTCGCCGCCGAGCGACGGGTCGAGCTCGCCCGGCTCGAGCTCAAGCCCAACTTCTCGGCCAACGCGGGGCTCGCCGCGCGCGGTGGCTACGATCCCGTCGTCTCGCTCGGGTTCGGCGTCGAGCTGCCGATCTGGCGTCGCCAGAAGCAGCTACCGATGCTGCGCGCGGCCGAGCACGAGCTCGAGGCCGCGCGACGCGAGCAGGCGGACGTCGAGGCCATGGTGCGCGGCGAGGCCGCGAGCCTCCTCGCCGCCTGGCAGAACGCCGACGAGCAGGCGAACCGCTATCGCCAGGGCATCCTGCCCCAGACGAGCGCCGCGCTCGCCGCCGCCCGCGCCGCCTACCTGACCGGTCGCGGCGACTTCTCCACCGTGATCGAGGACTTCAATCTCTGGCTCGAAGCCCGCGTCGCGCTCGCGCGGCGCGAGGCCGACCGCTTCATCGCTTCCGTCGCATTCGACCGCATGGCCGGTACCGGGTCACTCCTGGCCGGCGTGAAGGAGTGACCATGTTCCGCAACCTGCTCCGTTCTCTCGCCCGCTCCGCCGCGGCCCGCAGCACGCTACTGGTGTTCGGGCTGCTCCTCGTCGCCCTGCCGTTTCTCGGCTGCGGCGCCGAGCACTCCGAGGAGGGCGCCGGGTGGCACTGCCCGATGCACCCGACCTACACCTCTGACAAGCCGGGCGACTGCCCGATCTGCGGCATGAAGCTGGTGCCCATTCCCCAGAGCGAGCCCGCCGGAGGGCCTTCCGCCAGCGCCGCTCAAGACGGCCAGCGGCGCATCCTCTTCTACCGCAGCCCGATGGACCCGTCGGTGACCTCGCCGGTGCCGGCGAAGGACACGATGGGGATGGAATACGTGCCGGTCTATGCGGACGAAGGCTCGCGCCCCGCGAGCACCGTTCCGGGGCTGGCGACCGTCTCCGTAAACGCCAGCGGTATCCAGCTCGCAGGCGTCCGCACCGCGGTCGCGGCGCGCGAGCATCTCGCCAGGTCCACCCGCACGGTAGGTTTGGTGCTGCCGGATGAACGGCTGGTACGCCACGTCCACACCAAGATCGCCGGTTGGGTGGAGAAACTCCACGTCAACTTCACCGGGCAACTAGTGCGCCGAGGCCAGCCGGTCCTCGCCATCTACTCGCCGGAGCTGCTCGCCTCGCAGGAAGAGTACCTGCGCGCCCGACAGTCGGCCGCCCGCTTCGCGAGCTCCACCATTCCCGAAGTCAGAGAAGGCGGCGAAGAGCTCGCCGCATCGTCGCGCCGACGTCTGGAGCTGTTCGACGTGCCACAGAGCTTCCTCGAGACCATCGAGCGCACGGGCAAGGCGCAACGCACGGTCACGCTGGTCGCACCGGCCTCCGGCTTCGTGAGCACCAAGGAGGTTCTCGAAGGCATGGAGGTTGAGCCCGGTATGGAGCTCTTCACGCTCACCGACCTCTCCCATGTCTGGGTGGAGGCCGAGTTCTACGAGAACGAGGCGCGGCTCTTGCGCGTCGGGCAGCGGGCGGATGTCCACCTGCCCTACGAGGCCGGGCACGTCATGCCTGCCGAGGTCACCTTCATCTACCCGACGCTCTCGGCCGAGAGCCGGACTCTCAAGGTCCGCCTCGAGCTGAGCAATCTCGACGGTCACCTGAAACCCGGCATGTTCGTCGACGTGACGGCCGATCTGGAGGCGGCCGATGGCATCGCCGTCCCCGAGGACGCGGTGATCGACACCGGACTGAGGCAGGTGGTCTTCGTCGAGCTCGAGCCCGGGACCTTCGAGCCGCGCGATGTCCAGGTCGGACTTCGGGGCGCCGGCAGGGTTGTCATCCTGTCGGGGGTTGGTGAAGGGGAGCGTGTTGCGACCCGTGCCAACTTCCTTCTCGACTCCGAATCGAAGCTGCGCGCTGCCTTGCAGGCGGCACAGGCACCCGCGTCGTCCGCTGGGGCCACCGCACCGATGCCGCCCGCCAACTCTGGCCAGCAGCACTGAGCCGAGGGGAGATCGCCATGATCAAGCGCATCATCCGCTTCTCCGCCGAAAACCGATTCCTCGTGCTCGGGGCCGTTGCGGTCCTGATCGTCCTCGCCGGGTACACCCTGCGGCAGATCCGGCTGGACGCTCTGCCGGATCTTTCCGACACCCAGGTCATCGTCTACTCGCGATGGGACCGTTCTCCCGACATCCTCGAGGACCAGGTCACTTACCCGATCATCGCCAACCTGCTCGGAGCGCCGAAGGTCAAGGCGATCCGCGGCTACTCCGACTTCGGGTTCTCGTACGTCTACGTGATCTTCCAGGACGGCACCGACCTTTACTGGGCACGCTCCAGGGTCCTCGAGTATCTGTCCAAGATCCAGTCGCGGCTCCCCGAGGGCGTCCAGACCGAGCTCGGTCCGGACGCGACCGGCGTCGGTTGGGTCTACCAGTACGCCCTCGTGGACCGCGAGAAGAAACACTCGCTCGACGAGCTGCGGTCCTACCAGGACTGGACGCTGCGCTACGCCCTGCAGTCCGTGCCCGGCGTCGCCGAAGTCGCCTCGATCGGCGGCTACCAGAGGCAATACCAGGTGACGGTCGACCCTAACCGGCTGGCGGCCTATGGGCTTCCGATCGACACGGTGGTCAACGCCGTGCGGCGTTCGAACAACGAAATCGGCGGGCGCCTGTTGGAGCTGTCGGGGCGGGAGTTCATGGTGCGCGGCCGTGGGTACGCCAAGAGCACGGACGACCTCGGGCAGATCGTGGTCAAAGTCGCTCCCGGGGGGGTCCCGGTGCTGCTGCGCGACGTAGCGAACATCGAGCTCGGCCCCGAGATCCGCCGTGGCGTATCGGACCTCGACGGTGAAGGCGACACCGTTGGGGGCATCGTGGTGATGCGGCACGGGGAGAACGCGCTCAACGTCATCCGCCTCGTGGAGGCGAAGCTGGCGGACCTGAAGCAGTCTCTCCCCGCGGGCGTCGAAGTGGTCACCACCTACGACCGCTCGACGCTGATCGAACGCGCGATCGGCACGCTGAAGCACGAGCTGGTGGTCGAGATGATCATCGTCTCGTTGGTGATCC
>JAGOCP010000240.1 GCA_017998715.1 Thermoanaerobaculia bacterium | reverse complement strand
CGCCAGGCGTTGCGCTCGATCTCGGTGCGCGGAATCGCGACTTCCATGCCGCGCAGCGCCCAGTCGCGCACCTCGTCGCGCACGCGCTGCGGGTGAGCGAGCGTCGGCAGCAGGCTGTCCACATTGCCCGCGTCCAGGAGAACGATCTCGATGCCGGCAGCCCGCGCCAGCCCCAGTCCTTTGTCCGCCGAGAGGCCGTCGACCAGGAAGAGCTCCTGGAAGATCTCGTGCTCGAGAGCGGAGCCCTGGAGGCCGGAGAGGCGAAGCCCCGCGGGCGCCGACTCCGCGTCCGTGCCCCGTGCTATGGGCTCGGCCGCCCGCAGCGCAGCGTCGAGAGTGACGCCCTCGAAGCGCAGCGACCAGGGAAGATCGAACAGGGTTTCGACCGCGAACGAGATCGACGCGAAGGCCACCGCCGGGATCGGCCGCAGCCAAAGGAGGTCGTAGAGTCCCGCCACCTCGTTCTCCGCGGCTTCCCAATGGGCAGCATAACGATGGGCGACACTCGACAGGAGGCGCGCCGCCAGCCGCTCGCTGTCGGCGGAGGACGGGTCGTCCCCTTCGTCCGGCACCGGTACCGTCGTGGGCGCGCCGATCGCGAGGGCGTGGTAGCTCCCCGAGAGCATCGTCTGCGTCGTCGTCTCGAGCGCTCCCGGGACGGAGATTTCGAGCTCCAAACGGTGAGCGATCCCCATCGGCAGCGCCTCGCCCACCGCCGTCTGGCGGCCGGCCACCCGGAGCACCGGCCGCAGGTCGATGAGATAGGCGGGAACCGACCCAAGCCCACCCCAGAGGATCACCGTACGGTGGTCGTCGACGGTGGCGGGGAGATACGAGAGCGTGACGCGCTGGCCAGCGAGCGCCGCCACCGGCAGCGTCGCATCCAGCAGGACGGCCGAGTCCTCGGCCTGCGTGGCGCGCACGACGATGCGCACTGTGCCGCGCTCGCTCTCGTCGAGCGCCGCGCTCTCCCAGGTGACGGCCGTCACATCGAACGGCAACGACGACGGGAGGAGCCCCAACTCCTCGGCGACGATGCCGGTCTCCCCCAGCTGCTCTTCATAAGTTGCGCCGGGGTCCGAGGTCGCGAGATGGGCTTCGACGGCGGAGCGCACGAGGGCAAGGGGAAGAGCGCTCTGCGGGGCGCCCACGTAACCGGCGAGGAAGTCGTCGGCGGAGAACTCCATCGCCGCGAGCACCGCGGTCGGCGTGCTGCCCGCGGACCTCTTCGCCCAGGGCGCCAGGGGGATCCAGGTCTTGCCCGAGAAGTCGATGACGGTTCCGCGGTAGTTGACATAGGGAACGTAGGCCGAGACCCACGTGCGCTCGAGCTCGACGGCGGCGATCCGTCCGCCAAGGATCACCGGCCGATGAGCGAGCCCCGCCCGGCGCAGAGCCTCCAGAACCGCGGAGGCCGAGGCGAGCCGCAGCTCGGCCTGAAGCTCTTCGATCGGCTGCATCACAACGCCGCGCACGTAGCGACTCGGAATCCCGCTCGAACGCAGGAGGGCGACCAGCAGGCTTGCCTGATCGACGTCGTTGCCGTTCCTGGCGCGCAGGGCCCCGGCGGCGCCACGCAGCGACCCGGCGTAGAGCTCGCTGCGAACCTCGTTGCGGACGAGCTCGAAGATCCGCACCGGGTCGTGCGCCAGTGCCTCGGCCTGCCGAAGGATCTCAGGGGAGAGCGGCGCCTCGATACTGTCCGCGAGCTCGGAGTTTCCCGGCGCGGCGGGAGCGACCTGGAGGTAAGAGGGCACGATCGCCGGCGCGGTGCGCGGCGGCCGCGGCGCGAGGTCCCGCCGGGCATAGGGCAGGGTGCCCGAGCGCAGGAAGGGATGCTCCTGGACCGGCGCAACGAGGAGGGCGGCGTTCGGGCCCGCGAAGCGCGCCCGAACCGCCGCCTCAGCCGCAGCGCGGCGGGCTTCGATCTCGCCAGCGATTCCAGCCGCGCGCAGCCGGGCTTCGACCTGGCGGAAATGCACGAGCAGTCGATCTCGCGCCGCCTCGATCCGCTCGAGCACCTGACGTCGCTCGCCGTCTTCGACTCCGGAAGCCGCGCCGCGCGCGAGCACCGCCCGGAGCGAACGGGTCGCCGACTCGAGTTCGCCGGTGGCAGGTTCAGGCGAGTCGAACTGCTCGCGCGGACGCGAAGGGTAGTCGGCGAGATACCGCTCGACGAGAGATCTCGCAGTTCCGCTGTCCGCTGTATCCGCGAGGGCCTCAAGAATGACCTGCTCTCGCGAACGGCGATCCGCCGATCCGCCTGGTCCGTCCGCGAGCGGCTGCGCACGCAGGTGGTCCGCTGCGAGAATCGCCAGCGCGACGACGGCCAGAGCGATCCAACCTGTTCCACGGCCTCGCTCCGTGCGCTCGAACCGCGGCGACGATCGGGACTGCCGCTTCGGACTCACTCGCTCCTCCGCTTCGAATGAGGTTTCGCCTCTTTGCCGCGGGGCCGGGGCTCCACTGGCCCCCCTGCAAGCGCCCCTGCCGCAGCGGGTCTTGTCCAAGGCGCTGCGACAAATGGACTTCCCGCGATCGCCATCTCCCGCATCACCGTCGACTCCGCAAGAGGAACGGCCTGCGTCCAACTCGCGGTATTCCCGCATTCGAAGCCGGTCGCGAGAATCCTCACGGCGTACCAGCTTCGAACGCTGCCCGACTCGAACCCATCGACGAAGATCTTGTGTCCGAAGAGCTGGACAACGGTCGGATCCGCAATTCCGGGACTCCCGTGGTCGTCGGTCGGCCGCTCGGGGAGCTCGCCGGAGCTCGCCACGCCCTGATTCAAGATCTCGTCCTCTAGTGGCGGGTCGGCGCCCGTGACGTCGATCTCGACATCGAAGGTGATGGTAGCGGTCGCGCCCGGATTCAGCGTACCCACCTCGACCACGATCGGATTCTCGCTCGACACCGTGCCGAGAGAAGTCGTCACCGAGCCGGGTACGATCCAGCTCTGACAAGGCTCCGGATCCGAGAGTTGAACCTGGGTCACCTGGCTACCGCCCATCGAGGTCAGCACGATGGTGTAGCGGAGTCGGTCGCCCGGGTTGAGCTTTCCGTCGCCGTCGGTGTCGATCAGCGCCGCAGACTTCATGGCATCGATCGCCGGGGGACCTTCGTCGTCGACGATCGTCACCATGCCGATCGAATCCGCGACGGTCCCATTCTCGGGCGACGAGATCTCGACCTCGAACGTCTCCGCTCCTTCGAGAACGGTATCGGCAATGAGCGGCACGACGACCGTTCCGCCGAGCTCGCCTACCCCGATGCTCAACGACCCTGACACGGCCTCATAGTCCGCTCCGGCCACGGCGGAACCATCCATGGATGCGAAGGCGACGTGCGTCGCTCGGTTCGATGGCCGCGAGAGGAGGACCCCGACCTCTGCGCCGGCGGTCGCCTCGCTCGCCTCCGCGTCCACGACCGAGATCGCCGGCAGGATGTAGATCTCGGTCCGCGTCGGATCGTCCGCTTCGGGCGTCGCCGGATCGTCCGAGGGGACGAGCGCCACGCCCGCCGCGGTCAGCGTCGCCTGGTTCGACAATGCCAGAACATTCGGCGGAAAAGCGGCGTCGACCTGGACTCGGAATCGGATCGTCGCGGCGGCTGCAGGCGCCAGGCTCGCGATTTCGATGGTCACGGGATCGAGCGCGGTGATCGTTCCGGCCGTCGTCTCGACCGAGCCCGCCACGAGCACCGTGTGCGCAGGGATCGGGTCGACGAGCTGCAGCACGGTCGCACTTGCGGTCCCGATCGAGCTGACGTCGAGGGTGTACTCGATCTGGTCTCCCGGTGTCGGGAGACCGTTTTCATCGGCATCGAGGGCGAGTCGAGCAACCTTGGTGACAGTGAGCTCCGGCACACCGGGGACTGCGATATTGAAGGAGACCGTCCCCTCCGCCCGGTTGCCGGCGGCATCCTCGGCGACCGCGCGCAGAACGTGCGGTCCGACCTCCTCGACGACCGTCCCGGATTCGAACGGCAGTCGATCCAGCTGAACGATCGTCCAGCCCGGATGCAGGTCCGTGACCGTCACGACCGGCGTGACCGGTGCCGTGTAGGTCGAGCCCTCGGCGACCCCCGCGAAAGCGATCACGGGTGGAAGGAGGTCGACCTCGAATGGGATCGCGGCGCTCTCGCGCACATTCTCCCAGGCGTCCGTCGCCCGGGCGACGAGTGTGTGCCCGCCTTCGCCGAGCGGCTCCCAGAGCCGGCCGTAGAGTCCCGATGGCGCCTCCTCGAGCTGCAGCTCTCGCCAGGGGCCGCCGTCGATGCGCGCTTCGACACGCGCGATCGACGACAGCTGGTCGAGCGCGGTGGCGAGAATCTCGAGATCGCCGCCGAGCAGGCCACCCACCTCGGGCTGTACGACCGCGAGCAGCGGCGGCGTCCGGTCGGCAGTGGCGAAGGTCGCCACTGCCAGCGCCGTCGGCGCTAGCGGGTTCGCGACACCGTCGGGATCGAGGGACAGGACGACGAGGTAGCTGCGCAGCTCGAGCCCTGCTGTTGGGAATGGCTCCTCGCCGCCGACCTGCCCTCCCACCGGCAGGTCAATCTCGACCTCGCGCAGCGCGAGAACCTCGCCCGTCGACGCATCGGTCAGAGCGAGACGCCGGATTGCGCCGATCACCGCCTGTCCGCCGCCGTTGCGAACGCTCCAGGTCGCGGTCAACGGATCGCCCAGGGCAGGAGTCGCCGCATCCAGACCCAACGTGCCGGTGAAGCGCGGCGGCGTTGCCACCAGCGCGAACGGAATCTCGGAAGTTGTCAGGAACTGTCCCTGGCGCTCGACTTGCAGCCGCGCCCGGAACGCTCCCGGCGCCTGACCGACCGAGCTCCAGTTCCGTCGCACGGTCGCAGTGGCACCCGGCACCAAGTCCCCTAGCGAGATCCACCACTCCCGTCGCAGCTCGCCCGCTGCGCTCTCGACCACGAGCCGCGCACGGAGCCCGGAGAGCAGTGCATTGCCGCTGGGATAGTCGATTCTGCCAGTGATGGCGACGCTGCCGCCGCTGACATAGGTTGCGCGGTCGGTCTCGACCTGACCCGTCACCTGGAAGGCCTCGCCGATGGTAAAGGCGGCCAGATCTTCGGCCACCGCTTCGCCCGTGGCGTCGCGGAGTGTCGCGCGCGCCTGGTACGGTCCAGCGTAGGTCTCTCCTGTGGGCCAGGTCGCCAGGTGCCGCAGAGTCTCTCCGTAGGACAGGTCCTCGACCGGAAGGTCCAGGAGCGTCGCGATCTCGAATCCGAAGAGGTCCTCGATTCTCACCTCCAGCCGTCCGCTCCAGGTCGGGCCGGCGTTCGTCACGTCCGCCGCGAGCTCGACGAGATCGGCGATTGAATAGCTCGACCGATCGGTCGTGACCTCGACGCCGGGTCCGGCTAACTCCGAGACCAGGAAGGTGCGCTCGCCCCTGTTGTTCGATTCGTCGAGCTCAGCAAGCTCATCCGGCAGGTCGACGACCGCCCGAACGACGTAGCTGCCGCCGACGGCCGGCAGTTGGAGGTCGAAGCCGAGTGTCGTCGCTGCCGCCGCAG
>JAGOCP010000239.1 GCA_017998715.1 Thermoanaerobaculia bacterium | reverse complement strand
TTCCAGGGCGGCCCGCCGGAGGACGGGCAGCATGCGCTGGAAGGCCGAGCGGAGAAGCTCGGCGGGAAAGGCGGTGAAGCCGAAGACCAGCCCGGGCGGGGTGGACGCCGCGGTCGACGCCATGGCGTAGTGCGACAGCGCCGGCACATCGAAGCCGGCCTCGGCCAGGCGACGCGACCAGGCGTCGTCGTCGGCGCCCGCGGGAAGAAACGCGACCACGTTCATGCCGCCGTCGGCATTGCCGAGGGTGACCGGCAGGTCGGCGCGCGCGAAGAGATCGAGAAACAGCTTCTGGCGGGCCGCATACTCCCGCCGGCAGCGCCGAACGTGCGAGTAGAAGGCGCCGCTCTCGAGAAAGAGCGCCAGCGTCGCCTGGTCGAGCAGCGGCAGGTGGTCGTCGTTCAGATGCTTGAGGGCGACGAAGCGGTCGAGCAGCGGCTCAGGCACGACGACGTAACCCAGACGCAGCGAGGGGAAGAGGAGCTTGCTGAAAGTGCCGGCGTAGATGACTCGGCCGCTGTTGTCGAGACTCTGCAGGGAGGGCAGCGGCCGGGCGCCGTAGCGCAGCTCCGAGTCGTAGTCGTCCTCGACGATCCAGCACTTCGTGCGACCGGCGAAATCGATCAGCGCCAGCCGGCGGGGGAGAGAGAGCGATACGCCGGTCGGGAACTGGCGCGACGGCGTGGTGTAGACGAGCGCGATGCGGCCGGCGGCCGGCGTCGGTGGCAGCAGCCCCTGCTCGTCGATGGCACCCGGCACGATCCGCGCGCCGGCGTTCAGGCAGGCGAGGCGGGCCTCGACGTAGCCGGGGTCCTCCATGTAGACCTGATCGCGCGAGCCCAGCAGCAGCATCGACAGCAGGAACAGCGCCTGTTGCGAGCCCGAGGTGATGACCACCTGTTGCCAGTCACAGCGCACGCCGCGGTGGTCGCGCAGGTAGGTGGCGACGTTCTCGCGCAGCGCCGGCAGTCCGGCGATGCAATCCGCCTGATAGTGGAGGATGTTCCTGCCTTCCTGCCGCAGGACCCGGCTGCGCAGGCGGTTCCAGGTCAACAGCGGAAACAGCCCGATGTCCGGCTGGCAGGGGCGGAAAGGGCGCGGCGGCCGCAGCGGAGGATGGTCACCCGGCGTCGTCGCAGGAGTCGCAGGCGCGCGCACCGCCGGCTGTCGCCGGGCGTGGCGCGTCAGCGCGATCGTCGAGCTCACCTCCACCCCCGAGCGCGGAGTGGCGTCGAGATAACCCTCGCTCACCAGCCGGTCGTAGGCATAGATCGCCGTGTTGCGCGACACCTCGAGCTCTGCGGCGAGATCGCGTGTCGAAGGCAACGCTTCGCCTGGGGCCAGTGCACCGCTCTGGATGAGATCGCGGATCTGGCGGGCGAGCTGGTCCTGCAGGGTGAGTCGCGACGAGCGGTCGATCGACAGGTCGGCGAGGGTGCGCATGGTGGAGCCCTGCGCGATGATAAGCGATCCTCAGCCTCGCGCCGCTGGCGCGTGCCGGCGCTCGAACGCCTGGAAGGCGGAGTGGAGGGGGATGCCGGCGAGGATGAGACCGACGCCCAGGAGCGCGGGCCAGAAGCTGGCGACGAACGTGCTCGCGATGATGCCGGCAGTCGCCAGCAGGAAGAACAGCGGTGTGACCGGGTACCACGGGCAGCGGTAGGGCCGTGCGAGCCCGGGCTCGCGACGGCGCAGGACCATGACTGCCGCGACGGCGAGGCCGTAGAAGATCCAGGAGGTGAAGACGAACGAAGTGAAGAGCTGCTGAAAAGTGCCGACGAGAGTGAAGAGCGCGGCGAAGAGGCCCTGGGCGACCGTCGCCACCACCGGCGCGTGGGTGCGCGGATGGAGGCGGCCGAATGAGCGGAAGAACAGGCCGTCGGTCGCCATCGCGTAGCTCACCCGCGCCGCGCCGAGGGTGATGCCGTTCATCGTGCCGAGGATCGAGACCACGATGAGCAGCGAAATCGACACCGCGGCGCCCGGCCCGAGCGCCTCCTGCACGGCGAGCGCCGCCACCCGGTCGCTGCCGCGGATCTGGTCGGGTGAAAGCACCGCGTAATAGGCCGCGTTGACCACCAGGTAGACGACGAAGACGAGGACGGTGCCGAGGAGAAGGCTCTGCGGGATCGTCTTCGCGGGCTGCCGGACCTCGCCGGCGGCGAACGACAGGAAATGCCAGCCGTCGTAGGCCCAGAGCACGGCGACGAGCGCCACGCCGAAGCCGAGCCAGGGAATGCCGCCGGCCTCACCCGGACCGGCCGGCGCTGGCGCCCAGTGACTCCACAGGCGGTCCATGCTGCCGCGCGAGTAGAGCATCGCCGTCATCCAGACGATCCCCGCGACCTTGAGCACGGTGAGCGCGTTCTGCACCCACTTGCCGACCGCGACGCCGGCCGAGTTGACGGCGACGAAGAGCGCAATGCAGCCGAGCTGCAGCAGCTTCTGTTGCGCGACGGAGAGATCGAAGACCGGTCCGGCGTAGAGGCCGATCGCCGCCGCGAGAGCGGCGAGCGAGCCGGAGTGGATGAGCGCCATGGCGCTCCAGCCGTAGACGAAGCCGGTGCGGGGTCCGAAGGCGCGCGCGAGATAGACATACAGACCGCCGGCCGCGGGCAACGCCGCGCCGAGCTCGGCCAGCGCCACTGCACCGCAGACGCTCAACAGACCGCCGAAGGCCCAGACGGCAGCGACTGCGGCGAGCGAGTGGAGCTCGCGGGCGATACTGCCGGCCATCAGAAAGATGCCCGAGCCGACCATGATGCCGGTGATCAGCGAGACCGAGTCCCACAGCCCGAGCGCCCGGACGAGCTGCGTCGCGCGCGCTTGCGGCGGCACCGCGGCGGAGCTTTCGCTGCCGGCTCTCATGCCGCGGGATCCGCCGTTCGGCCGGCGTTCTCGCGCCGGATCGCCGCGGCGAGCGCGAGCTGCTGCGGGTCGTGCGATTTCGCCAGATGCTCGGCGACCGCCAGCGCGTCGCGCAGCGGTTCGTCCTGCCCGAGCTTGAACTTGGCCTCGAAGCGTTCGATCTCGAGCTCGAAGCCGACGATGTGCGGCAGACGGCGGGTGATCTCGGAGTGCGGAATTTCGTCCATGCGCCAACCGTCCGGTATCGGCTGCTCCATCCTGTCGTTGAGGATCCCCAGCGTGCGCTCGAGATCCGTCGTCGTCTGCTCGCGAACGCGACCGTAGCAGTGAACCGCCGTGTAGTAAAAGGTGCTCGGCATCTGCCGTTCGGGGTACCAGGAAGCGGTGACGTAGCTCTGCGGGCCGTGAAAGACCGCGAGCGTCGGCGTGGGCGTAGCGAAAAGCGCCCGGGCGTGCTCGTTGGCGCGCGCGAGGTGGCCGAGGAGCACGCCGTGCGCGCCGCGCGAGCGGTCGAGCAGCAGCGGCAGGTTGGTGGCGAACGGACCGGCTTCGCCGCTGTTGACGAGCAGGGCCCAGGGATGGTCGTCGACGAGCCTGTAGGCGGAGTCGAGCGACCGTGGCTGCCAGCACGATCGGATGAACATGGGGGGTGATTGTGGGGCCGGAGGTGGACCGCGTAAAGGACCAGAAAGCCGCCGCTCCGTGGATCCAGAGGAGGTTCGGCATCCCGCCTCTATTGGATCCATACAAGCGACAGAAACTGGTACTTGCGAGATACCAACCCGGGGTGCCAGCATGCAGCGCAACCGATCATGCCCACGCCTTCCGAGGCAAGAAGGAGCCCGAGATGAGACTCGCCGCCGCTCTCACCCTCATCGTTGCAACGACCGCGATCGCGAGTGCACAGGGCTCGCCGGCTGCCGACGCCTGCGTCTACGACGCGGCCGCGCCGCGCGCCGAGATTACCGGCAAGATCGTCGATCCTTCCGGAGCGCCGCTCGTCGGCGCGAGCCTGACGCTCGCCTGCGGCAACTTCCGCCAGGAGGCGCGCACCGTAGGCGACGGCAGCTATACCTTCGCAGCGCCCGCCGGCAGCTACATCCTCGAGGCCGAGGCGCCGGGCTTCGATCCCACCGCCGCACCGGTCGTGCTCGACGCCGCGGCACCGGCGGCGCTCGATCTGACGCTCGAGATCGGCACCTTCGGCAGCATCATCACGGTCTCCGAGCCGGGCGGCTTCGTCGCCGCTTCGTCGACCTCGGCGACCAAGTCCGACGCGCCACTGATCGAGATTCCGCAGTCGGTTTCGGTCATCACACTCGACCAGATGACGGCGCGCAACGTCCAGTCGGTCGCCGCGGCGATCAGCTACACCGCGAGCGTCGACGTCAACACCTTCGGCACCGAGACGCGTTTCGACTGGATCAACATCCGCGGCTTCGACCAGTCGACCTACGGCCTCTATCGCGACAACTCGCGCTGGCAGAGCGGCCAGGTCTCGGGCCAGATCGACACCTACATGTTGCAGGAGATCGACGTGGTCAAGGGGCCGAGCTCGGTGCTCTACGGGCAGAATCAGCCCGGCGGCCTGGTCAACCTGGTCACCAAGCGGCCGCCCTCGCAGCAACTGCGCGAAGTGGTGCTCAACTACGGCTCGCACGACCGGATGCAGGCGCAGGCCGATTTCGGCGGGCCGATCGGCGACGATGGCAAGCTCAAGTACCGGCTCACCGGACTGGTCCGGCAGAGCGATACCCAGGTCGACTTCGTACCCGACGACCGCTGGTTCATCGCCCCGGCGCTCACCTTCACGCCGTCGGACCGAATGACCTGGACCCTCCTCGGCGACTTCCAGCACGACGAGACCGGATGGAGCCAGTTCCTGCCCTCCCAGGGCACGCTCACCGGCAACCCTTACGGCGACATCGACCGCAGCCTCTTCGTCGGCGAGCCGGACTACGACTATTTCGATCGCGACCAGTGGGCCGCCGGCAGCCTCTTCGAGTACCGGATCAACGACATGTGGGCGCTGCGCAACACGCTGCGCTATTCGAGCATCGAGTTCGACGGCAAGACCGTCTTCGGCGGCGGGCTGGGGAGCGATCTGCGGACGCTCAGCCGTTTCGGCTTCGGCAACGACTTCGACCTCAAGATCTTCACCATGGACACCAACGCCTACGCCCGCTTCGACACCGGCAGCGTCGAGCACTCGCTGCTCTTTGGCGTCGACTATTCGACCTCCGAGTCGAAGATCATCAGCGGCTTCTCCGTCGCGGCGGGGCTCGACGTCTTCGATCCGGTCTACGGTTCGAGCGTCCCGGATCTCTTCATCTACGGCAACGTCAACCAGCCGATCGACCAGCTCGGCCTCTACGTCCAGGATCAGATGAAGTTCGCCGAGCGCTGGATCGCCACCCTGGCCCTGCGCGAGGATTCGACCGACATCTCCACCGAGAATCAGTTGTCGCACACCGCGGTCGACCAGAGCGACAACGCCCTGACCGGCCGCGTCGCGCTGACCTATCTCGCCGACAGCGGCCTGGCGCCCTATCTCAGCTACTCGACGTCGTTCCTGCCGGTCGCTGGCGTCGACTTCTACAACCGGCCGTTCGATCCGACCGAAGGCGAGCAGATCGAGGGCGGCCTGAAGTTCCAGCCGAAGGGTTCGAACAGCTTCCT
>JAGOCP010000024.1 GCA_017998715.1 Thermoanaerobaculia bacterium | reverse complement strand
CGGGCCCGTGGCGCGTGACCTGTCGGTGGACCTGTCGCGTTGGCGAGGACGCCGCGTTGGCGTGAGTCTGCGCTTCCGGACCGCAGATCGCTCGCGCGCGACCGCGCCAGGATGGTTGATCTGGATGGAACCCCGACTCGTCGTGCTCACAGAAGCGCCTGCCGGGACGGTCACCCCGACGGGATGGACGGCACCGACGCCATAGCCCGGCGATGCGCGCTCTGCACAGCCACGCCGGCATCTGACCGGCACCTGAAGCGAAACGCAAGCGCGAAGGCGAGGCACGCTCTTGTCCCGCATGCAGACCGCCCCTCCGGGTGGCCGGGCGCGGCGCCGCGCGATGCTACGCTGCCGCCAGCCGGCCGCAGTTCCGGCCGGATCGGAAGACAAATCGTCATGATCCTCCACCATCTGGCGTTGGCGCGCACCTCCGAGGCGGCGAGCGACCGCTTCTACATCGATCTGCTCGGCCTCGAGAAGCGGCGCGAGAAGCAGGTCGATGCCGAGCTCTGCCACGCGCTCTTCGGCGTGGCGCGGGCGCATCGGCTGATCGATTACGCCGGCGACGGCGTGCAGTTCGAGGTCTTCCTCGTCCCTCCGGGAGAGAAGCCGCCGGCCGGAGTCGCGCATGTCTGCCTGGAGGTCGGCGATGCGGCCGGTTTCGTCGAGCGCTGCAGGGCAGCGGACCTGGAGATTCGCGAAGTACCGCGCGGCGAGCGCCGGGTGACCTTCGTCCTCGACGAGGACGGGAACCTCTACGAGATCAAGCAGCGGGCTCCGGCGCCCTGAGCGGCGCCGCGAAAGGAACGGGAGCATGGCCGACATGGATGGAAGGAGCGAGCACAAGGAGTTCCACGCCGACGTGCCGCAGGTGAGCGAGGGGTTCTTCCTCAAGGGCTCGGCGCACTACGACTGGGGGCTCAAGAACCGCCTGGCGCGGATCTTCGACCCCACGTCGGGACGCACCGTCATGCTGGCGTTCGACCACGGCTACTTCCAGGGGCCGACCACCGGCCTCGAGCGCATCGACCTCACGATCGTGCCGCTCATCCCCTACGCCGACACGCTGATGCTGACGCGCGGCGCGCTGCGGACGATGATTCCGCCGGCGACGCGGGCGGCGATCGTGCTGCGCGCCTCGGGCGGCCCGAGCATCCTCAAGGAGCTGTCGAACGAGGAGATCGCGGTCGACATCGAGGATGCGCTGCGGCTGAACGCGGCGGCTCTCGCGGTGCAGGTCTTCGTCGGCGGCGAGCACGAGACCAAGTCGATCCACAACCTCACCCGTCTGGTCGATGCCGGCAACCGCTACGGAGTGCCGGTGCTCGCGGTGACAGCCGTCGGCAAGGAGATGGTGCGCGACGCCAAGTACTTCCGCCTCGCCACCCGCATCTGCGCCGAGTTGGGCGCCCACTACGTCAAGACCTACTACGTCGAGGACGGCTTCGAGACCGTGACCTCCTGCTGTCCGGTGCCGATCGTCATCGCCGGCGGCAAGAAGCTCCCCGAGCTCGAGGCGCTCACCATGGCCGCCAACGCCGTCGCGCGCGGCGCCTCGGGCGTCGACATGGGGCGCAACATCTTCCAGTCGGAGGCCCCGGCGGCGATGCTTCAGGCGGTGCGCGCCGTCGTCCACCAGGGCGCCTCGCCCGCCGAAGCGCACGATCTCTACCGCCGGCTCGCCAAGGACTAGGATTGCCTCTTGCCGAGGAGACTCAGATGAGCGCCCGCAAACGTCTCTCCGATGATCGGCCGGACCTCGACTGGATGCTGCTCTTCGCGGCCTGGATGCTCACACTGCTGGCGACCGCGGGCAGTCTGTTCTTCAGCAACGTCATGGAGTTCGCGCCCTGCGTGCTCTGCTGGTACCAGCGGATCTGTCTGTTTCCGCTCGTCGTCGTCCTCGCCCGCGGGCTCTTTCCGTTCGATCGCGGCGCCGTGAAGTACGCCCTGCCGCTCGCTGGCCTGGGGTGGCTCGTCGCGGGATACCACTACCTGCTTTCCGCCGGCATTGTTCCGGCGAACCTGCAGCCCTGCGGCAAGGGCGTCTCGTGCACCGAGGACTATCTGAATCTGTTCGGTTTCCTGACCATCCCCCTGCTCTCGTTGCTGGCTTTCACGACCCTGACAGGTATTCTGATTGCGCTCGACCGGAGAGCTCCCCAATGAGACGTTGGATCTTCGCCGCATCCGCCCTCGTCGTCGTCGTCGGTTTCCTCCTGGCCGCCTCCTGGTTCAAGGGGCAGCGCGCCGCCGAGCTCGGCTTCATGGCGCAGACCTATGCCGCTACCTTCGTGCGCCCGCATTCGGCCGTACTGGGTGCTGCGAACGCCAAGGTCTTCATCGTCGAGTTCACGGACCCGGCGTGCGAGACCTGTGCGGTCTTCTCGCCGATCGCCAAGCGCTTCCTCGCCACCTACCCGGAGAAGATCCAGCTCGTCGTCCGCTACGCCCCGTTCCACGACGGCTCGAGCGGCGCGGTGCGCGTCCTCGAGGCGGCCAAGATGCAGGGCAAGTTCTGGGAGACTCTGGAGCTCCTCTACCAGAATCAGCAGTTCTGGACGCAGCACCACCAGGTCGTTCCGGAACGGATCTGGCAGCTCCTGCCGCAGGCAGGGATCGACCTCGAGCGCCTCGAGCTCGACATGGCCGACCCGCGCATCACGGCGGTCATCGAGCAGGATCTCGCCGACGCGCAGACCCTGGGCGTGCGCAAGACGCCGGGCTTCTTCGTCAACGGCAAGCCGCTCGAGCCGTTCGGCGAACGCCCGCTCGCCGCCCTCGTCGAAGCCGAGGTGCGCGCGCAGTATCCGCAGTAAGGACGAGAGACAGGTCACCTCCACCGGTCGGCGCCAACCGGCGCCACCCGGCGCCTTCGCGCGCCCGTCTGTCACCTTTTGCCGGCCGGCGGCCACTAGGGGATCATGAACGCACTTTCGATGCCCCCCTCCGCCCCTCTTTCGCCCGTTTCCGACGTCGACCTCTGGCGCGCTTCACGCGCCGGCGATCGCGACGCCTTCGGGCGCATCGTCGAGCGCTATCAGTCGCTCGTCGCCGCGATCGCCTACAGCCGCACCGGCGATCTTTCCGCTGCCTCCGACTTCGCGCAGGAGACCTTCGTTGCCGCCTGGCGGCAACAGAACGACCTGCGCGAGCCGGCGCTGCTCAAGTCCTGGCTCGCCGGGATCGCGCGCAACCTGACGGCGAACGCGGCCAAACGCACGAGCCGCCGCGGCGGCGCTCCCGTGTCGCTCGATGGGATTGCCGAACCGGCGACTCGCGAAGCGAGCCCCGAGGCGCGCGCCGTCTCGAAGCAGGAGGAGGAGCTGCTGTGGAACACGCTCGCCGAGCTCCCGGAGAGCTACCGCGAGCCGCTGGTGCTCTTCTACCGCGAAGAGCGGTCGGTCGCCCAGGTCGCGAGCCAGCTCGCGCTCTCCGAGGAAGCCGTCAAGCAGCGGCTGTCGCGCGGCCGCGCGATGCTCAAGGCGGAGATGTCGGCGCTGGTCGAGTCGGCGCTCTCGCGTTCGCGGCCGGGAGCAGGCTTCACCGCCGGAGTGCTCGCAGCCATCGCTTTGACCGCACCGACGAGCGCGGCGGTCGCTGCAACCCTTTCCGGAACCGCCGTGACCGGCGCGGCGACCGGCGCGGCAACCGGCAAGTCCACGCTCGCCGGACTCGGCGGGGCAGCGGTCGCCGGACCTGCCGCCGGCCTTCTCACCGCCTGGCTCGCCTCGAAGCTCGCGGGCGCCACCGCGCGTTCCGACGACGAGCGCCGGGCGATCGCGGCGGCCTTCCGCAGAGCCTTCCTCTTCGTTCTGCCGATGATCGGGCTGATCCTCGGCCTGGTCTGGGTCGGCACGACCCGCTTCGCCGAGGCGCCAGCGTTTCTCGCGGTGACGACGACGCTGTGGACCGTCTCCCTGGTCGGCGGGCTGATCGGCATCGCGAAACGGGTCGAGCGCCGCATCGCGGCGCTGCGGGCGGCGGGCGGCGTCGGCGACGCGGCCTGGGCCGCCGAGCTCGCGCGGCGCGGCGTGGCGCCGTCGCGGGCGCGGCGCTACGCGAGCCGTGCGAAGTTCCTCGGGCTGCCTCTTTTCGCCTACGCCTCCGGCGGCGTCGACGCGGGCGCTGCTTTCGACCGCGCGACGCGTCGCGGCGCGCGCGCGTGGGTCGCCGTCGGCGATCTCGCCCTCTCGCCGCTCCTCGCGGTGGGCGGCGTCGCTATCGCTCCGATTGCCTTCGGCGGGGTGACGGTCGGTCTGCTCTCGCTCTCCGTCGCCGGCGTCGCTCTCGGCGCTCTCGCCGTCGGCAGCCTGGCGTTCGGCTGGGTCGCGTTCGGCATCGTCGGGGTGGGTTGGCAAGGGGCTGCCGGCGTCACCGCCATCGCCCACGACTTCGCCGTGGGCACACAGGCGAGCGCGCTCGAGGCCAACAGCGCAGCGGCCGCGGCCTGGTTCCGCGAAGCCTGGTTCACGCCGCTCTTGGCCGGCTTCGCCGCCGCCGTGCCGGTGCTCGTGCTGCTCGCCATCGTCCTCCCGCTCGGCCTGATGGCGCGTCGCGCCTGGACGCTCCGCCGAAGGGCGCCCGACGCCGGCGTCGCCCCTTAGGGAACGACGGAGCTCCAGTTCACAGCGCTGCCGCTGTCGAAGCCGTCGAGGAAGAGCAGCGCGACGACGAAGGTCACCGGCACTTCGACGACCGGCGAATCGGGATCGTTGCTCTGCACGCAGAGCACGCCGCTGTAGAGACCGGGGGCGAGGTCGGCGGAGTCGAACGTGACGTCCACGACCGTGGTGGCGCCGCCTGTCGTCGTGCCGAGCGTCTGGCCGACGGCGAGCCAGGGGAGATTCGCAGGCGCGTCGCAGGCCGCGAGGGTGGCGGCGACGCGAAACGGAAACTCCAACTGCCGGGCGCCATCGAGCGCAGCGGTGAACGGCTCGCCAGCGGAGGCCTGGAGGGCGTTGCCGGGCGAGCCGCGGCCGGCGGCAGCGGTCGGCGGACTGAATGGACCGGTGCCGGAGGCGCCGTCGGCGGACCAGTCGAGCCAGTAGGTCCCGGGCGCGAGTGTCACCCCGACGCGCGCGACGTCGGCCAGGATCGGACGCGCGACCGCCTCGAGGTCGCCCTCGCTGACGCGATAGGCGTGGCTGAAGGTGGAGGAGACCAGGCGATTGGTGTCGCGGTCGCCGAAGACCACCTGGCTGCCCGCGACCTCCGGTGGTCCATCCCAGATCTGCAGGCGGAGATCGGTGAGGGCGGGACTCGTCGTCGAGGAGGTCTGGTAGCTGTAGAACGTGACGGTCTCGATCGTCCAGGCGGCCGGGCCCGGCACCGTGAAGTCGTCCGCCAGCCGGTTCTCTCCGGCGAGCTGGAAGCCGAGGCCCTGGAGCGTCAGGCCGTGGGCGCGATCGAGGACGCTGACGTCCCCGCCGCCGGAGCCTGCGCCGGCAAGACTCACGAGCGTTCCGTTGTCGTACAACCGGTGGGCTCGACCCTGCGGGGCTCCGAGCGCCTGCGCGTGCGTCTGCGCAGCGGGCGCTTCGCCGATCGACCAGACGAGGTCGATGGCACCCTGGTTCTCAATGTCGAGCGACAGTGTTTCGGAACCCCCTGCCGGAACGTTGCTCGCGAGACTTCCCGGCGTGACCGCGATCGATTGCGGTGCCAGGCTCACGATGACGGACTCGTTGGCGGCGTTGCACAGTGCTTGCACGGGGAGGTTGTCGGCATCGCCGCCATAGGCAGCGATCCAGCGGTAGGTTCCCGGCAGCGTCGGCGTGAACGGACTCGAGGTCGCCGCACCGGCGGCGTTGGCGGAGTTCGTCGAGACGAAGACCTGCGGCAGGCTGCAGGTGGCATCGTCGGGTCCGTAGAGGTGGAAAGTGACGCTGCCGCCCCCGGGATGGGAACCTCCGGAGAGCTGTGCCGAGTCGCTCACCTGCCCGCCTAGCGTCACCGCCGGCGACGCCGTCGTCGCGAGCGTCGGCAGGGCGCGGTTGACCGTCACTTCTACGCTGCCGCTCGAGTCGGTGGAGCCCGGATTGCCGATGGTGTCGCCGCTGACCTCGGCGAGCGCGTCGGTCTGCATGCCGGGGGTCGGATTCGAAGCATCGACCGTCGGCACCTTGAGCACGCTGAACGAGAACGTGACGGTGCAGGAGGAACCGGGCTGCCCGGTCGGCGTCAGCACGATCGCCGGCGAGGGGGTGAAGACCGCCTTGCCGAAGGCGTCGGGGGGAGCGATGGCGAAAGTCGCACCGGCGCAGGCGGTGCCCGCCTGGCCGGTACCGCTCGCACTGAGCGCGAAGACGCCGGGGTCGATCTCGTTGCAGACGGTGCCAGCGTTGCCGCAGCTCGGGGTGAGGGCGATGGCGGTGATGCTCATCGAGAAGGCGGAGTCCGGTCCGGTCGAGCTGTTGGCGAAGGAGAACGACGCGGGGAGGCCGGTCGCCGCGGCGGTGACCGTGGCCGGGAAGCTCGGCGTGACGTCCAGCGCGACGCCGGCATGCGCCGGCGAGAAGCCGACGGCGAGCAGAGACGAGACGAGGGCGAACGCGCCCAGCGGCAAACGGCCCGAGGCGACGTGCGTCCGAGGCCGGAAGAATCTCGACATGAACTCTCCTTGTTGGCGAACGCGCCTCCGCGGCCGCTGCGACGGGTCCGTTCCTCACCGGAAGGGTGAGCGGTTCTGCGCGATCTTCGAAGGATGAGACAGCCGGCGATGCGGTGCGGAACAGAGGCGAGCGCGCGATCTTTCGCGACGCCGCGAGAGGAGCGGATTCCGTCCGCGGAAATCGCCGGCTACATCGGATGAAACAGGTGCAGGAAGCTCCGGCTCACAGGCAGGACCTCCTTGCGGCCCTTGAGGTGGATCTCCGCTGTGTCGTTGTCGCGCCGCCGGACGTGGCTGATGGCGCGCAGATTGACGACCACGGAGCGATGGACCTGGGCGAAGTGGTCCGGATCGAGCTGCGCCAGGAGCTCCTTGAGGGTGACGCGAACGACCGCCTCGGCGGGCTGGCCGTCGTCGCCCCGCCAGGCGATGACGGTGTATTTGGTGTCCGAGCGCGCGTAGTCGATGTCGTCCACGGCGATCAGACGCAGCGTCTGCCGGACCTGGGCGCGGATCCAGCGCAGCGGCGGAGGAGCCACGGCGTTGCGCCCTCCGGCGAGTTGCGCCGCGAGCTCTTTCAGCAGCTCCTCGGTGTTGACCGCCGGCCGCGCAGCCTGCAGCCGCTCCTTGAGCCGTGCGACGGTGTCGAGCAGGCGTGCGCGGTCGACCGGCTTCAGCAGATAGTCGAGCGCGCCCTGCGCGAAAGCCTCGACCGCGTAGTGGTCGTGCGCGGTGACGAACACCAGGTGCGCGCGACGGCCGATCCGGTAGGCCGCATCCAGGCCGGACAGGCCGGGCATGTGGACGTCGAGAAAGCAGATGTCGGGGCGAAGTGCCTCGAAGCGCTCGACGGTCTCGCGTCCGTTGCGCGTCTGGGCGACGATCTCGAGCTCGGGCCAGACCTCGGCGAGCTGACGCGCGAGCGCATCGCGCAGCAGAGGCTCGTCGTCGGCGACGAGGGCGGTCGGTCGCCCGGTCATGGCTCCGATCCTGAGCGCGCGGGGAAGTCCAGCTCGGCGATGACGCCGCGCGGTTCCCGGGCCGCGACGGTCAGGCGCGCATCGCCGCCGAACATCAGCTGCAATGCCTCGCGCAGGCGGGCGAGGCCCGTCCCGGGACCGGCATTCGATCGCGCGAGGCCGACACCGCTGTCGGCGACGCGGATGCAGCAGCGGCCGTCCCTGCGCCGCACTTCGACGACGATCTCGCCGCCCTCCTCGCTCGGGTCGATGCCGTGCCGCACGGCGTTCTCCACCAGCGTCAGCAACGTCGCCGGCGGGCAGCGTAGCGGGCGCGCCGACTCGTCGACGTGCAGCGCGAAGCGCAGGCGATCGGGCATGCGCATCTTCATCAAGTCGAGATACGCCTGAACCATGCGCACCTCTCTGTCGATCGTCGTCGCAGGCTCGTGGAGCAGGGGGACGGCGGCGCGCAAGTAAGCGACGAGACTGCGCAGCAGTTGCGAAGCGAGCGGCGAGCCCGTGTCGACCAGCGCCTGGACATTGGCAAGAGTGTTGAAGAGGAAATGGGGAGCGACCTGAGCCTGGAGTTGATGCAGACGCGCGTCGAGCGCCTGACGCTCGAGCTCGCTGCGTTCGAGCTCGAAGGCGAGAGCCTGGTGGCGGGCGAAGGCCTCCTTCTGACGCACCAGAGCCCCAAGCGCGGTCCACGGCGCGAGCAGAAGGCTGAGAAAGGTCAGCATCATCCAGCCTTCCATGCGGTCCTGGTCCAGCCAGAACGGCGTCGCGCCGGCCCGAGTCGAGACGACATAGATGCTGACGGTCGTCGCCGGCATCGCCAGGCCGACGCCGACGACCTGCAAAACCCATCTCGGCAGCCAGCGCGGCAGGCGCTTGGGCCAGCGCTCGAAGAGCCCGAAGACGAGGACTCCGACCAGCCCCATAAGCACCGTGCGCAGAAGAAGCGGTTGAATTCCCTGCGTCCACTGCGTGCGCAGCAACATGGCGATGCCTACGGCCAGGCCGAGCGCGCAGCCGAGACGGCGCCAGACGGGAACGCGCCGGAACGCCGTCGCCTCGCCGGGATTCGCCGTCGCGCGCATGCCGGGCATCTTACGTTCGTTGCCCCGGTCCTTCCACGTCGGGCGCCGCCACTCGTCTGCCCTATCCGCGCTTCGGGAGCTCCCGGTGGCCTTTCGTCGCATGCGCATTGCGAGGGCGCGGGGCGAGCCCGATACTCGCCGCATGAGAGAGCTTTCGACCTTTCGCCTCTACCTGCTCAGGGCTACCTACCTGCTGATCGCTGTCGGGCTCGGCAGCGACGTCTGGCCCGCGCTCGTCGGCCACCCGCTCTCCTGGACGCTCTGGCACGGCGTCGGCGTCAGCCTCCTCGTCGCCGTCACCCTGCTCGCGGCGCTAGGGGTCCGTTACCCGGTCCGCATGCTGCCGCTGCTGCTCTTCGAGCTCGTCTGGAAGACCGTCTGGCTGGTGGCGATCGCCTTGCCACTGTGGACTGCCGGGCAGATCGACGCCGGCACGGCGGAGACCATCCTCGCCTGCGGACTCGGTTTGGTCATCTTCCCGCTCGTCATTCCCTGGCCCTATGTGCTGGCCGAGTTCGTGAGAAGGCCCGGCGACCGCTGGCGCTGACGGCGGGAAGGCCCGCTGCTTTCTTCGCCTCATTTTCCGGATTTCGAGCTGGAGGAAAAGATGACCAGGAGAACGAACGCTCGTATCGCCGGCTCCACTTTTCTCGCCTACATTGCCGTCGGCCTCACCAGCATGGCCCTCGATCGTAGAGCGACAGATGCCGAGGCGGGCGCCTCGAAGCTCGCCAGTCTTGCTGCGCACGCGGCCGACGTGCGGACGACGCTGGTGCTCACCGTGGTCATGGGTCTCTGCGCCCTGGTGCTCGCGGTGACACTGCATGCGCTCACCCGCGAGGCCGACGCCGAGCTCGCGCGCCTGGCGATGTTCTGCCGGGTCGGGGAGGGGCTTCTCGGTCTGGGCGGTATTCCGGCCGGGCTCGGGCTGCTGCAGCTCGCGACCACCGCAGGGGCTCCCGGCGCCGCCGCCCCGGCAGCGTCAGCGGCTCTCGGTGCCTACCTGCTCGACGTCGGGGGCGGCAACGCTCTGGTCTGCTCGATCCTCTTCGCCGTCGGCAGCACGCTCTTCTGCTGTCTGTTCCTGCGCGCGCGCACCATCCCCGCCGGACTCGCCTGGCTCGGCGTCGTCGCCTCGGTCGTGCTCGTGGTGACGCTTCCCGCCCAGCTGGGTGGCGTGCTCGAAGGTCCGGCAGCGGCGTATGCCTGGATGCCGATGCTGCTCTTCGAGGTGGCTTTCGCGTTCTGGTTGATGATTCGAGGGGTCGCCGAGCCCGCGGCGGGCTGAGCTCCGCCGGGTTCCGCCGCTCCTCAACCGCGCTGCCGTTCGATTCCCGCCCTGCCGTCGTGCGTCCCGAGGCTTCGCGTAGGATGAAAACAATGCGGTGCACCGCCCTGTTGGCTCTCTCCGTCGTCCTCGCGGGCGTGCTGGCGGCTCCGCGATCTGCGGTCGCCGTGGAGCCGACCGAGATCCAGGTCTACGCCGCGGCGAGCCTGCGGAACGTGCTCGAGGAGATGGCTCCGGCCGTCGAGCGGGCCACAGGCACGCGCCTGATATTCAACCTGGGCGCCTCGAACGACCTAGCGCGTCAGATCGTCGCAGCGAACAAGGCGGACGTCTTCTTCTCGGCCGACGAGGGATGGATGGACCGGGTGGCCGAGGCCGGGCTGATCGATCTCGCCTCTCGGCGATCGCCGCTGTCGAACCGACTGGTGGTCGTCGTGCCGCAGGAAAGCGCGCTCGCGATCGCTTCCGCCGCCGACCTGGCGGCGCCAGCGATCCGCCGGGTCGCGCTGGCGAACCCCGAGTCGGTCCCTGCAGGCAGGTATGCGAAGTTCTGGCTGGAGTCGCAGAACCTCTGGCCAGCGATCTCCGAGAGGGTGATTCCCGCCCAGGACGTGCGGGGAGCGCTCGCTGCCGTCGAGGCCGGAGCGGTCGATGCCGGCATCGTCTATCGCACCGACGCCGCCGTCGCGCGGCGCGCACGGGTGGCCTTCGTCGTTCCGGAGAAAGAAGGACCCAGGATCTCCTATGCGATCGCCGCGCTCGGGCAGCGGCCGCATCTCACCGCATCGCGCGCCGTCGTCGCCTGGCTCGCGAGTGACAGCGCGGCGCCGTACTTCGAGCGCGCCGGATTCGTGATCGTTCGATCCGCTCGCTGAGTTACCGGCCAGCGCCGTACTTTCTACCCGGCTCGCAGCTGCATCCGGGTAGAAAGTGCGCTTCACTTCGCGGGGCTCGAAACCTACTGTGAACAGGGCTCGATGGCAGGGGAGAGGTCGGAGCACTCTCCCTGCCGTCGTCGTCTCTCGCCAGGTGCTCTGACATGGCTGCGTCGTCGAGGCGCGCGTACGGTTCCAGAAACAGCTTTCCGATCGCGGGAGCGATGCGCTCCGGCGCGCGAGCTCTGGATCCGATTCGGAGAAGAGCGCACGTGTGCCGCAACAAGGAGTACCGCAATGAGACTCAACAACAGGATGGCAGGAATGTCCTTCGGGATGACGATGGCACTTGGAATTCTCGCCGCGATGCCAGCTCTCGCGGCGGGTCCGGCTCCGGTCAACCTGCTGGTGGCCGGCAGGTTCGTGATTCTCTCCAAAGCGGGAATCTCGACCACCGGTGTGACCTCGATCGTCGGTGACATCGGCGTCAGTCCGATCTCGGCGACAGCCATCACCGGCTTCGACCTGATTCTCGCCCCCTCTGGCAGGTACTCGACCTCCTCACTCGTCGAGGGCAAGGTGTACGCCTCGGACTACGCGCCGCCCACTCCCACGAGGATGACCACCGCCGTAGGCGATATGGAAACCGCCTACACCGACGCCGAGGGCCGGACGCTGCCCGACTTCACCGAGCTGTACTCCGGCAATCTCACCGGGCAGACGCTGACGCCGGGGCTCTACAAGTGGGGCACCGGCGTGCTGATCTCGGCCGGCGGGGTCACCCTCTCGGGCAGCCCGACCGATGTCTGGATCTTCCAGATCGCCCAGGATCTGACCGTCGAATCGGGCGCCATCGTGACCCTGGCAGGCGGGGCGAGCGCAGCCAATGTGTTCTGGCAGGTAGCAGGCGAGACCACCCTCGGGACGACGTCCCGAATGAAGGGGATCGTCCTGTGCGCCACCCAGATCGCCATGAACACGGGTGCGAAGCTGCTGGGCAGGGCGCTGGCGCAGACCGCCGTCACCCTTGACGCGAACGCCATCAATATGGCGGCGAGCGACAATTCGCTGTTCATCGACGGTTTCGAAACCAACGACACGTCGCGTTGGTCGAGCTCGGTCGAGTAGGGGGAGCGCCGTTCGGCCGCGGAGAATCCCCGGTTCAGGTTCCCGATGAGGTGCCGGGAGCGCCGAGCGGCACTGCTGTCCGGGTCGGGCGCTCGGTGGCACCGGCGAGGGTGCCGATGGCGACGAAGATCAGCGCCGCCGCGACCGCAAACGTGACGCGCATGCCCGCAGCAATGGCCTCGGGTGGCGCCGTCGTGATGTCGCGCGTGCCCGAGGCGAGCGCGAAGACGGCGCCGAGGACCGAGGCGCCGGTGATGAGCCCCAGATTGCGCGACAGGTTGGCCAGGCCGGAAACGACGCCCCGCTGGTCCGGGCGGAGATCCGTCATGACGGAAGTGTTGTTGGCGGTCTGGAACAGAGCGTAGCCGGCGGTGACGACGACGATCGCTGCGATGTAGCCGGGGATACCGAGGCCGGCCGGGAGCAGCGACAGCAGCCCGGAGCCCGCCGCCATCCCGACGAGGCCGGCGCCGGTCATGCGCCGGGCGCCGAAGCGATCGGCGAGGCGGCCGGCGGGGACTGCGGTCACCGCGGCGACGAACGGACCGATGGAGAGGACGAGCCCGACGATCCCGGCATCGAGGCGGAGCGTCCGCGAGAGATAGAACGGCCCGACCACCATCGTCGCCATGATCACCGTAGAAACGAGCCCGCTCGCCACGAGGCTCGCGCGCAGCGCCTTGTCGTGGAAAATCGTGAGACGGAGGAGCGGCGACGCGCTCCGCGCTTCGACGCGCACGAAGGCGCCGGTGAAGCCGGTCGCGGCGAGGAGCAGAGCCAGATTGATCAGGCCGAAACGGCCGCGCCCGAGGGTCATGGCGAGGGCATAGGCGGCGAGCGCCAGGGCGAGCAGAACCGTTCCTGGTAGATCGAGACCCGGCCGGTCGACGCCGGCCCTCGCAGCGTCCACCGGCAGGTGACGCCGCGCGAGGAGCCAGGTCAGCCCGCCGAGCGCTACTTGCAGGAGGAAGATCGCTCGCCAACCGGGTCCGGCGACGAGCGCGCCGCCGAGCGAAGGTCCGAGCGCCGTGCCGATCGCCGACATCGTGCCGAGCAGCCCCATGGCGCCGCCGAATCTCTCCTTCGGCGCGACCTCGGCGACGAGGGCGAGCGAGATGGCCATCAGGACCGCCGCGCCGAGGCCTTGCGCTACCCGTCCGGCGAGGAGGAACCCGAGCGTCGGGGCGACTCCACAGAGGATCGAAGCCGCCGTGAAGAGAGCGATTCCGGCGAGCAGGAGCCGTCGGCGGCCGAGCAGGTCGCCGAGCCGCCCGGCGCTGACGACCAGCGACGTCAGGGCGAGAAGGTAGGCGAGAACGACCCACTGGACCGCCTGGAACGAAGCGGCGAAGGTCTCTGCGAGTGTCGGCAGGGCGACGTTGGCGATGCTGGTCCCGAGGGAGGCGAGCAGCATGGAGAGCGACAGGGCGGCGAGCGCCCAGCGCGGCGAGATCGATCGTGCGTGCGGGTCGAAGTTGGTTGCTGTCGGTTCTGCCTGTGTCGGAGGCAACATGGCATCAAGGTAGTCCCTCCGCGACACTGGCGCAAGACGCAACAGATGCACATATTCGTTGCTTCCAACGCCATATCCGAGTAGGGTCCGTTCATGACGGATCCGGACCTCAACCTGCTCGTCACCCTCGACGTGCTCCTGGCGGAAGGCAGCGTGACTCGCGCCGGGCGGCGACTGCGCTTGAGCCCGTCGGCGATGAGCCGCGCCCTGGCTCGTCTGCGCGCGACGACCGGCGATCCGCTGCTGGTGCGCGCCGGGCGCGGGCTCGTGCCGACGCCGCACGCGCTGGCGTTGCGCGATCGGGTGCGACCGCTGGTCGAGGAGGCGAACGCCGTGCTGCGGCCGGCGGGCGAGCTCGACCTCGCGCGGCTCGACCGCACCTTCACCCTGCGCACCCGTGAGGGCTTCGTCGAGAATTTCGGACCGGCCCTCCTGGCGCTCGTCTGGCGGGAGGCGCCGGGAGTGAAGCTGCGCTTCCGGCAGAAGCTCGACCGCGAAAGTGCCGCGCTGCGCGACGGTCTGGTCGATCTCGAGACCGGAGTGGTCGGGCCGACGACCGGGCCGGAGCTGCGTGCGCAAGCTCTCTTCCGCGACCGCTTCGTCGGCGTCGTGCGCCGGGGACATCCGCTGAGCCGCGCGCGGGTGACCGCCGCGCGCTACGCGGCGGGCCGGCACATCGACGTCGGCCTGCGCGGTCCCGGTGCGGGGCAGGTGGATGAGGCCCTCGGTATCCTCGGAGGAAGACGACAGATCGCCGTCTTCGTCGACGGCTTCGCTGCCGCGCTGGCCTTAGCGCGCACCACGGAGCTGATCGCGACGCTCCCCGAACGCCACACCGGCAACCTGCGCAAGGGTCTGCACACCTTCACCCTGCCCGTCGCGACGCCGGAGTTCACGCTCTCGCTGCTCTGGCACCCGCGCATGGACGCCGACCCCGCGCACCGCTGGTTGCGGAGTCTCGTCCTGGAGACCTGCGCGCCGAGCCGTTGACGAGGCCGGGCGGTTCACGCGCCGCGGGCAAGCTCGGCGGAATCGGCCGGCGCGGCACGCGCCGAGGAAGTTCACGAGCCTTCGATCGGCCCGCCTCGTGCAAACGACAACGCCCCCGGCGCCAATGCGCCGAGGGCGTTGTCGTTTCCTGCAACTCGGATCAGCGGCCGTCGCTGTCGGCGTCGCCGGGCAGAGCTCGCTCTACCCGATGCCAGGCGTCGCGGGTCGCACCCTTGACCTGGTCCCACGCGAGATTGGACTTGCCGCGAGCCTTGTCCCAGCCGCTCGCGAGGTCGGCTTCGATGGCGCTCCAGCGCGTTGCCGGGTGGTTCGCGCGCGACTCCCAGCCGTAGCGGTAGGCGTCCTGGATCTGCGAGAACGGCCGGTCGGCGGAATAGTAGGGTCGATTCCTGTACTCCGCCTCCCAGTAGGCGTTTTCGACGGTCGGATTCACCATCTCGCCGACGCCATGCCCCGCCGCGCCGCCCGCGACCGCTCCAGCGGCGGCGCCGATGATCGCTCCCACAGGACCTCCCACGGCCGCACCGACTGCGGCACCCGCTGCTGCACCACCCGCCGCGCCGACTCCCGTGCCCACCGGATGCGAACCCGGCTCTCCGGTGATCGGATCGGCGTTCACGTTCGGCGCTACCTTGACGCTCGTCATGAATTTCTCCTTGGAAAGAGCGCTCGCCCACGCGGAAATGCGGGGCTGAAGCTCCGACTCAGAAGAGCAACTGCGGTGCCACGTGCGGAAAACTCGTGGAATGCCCGTCGTTGCTGCGTTCGTGCGCCTTCGCTGCGCTCGCGCTGCGACGCAGCGGGAGAAGAATGAACAATCAGGAGCTCCTCGCGGGCGAGCGGTGAGATCGAGTTGACCTTGGTGCCATACACGAAGAGGCCGACGGGCGAGCTGCGAATGGCACGGGACTTGCGCTGTCGGCGCACATGACCTCGACGCCGATCCCGCCGCCGCCGATCGACCTGCCGCCGCCTCCCTACGAGGATCCCCCGCTGCCGACGCAGTTGCCGCCATTCGGTCCGCCGCGCGATCCGGTCGAGCCTCCCATCGGGGACCCGCCGCTGCCGCCGGCGGAAGACCCTCCTGCGCCGATTCAGGATCCACCGGCACGATCCATCGAGCGGCCGCCGGGAATCTCCTAGGGGGGAGCGCTCGCCGAGTGGTTCAGAGGGGAGACCGGCTTTCGTACGCCCGGCCGGGTGGCCGCCAAACTCTCTGCGGCACGACGACCCGGGTCAGGATCGGCGCAACGAGGCGCCGGCAGCCGAGAACTCTGGAGCTGCGGCGACGACGCTCCTGCTCCCCTCGACGAGCAGTTGGCGCAACTTCTCGATGCGGTGCGTTTCGTTCTTTCGCGCGCCTGCCCAGAAGGCGCCCATCGCGGCGGCGGCGTGCGAGAACTGCAGGTTCTTCGAGCGGCGAACGACCGGTTGCGACATTGTGAACTCCCTCGCAGATCTGTTGTGAAACTGAATAGCGGTTGTTTGCGAGGGTCTTTGCATTCTCGGTGCCAGGCACCTCGAGGTCCGGGTGTCGGCAGGTACGGGGGATTCTCTTCGCGCCTCGGACGGCCGCGCCGCAGCTCAGGCGCCGAGCAGGGCTCGCCTGAAGGCCACGCGGCCCGCTTCGTCGGGAATGTGCGTCTCGAGGAGGGTCACCAGGTCTTCGAGGTTGCGGGCGTGCCGGTTCCGCCGCACCAGCACGCGCGCCAGGGGTCCGATGCGGCGCGCGAGCTCGCTTTCGACCCGCGCCAGCGCCTCGTCCTGGAGCGGCCCTTGCGGCCTCGTCCCGACTCCGCTCGCGGTGCTCGGCGCCGGCGAGAAGGCCGTTGAAGTCGCGCCGCCGCCGGCCATGCAGTGGGCGCGGAAGGTCTCGCGGCCAGGTCCGGGTGGAATCTGCTTGGCGAGCTCGTCGCAGAGCGCGGTGAGCGAAGGCGAGGCCGATGCCGTGCGACGCACGAGCACTTTCGCCATCGGACCGATCTGCACCGAAAGGTGCTCCTCGATGCGCCGAAGGATTCCCGAGTCGAAGGTCGCCGGAGTGATCGAGGTCCTCTGCCCTTCGGCAGCCGCGCCTGGACGCGACGCCTGCCCGGCACCGACGCCCGGCAGCTGGAACTCACTCGACACCAGTGTTGCTGCCGGCTCCTGCGCCTCCGGGGTGGCGCCCGTCTGGAGGCGGTAGAGGTCGGCGTCGAGGCTCATGACATCCGGGTAGCGCTCGTCGCGGTCGCGCGCCATCATCTTGCGCAGCACGAGGCAGAAGCCTTCCGAGATCGACGGCTGGAAATTGCGTGGATCGGGGAACGGCTCCACGAGATGCATCGACATCACGTGCGGGCCGGACGATCCCTGGAAGGGGACGCGGCCCGTCACCAGGTGGTAGAGCGTCGCGCCCAGCGAATAGATGTCGGCGCGTCCATCGATATCGCGCTGGCCCAGGATCTGCTCCGGTGCGATGTAGTTCGGCGTCCCGATCGCCGTCCCGGTCTGGGTCATCGAATTCTCTTCGCCCATCTGCTTGGCGATTCCGAGGTCGACGAGCTTCACTTCCCCTGCGCGAGTGAGGATGACGTTGTCGGGTTTGATGTCGCGGTGCACGAGGCCCTGAGCGTGTGCGACGGAGAGTGCGCGACAGAGGTAGCGCACGATCGAGATGGCCTCGTACTCACTCCAGCGCCCATTGGCTCGGAGGTAGTGCCCGAGGGAAAGACCTTCGAGCAGTTCCATCGCCAGGTAGTAGATCCCCTGGACTTCTCCGAAAGCGAAGACCTGCACGATGTTCGGATGATTGAGGCGAGCGACGGCGCGTGCCTCCTTGGAGAAGCGCTCTACGAAGCTCGGTTCGTAGCCGAGCTCCGGCGAGAGCGTCTTCAGGGCGACCAGTCTGTCCAGCATCTTCTCTCTTGCCCGGTAGACGTTGCCCATCCCTCCCACTCCCAGGAGGTCGAGAATCTGGTAGTCGCCGAACCAGCTTCCCGGTTCCAACGGGTCGTGCGGGGTTGCGCTCACCGAATCAAACTTCCTCGAGCATGCTCAGGGCCTTGCCGAGGCTGATGCGCATCCGCTGGAACGAGCTCGCGAGCACCGCCACCTCGTCGCGTCCGGCGATCGCCACTTCCGGAGTGTCGAAGTCGCCGGTGCTCACCCTGTCGGCCATGGCCGACAGGCGACGGAGAGGCCGGATGACGACCGCCCAGAGGAGCAGGTTGAGGATCAGCATGATCAACAGGAAGGACCCGATGAGCGAGAAGAGCAGGGTGCGGAACGCCAACCGGGCCGTCGCCATCGGCACCGAGGTCGGCACCGAGACGATCTGCGCGCCGATCACTTCGTTGAGCTTCCAGCCGAAGCCGGCGTTGGGGCCGTACATCCGAACGACGGAGGCGGGCGAGCTTTCGGGACTGGTATGGCAGGAGAGGCAGGCCGGGTCGGTGATGCGGATCGGGCGTCCAAGGTAGAGCGAGCGCCCGAGAGCGCCGTCGCGCTGGCCGACGATCTCTTTCAGTCCCGCGTCGTCGCGGAAGGCCTGGATCACGTCCGCCTCCCAATCGACCGCGCGGTCGCGCGGGTTGGTGGGGTTGAGCGTCGCCTCCTTGTAGGAGTATTCGGGATGGCTCTCGCGAACGTAGTTGAAGATCTCGGTCGCCGAATAGGCCGGAACCGACTGCGGGATGAAGTTCTCCTCCAGCATCGGCCTGAGCAGCGGACTGATCTGCTTGCTGGTGTAGGTCCGCGTCGCCAGAGCCGTCTGCATCAGGATCCCGGCGTTTTCGAGAACCTGTTGCTGCGCGTTTCGCTCCATCGCACTGCGCGCGAAGAACGCGGCGGGAACCAGAGCCGCCGTGAATACCGCGAGCAGGATGAGATTGAACTTAGCGAACAGAGACATCGCGCGACCCCCACTTGGTTAGGCCGGCCATTCTAGTCGTGAACGGCCGGGGCCCCAAGCCGCTGCCGGGCGAGACGGTTTCGACCACGACCACAGTCTGCCGCATCGGCCGAGCGCTGGTAGAGGCCCTGACTCAGGCGCGCGTGAAGACCTGAACGGGGCGTCTTGCCGCCGCCTACCGCAGATAGCCGAGGGCGCGCAGCTCGGCGTCGAGCTCGGGGTCGATCTCGACCTCCCCGGCCTCCTCGCCGCGGTCGACGCGGGCCAGGCGGGCGCGCGCCGCTTTGACCCGCAGCGCGAGTGCGCGGCGGCGGTCGGGCTCGGTCGCGAGGAGGTTCCTCAGCTCGCCGGGGTCGGCCGTGAGGTCGTAGAGCGCCTCCGCCGGCTCGGCGATCCCAGCGAGCCCGGCGCCCCCGGCGACCCCGGAGGTCGCAGCGCGCGGCGGACCGTCGTGCCGCAGCCACTTCCAACTGCCGTCGCGGATCGCCGTGACCTCGAACGCCGGGTGCCGGAGCCAGGCGAGGGACTCGCGCGGCGGCGCAGGTCCGCCGCCGATCACCGGCAGCAGGCTCGCGCCCGGGAGCTCCGGCGGCACGGCGACGCCGGCCAGATCCAGCAGCGTCGGGGCGAGGTCGATCTGGTCGGCCGGGTCCGCGACGGTCGCACCCGCCGGAGCGCCACCCGGCAGCCGCACGACCAGCGGCACTCGCAGCACCTCTTCGAACAGCGACTCGGCGTGCCGCCAGCCGCCGTGCTCGTGGAACTCCTCGCCGTGGTCGGCGGTGAAGACGACCGCCGAGCGGTCGAGAAGTCCGCGGGCGCGCAGGTCGTCCACCAGGCGGCCGAAGCTCGCGTCGTTCTGGGCGATCTCGCCGTCGTAGAGCGCCAGCGAATCGCGCCGCCGGGTCGCCGCCTGCTCTGCCGACAGCGCCGTGAGCTGCTCGCCGCGGAAGCAGCAGGCCGACGCGACGTCGACGCCGGGGGCGAAGCGGCTGCGGTAGGGCTCCTGCGGCCGGTACGGATCGTGCGGATCGAGGGTGTGGACGACGAGGAAGAACGGGCGCGCCGGCGCGGCGCGCCCGTCGAGCCAGGCGGTCGCCGCGCGATGCATCTCCGCGGAATCGACGCTCCGGCGCTTCCGTCCCCGGAGCTGGTGCACGTACTCGAAGCGGTCGAAACCGCGGCCGAAACCGAACTTCTCGACCACCGTCGGGTTGGTGGTGAACATCGCGGTTTCGTAGCCCGCCGCGGAGAGACGCTCGGCGAGCGTGCGCACTTCGGGCGCGATCCCCTGGTTGCGTCGCTCCGCGCCGTGCGTGACCGGGTGGAGGCCGGTGAGGAGCGTCGCCATCGCCGGCTTGGTCCATGAGCTCTGCGCCCGCGCCTCGGCGAAGCGCACGGCCTCGCGCGCGAATTCGTCGAGCCGCGGCGAGGTCGGCCGACCGTAGCCGTAGCAACCCAGGTGATCGGCGCGGAGCGTGTCGACGACATAGAGCACGAGGTTCGTCCGCTCTGCCCGCGCGGCGGTTGCTGGACCCGCATGCGATGTCGCAACTCCAGGCGAGGGCTCGGTCGTTTTCGTGCCGCAGGCCGCCGCGAGAAGTGCGAGCGCCACCGCGCCGAGCGCCCGGCGAGCCATGCCGGCGCGCGGATTCCGCCGCGGGCGACGAGGCTCGGCGTCGTCCAGTGCTTCACCTGGGCGCAACATGCGTGGAACCTCCTGGCCGTTCAAAGCGCGGCCACCGCCAGCTCTGGCAGCCTTCAGCCTTCAACTGGCGAGATCAAGGCGACGGTAGGAAAATAGGCTCGAATCCGGGCAGTATCTCGCGTCAGTACAGGTATCTCGCGCACTGCGGCGTGGGCGCCGATGAAGAAGTCGGCGAGCACGCCGGTTCGGGTGCCCTTCCGCGCTCGGTATTGGCGGTAGGCCTTCCCAGCCAGAAACAGCGCCTCTCGCGGGATCTCTTCGAGGTGAGCGCCAAAGTCGGTCAGCGCGAGCTCGGCGGACTCGATGCTCGGGTAGCCCGCAGCGAACTCGGCATAGATGATCGGATTGATCAGCAACGGCCCGCGGTCGGCCGCGTGCTCGAGTTGGGCCAGAGACCAGTTCCCCCAGGATGGGTCGGGCTGCACGATGTCCAGAAGGATGCAGGTGTCGACCAGAATCAACGCAATCCCGGATCCTTGGCGTCATCCTCGTAGCCGCGCAGCAGGCGCATGAGCTCGTCGGTCGTCCTGCCAGTCGGAAGCGTTCCGCGGAGCTTGGTGAAGCGCCCGGCGGCTCGCCGTCTCCGCGCACTCGGGCGCGCCGGACGGACCACGACCTCGCCGTCGGGTCGAAGCTCGAACTCGACTTCCGCACCCGGCTCGAGGCCCAGGTGGACTCGCAGTCGCTTCGGTACGGTGACCTGGCCTTTGCTGGTCATGGTGCTCGTCATCGGCAGCTCCAAGTATTACTTCTCGAATGAGTGTAATACCTGCTCGCCACGAGGCACAAGATCGGCCTTGCAGTCGCAGGCATCTGCGGCGCCTCGCTACGAACGCTGGTGAGAAATGCGGGCTAGG
>JAGOCP010000238.1 GCA_017998715.1 Thermoanaerobaculia bacterium | reverse complement strand
GCTCGTGCCGTTCTTCGTCTTGCTGGCAGACAGCCATGCTGCTGCCACGCGGCCCGAGCTCGCGCATTCGTTGCGCATCTGGGGAGTGCTGGGGGAGTTCCTTCCCGGCATGCTGGGCAGCCCGCTTCGCGGCGAGCTCGACCTCACGGCGGTCGTCGGCGCCGAGAGCTTCCACTGGCGCGCCGCTGGCTTCATCGGCGCGCTCGTCCTGGTGGCGATCGCGATCGCCTGGCGCGTGCTCTCGCCGACTCTGCGCCGCGGTCTCGTCGTCGGTGCGACGGCGCTCGTGCTCTCCTTGCATCTGCCGCTCGTCGGCGCCGTCCTGCGGCATGTACCCGTGGTCAGCGTCGTGGCGCTCGAATACGGACTCCTGCTCTTCGTCCTCTTCGGAGCCATGGCAGCCGGACCGGCTCTGGCTGCGCTCGCAACGCGACCACGCCGCGGGCTCGGAATTTTCCTGATCGTTTCAGGCGGGCTAGCCGCCATCGCCGGGACAGTGCCCGCGATCCCCGCCGCGCGCCCGGCCCTCACGGCCGTCGCTCGCAGCGGCATCGCGGCACTTCGCGCACGGGGACACCTGCACCAACCGGCGGAGGTCTACGAGCAGCGGCTGAATCACTACCTCCAAGCCGCCGGTGCGACGGCGCTCCGCCGTGTCGCGCTGCCAGGATCGCTCTGGCTGGCCGCTGGCTGCGCGCTTGCCTTCGCAAAGCGACGGCGAGAGCTGATCGTGGTGCTCGCCGCAATCGGCGAGCTCGTCGGCTTCGGGGCGGGCTTCAATCCGGCAGTGGCCAACACCGCCCTGCCCGAGGCACCGGCGTCGGTCCGTCAGGTCCTGGCCCTAGATCCGGCTCAGCGCTATGCATTCGCCACAGCCTTCGAGGTGTTTCCGGCGAACGCCGGCACGATTTACGGGGTGAGAGATCTCCTCTCGTATGACGTTCTCGGTAGCAAGGGTCGCATCGCTGCGCTGACCGCTGCCGGGGTCGACGATCGCCTTCACACCCTCAAAGCCAATCCCTCGCCGTCGGAACTCGATCGACTCGCCGCTCTCGGCGTCCGCTGGGTACTAAGCCGCGAGGTCGTCGGAGGCGCTCGCCGTCTCGAAGGATCTCCGCCGCCGGCAGTCGGTGTCTACGAACTAGAGAACTCAGTCGCCTCGGCCGATCCCGTCAATCGGCCCCCGGCCGGGCTCTGGGTCGGCATCCTCCTGTCGCTCCTGGCGACCTTGGCCTCGGCGGTCTGGCTAAAGTCCTTTTCGGTCGCGGCGGACAGACCGCGCCAAGTATGATCCCTTAGGCTTGCTATTCGCTATGACCAGGTAAATAGAAGTCCGAGTCTTGGAAGTTGGTTCTTTCCGGCTACAGGACTCGGAGTGTCATCGGCGAAAACTGCGTGGCGTGGTGCGCAGAAGTTGACGTCTTGCAGCTCTCGAGACCGCGCCTTTACTATGGACGACAGCCGCTCGAAACGACCCGCGCCGCGACTCTCGGAGCCCCTGATGCCTTCCGTTCCTCCGCAGGCCCTGCACCACACCGCGTTCGTCGTGCGCGAGCTCGAGGCGACCGCGCGCAGCCTTTCTTCGTCGCTCGGCATCGGGCCCTGGCAGGTGCGGACGATCCGCCCGGTGTTCGGCCGCCTGCGCGGCGTCGACAGCCCGTTCAGCTTCCGCGTCGCGCTCGCCACGGTGGGCGGCAGCACCTTCGAGCTGGTGAGTCCTCTTTCCGGCCACGGTCTCGCTGCCGAGTTCCTCGCCGAGCACGGCAACGGCTTCCACCACACCTGCCTCGCCTACGCATCGCTCGCCGCCCTGCGCGCCGCGAAGGCGGCGCTCGTCGCGGAGGGTCGCACGCTCCTCCAGGAGGCCGGCAGCGGCGACGCCTTCGAGTTCGCCTACTTCGACCTCCCCGAGCTCGGCTCCGTCCTCGAGCTCCTCTACCTCGACCCCAGCCAGATGCCCCCGCCCGACGGCGAGGTCTGACGGCGGCGCTTCTCCGACTAGAATCGCCTCGGCCTTCCACTTCGAGGAGACGGACGAGTGAGCTTGCTGGGCAAGACGGTCGGACGGTTTCGCGTCCTCTCCCTTCTCGGGCGCGGCGGCATGGGCGAGGTCTACGTCGCCTACGACGAGACGCTCGACCGCCGCGTGGCGCTCAAGTCGATCGTCGCCGGCCGCCGCCTGCAGCCTTCGGCGCAGGCGCGCTTCCGGCGCGAGGCGCGGGCGCTCTCCCGGCTCGACCACCCGAACATCTGCCGCATCTACGACTACGTCGAGATGGAGTCGCACGATTTTCTGGTGCTCGAGCTCGTCACCGGCCGCCGTCTCGACGAGGCGATCCGCGCCGGGCTGAGCCACGATGTCCAGTTGCGCATCGCCGGGCAGATCGCCTCCGCTCTCGTCGCGGCGCACGCCGAGGGGATCGTGCATCGGGATCTCAAGCCCAGCAACGTCATGCTCTCCGACAGCGGCGAGGTCAAAGTCCTCGACTTCGGGCTGGCGTGGACGGCGGGCGAGCGGCCGGCGCCGCGACCGCTCGCGACGCCCTCGAGTGCAGGGGCCGAGACGGAGCTGCCGCCCACCGAGGCGGGCTTCCGCGGCGCCCCGGCGCTCGGCTTCGAGAGTGCCTCGGCTGACGCGGGCGAGTCGCCCGCAACATCCCCTCCGGCCTGGGACCCCGCACCGGCGTCGTTCGAGGACGACGGCGTCCACACCGAGTTCGGCATGATCCTCGGCACCCCGGCCTACATGAGTCCCGAGCAGGCGCGCGGCGAACCGGCGACCACGGCGAGCGACATGTACTCGCTCGGCCTGCTGCTGCAGTTCCTCTTCACCGGCCGCGCACCCCAGCCCGAGGGGCTCGACTCGAAGGAGCTGATGAGGCGCGCGCTGCGCGCCGAAAGCCTCCCGCCAGCGGGCCTGGTGAAGGATCTGGCGGCGCTCGTCGCGCGCCTCAAGGCGGCCGCCCCGGCCGCACGCCCGACCGCGATCGAAGTCGGGACGCGTCTGGCGTGGATCCGCGACGCACCCAAGCGCCGCTGGCGACGGGCCGCAGGCGCCGCCGCGCTGCTGGTCGCCGTCCTGGCGGGAGTCAAGTACACCCTCGATCTGCGAGCCGAGCGCAGCCTCGCGATCGCGGCGCAGGCGGAGGCCGAGCGCCGCCGCGGCCAGGCCGAGGACCTCATCCAGTTCATGCTCGGCGATCTGCGCGAACGACTCGAGTCGGTCGGGCGTCTCGATGCGCTCGACGGCGTCGCCGCCAAGGCGCTCGACTACTTCGCCTCGGTCGAACCCGGCCAGCTCACCGACGCGGATCTATTCCGCCGTACCCGCGCCCTGACGCAGATCGGCGAGGTTCGCATCTCCCAGGGGGATCTGGCCGCCGCCAGGCAGCAGTTGAGCGCCGCCCACGCCTCGGCCTCCGACCTCGTCGCGAGACAGCCGCAGAACGGCGACTGGCTGATGGGCCTGGGCGCCCTCGAGTTCTGGCTGGGCAACGTCGACTGGCTGCAGGGGGATCTGGCGGCGGCCGAGGAGCGCTTCCGCGCTTATCTCGCGGTGGCCGATCGGCTGGTGGCGATCGACGGTGCCAAGCCTGAGTGGCGCATGGAACAGGCCTACGCCCACAGCAACCTGGGCACCGTCCAGAACGAGCGCGGCAACGTCGATGCCGCACTCGAGCATTTTCGCCTCACCGTCGAAGTCGAGCGCGCGCTGGTGGCGGCCGACCCGGCGGAGCCGCGCTGGCAGAAGGAGCTCGCCAACGGTCTCTCGTGGTTGGGCGAGGTCCTCTTCGGACGCGGCGAGCTCGAGGAGTCGCGTGCCTTCTACGAAGAGGCGCGCGCGGCCCTCGAACGTCTGACGGCGCTCGAGCCGGAAGACACCGGAAATCGCTTCCTGCTCGGTCTACAGCGGCGGAGGTTGGCAACGACGCTCGAAAGTCTCGGGCGTCTCGACGAAGCGGTCGAGGAGTACGGCCTCAGTCTGACGACACACCGGCAGCTGATCGAGCTCGACCCGGCCAACGCCGACTGGCGGCGCGAGGTTGCGTTGAGTCATATGTGGCTGGGGAGCGCCCTCGCGCGCAGGCAACCGGACTCGGCTCTGCGCCACCTGAGGCTGGCCGTGGACAGCCTGCAGGAGCTCTATCGCGCCGACACCAGCAACAGCGAGCGTCGGCTCGACCTCGTCTGCGCGCGCATGGAATTGGCCCGCGGCCTCCTCGCTGCGGGCGAAGCCGCGGGCGCTGTCGCCGAGGCGCGCGGCGCGCTGGCTGCGCTCGGACCGGCCGCAGCGGACGCCGACGACCGCCCGCGGCGGTCGCTCGAAGGCGAGGTCCGCCTGGCGCTCGGCGATGCACTGAGCGCCGGCGGGCACCCGGGCGAGGCCCGGTCGGAATGGATCGAGACGGTGTCGCTCTTGCAGCCGCTTGCCGGCGACGGTCGCGACCCGCGCCTGCTGGCGCCGCTCGCGCAAGCCCTGCTCGGCCTGGGGCGGCGCGACGAAGCGCTGCCCGTTATCGACCGCTTGCGCGCCGGCGGCTACCGCCGTGCACCGTTCGCAGATCCGGTGCGCTAGGCTGCGCGACGGTCGAGACCACCACAACCGGAAAGGACATCACGCCATGTCGAACATCAGTATCGCGGTCACCATCGGCGCAGGAGGAAAGGCGTCCTACAGCTCGGCGAGCAAGCAGGTCGCGCCGGACGGAACGATCACCATCGACGTAGGGGAGAACGCGTCGATCACCTTCGCCCCGGCGAGCGGCCAGAGCTGGACGTTCAACAACCCCGGGATTTCGATCATGTCGAACACTCCGGGAATTCAGGACGTCAGCATCACCTCGCAGAGCGCGAACGCGGTCACGATCGCGGACGTCAATTCGGGAAGCTCCGTGGCCAGCAGCTACACCTATACCTTGTTGACCACCGCCGGCAACCTCGACCCGGCGATCCTCAACAAGGGCCGCCACTGAGCGGCTGCGCTCGCCGCTACCAGCGGTCGCCGCGGCCGCGAGTGGCGCGGTCCATGGCGGTGGCGGCTTCGCGGTCGAGCTCTTTCTTGCGTTCGGTCTCGCGCTTGTCGAATTGCTTCTTGCCCTGGACGACGCCGATCTCGACCTTGATCCGGCTGCCGCGCAGATACACCTGGAGCGGCACGACGCTGTAGCCCTTGGTCACGACGCGGCCGGCAAGCTTGTCGATCTCGCGCCGCGAGAGCAGGAGCTTCCTCGGCCGGTCGGGCAAGTGGTTCTCGCGGTTGCCGTGCGAGTAGGGGCTGATGTGGGCGCCGATGAGAAAAGCCTCGCCACTCTTGAAATCGACGAAGGCGTCGGCGAGCTGGATCTTGCCCGTGCGCGCCGACTTCACCTCGGTGCCGGAGAGGACGATGCCGGCCTCGATCCGGTCGTGGATGAAGTAGTCGAACGCGGCGCGGCGATTGCTCGCCAGGGGGCGCACTTCGGGGGTCTTTTCGCTCATGGAAAGGGTCGGGCCGGCCGGCGACGAGCTCCGGCGGAGGTCCAGTCTATCGTCACCCGATGGTAGATTGACCGTTCATGCTCGCCTGGCCGCAGCTGTTGATGCTCGGACTCCTGCTCGCTCCGCCGGGCGAACCGGCCATCG
>JAGOCP010000237.1 GCA_017998715.1 Thermoanaerobaculia bacterium | reverse complement strand
GGCGGCGTAGGTGTCGGCGATCGCTTCGCCGGGCGAGGCACCGCCGGGGACGTTGTCGTTCGAGTCCATCCCGTGGCCCCACTCGTGGTCGAAGATCGCCGCGATCTCGCCGGTGTTGCGGCAGCCGCCGCCACTGCGGTAGAAGTTGACCTGAGAGCCGTTCCAGTTCGCGTTGCACTGATTGTTGATGTTCATGTTGGCGGTGAGGGGCGCCGCCAACCAGCTGTTGCCGGAGATGTGCGAGCGCGCCATCGCGGTCAGCATGTTGAGCTCATGGAAGCCGCTGCGCGAGGCCTTGGTGTTGCCGGCGCCGCCGACACCCGGCGTCGTGCAGTCGGTCGAGGCCGCGAGCGGACCGGACAGCCAGTCGATGTCGCCGGTACCGGCGAGGGAGTCGGCGCCGCAGACGTCGGCCATGTTGACGTAAGGGCCCGAGAACGTCGCGGTGATCGAGCCATCGACGCACAGCGGGAGGTTGCCGCCGATATCGGTGGTGACGACGCCGGACGGGGTCGTGACGTTGGAGTACGGCATCGGCCAAGCGGTCTGCTCGGTGCCGTCGGGCGGGGTCGCATCGTTCGACACCGGATAGACGCCGCCGGAAATCCGCCGCGGCGTCGCCACCCACTGGGTCGCGTCCTGGATCTCGAAAACTTCGCCGTTGCCGGCGTCCACCAGCGCTTCGAAGCGCCCGCCCTCGGAACCGAGATCGTTGCGCACGATCCAGGCGAGGCGGTACTCGAGGCCCTGCGCCGCCTGCAAGGGCACCCAGACCAGCTCGCTGCCCTTCCAGGAAGAGCCGAAGAGGTCGGCGCCGACATGGCGGCGGAGCGCCGCGCTCGCCTCACGCGCCGAGATCGTGGGCGCCGCGCTGCGATCGAGGTCGCCCCAGTTCTCGAGTCCGAGGAGAATCAGGTTGCCGTACTTGATCGTCGCGACGAGGCTGCTGCCGCGGACGGGCACACCGCCGACGACGCGCGGAATGTAGATATTCACGAAGTCGTCGTTGACCGCCGCCACCTTGCCGGCGCCGGCGAGCTGCGAGAGATCGAGGTCCAGGGCCTCGGCGTGGTTCTCGAGGTAGGCGCGGAAGGCGATCGTCGCCGCCGCTTCGAGCTCCTTGGCGCTCTTCGGCTGCGCGGCGCCGAGCGCGTTCCAGGTCAGGCGGTTGCCGAGGCCGCGGCCCGGCAGGAGCGGGGTACCCATGAGCAGAGCCGAGAAGCGGCCGGTCTGGACATCGACGTAGGCCTTGTCCGCCGCCACGCCGAGCTCGAGGAGACGCGGATCGGCGGCGAAGGCTGCGAGATCCGATGCCCTCTGGACGGGGCCGGTCAGCGTCAGCTCGGCGGCACGGAACTGCACCGAGTCCGCCGCGCGCTGGTTCTGCTGCACCACCGCGACGGCAGGTAGCGCCACTGCGGCGCCGAGAATGAGGACAGCAGCCCATCGACTCGTTCGATTCATCTCTGCTCCTGGTGGTTGGCCGGGCTCAGGTTGAGCAAACGCGGCGATCGGTCGACCGCGTGCCCTCGCCGTAGCCCGGCATGAATAGGAAAATCCGCCGCAAATCCGCTCGCCTGTCTGAGGTTCCGTCTGTCTTCGGGAAGCAAGGGCGAAACCCTACCATCGCTTCCAGGCAGCGGCAAGGAGGTTTCCCAGGGGTCGGAGGGAGCCCCAGGCAGGGGCTCGCGCCTTCTTGCCAGCGAACGCGGCCGGGGCTTCAGCGCTGGAGGGCGGCCTGCAGGCGGTCGAGGACGCCGTCGAGGCGTTCGAGCGTGTCGTGGCTCGAATCGCGGTGGCCGCCGTTCCTGGCCAGCCGGCGGGCCGAGGTACTGTCGAGCCCGACGCCGCGCCAGAGGTCGCGCGTGCGGTCTTCGAGGATGTCGCGGCGCAACCTGAGCCCGTGGCGGGCGACGATCGGCGCCAGGCTGTCGAAGCGCGCCAGAAGGTCGCGCCGGGTCGACTCGTAGGCGTGCGAGCAGACGGCGCTGCGCTCCGAGAAGCTGAAGATGTTGCTGAAGAACATCGTGTAGTCGTCGCGGTCCGGCTCGAGCAGGACCACGTCGGCGTCTTCGTACAGCTGGTCGTAGCGCTTCATGCCGACATCGAGACGCGAGTGGATGAGGGTGCGGAAGGTCTGCGACAGCACCGAGGGCAGGCCGCGGCGCAGCAGCTCGCCATCGGCGTAGAGGCCCGCCGCCTTCTCCGTCGAAACGTCCACAGGCACGATCGGATTGAGGCAGAACAGGAGTTTGGCGCCGGCGTCGAGCGCCACCGAGGCGTGCACCGTGCGGTTGAGCACACCGTCGACATAGAGGTGGCCGTCGATGTCGACCGGCGGATAGAGGCCCGGCAGCGCGCTCGAAGCCTGCACCGCGCGCGAGATCGGAACATGGTCGCGCCCGGGCTTGCCGAAGACCACCGAGCGCCCCGACTCGAGCTCGGCGGCGACGATGTAGAGCCGATGCTCGAGCTCGCGGAAATCGTCGCTGCGCCCCTTCATGGAGTAGATGGTGCGCAGATACTGGCGGATCGGCTCGTTGTCGAAGACGCCGACCGGCAGGGCGTGACCCAGGCGCGTGAACGATTCGAGCAGGGAGAGGTCGCGCGGGTTGCGCGCGAAGTCCCAGATCGCTTCGAGCGCGAGCCGCGGCACGGAGAGGCCGCGCCGCGCCCACTCCCCGAACGCCGGCGTGAAGAAGGTCTCGGGAACGAAGGGATGCTCGCCGGGCTCGTGCTTGACGATCGCCCGCACCATCTGGGCGCTGCTCAGCTGGTTGACGAGGTTGGCGGCGAGAAAGGCGCCGGCGGAGACGCCGACGTAGACGTCCAGGGCGTTGACGTCGAGCCCGTCGATCGCCTCGTCGAGCGCGCGCAAGGCGCCGATCTCGTAGACCGCGCCCGCCGGGCCTCCGCCGGCGAGCGCGAGTCCGATCGAGGTCTGCCGAAGCCGCCCGCGACCCTTGCGCCGAAGAGCCAAGTTCAGCGTGTCTTGCGGGTAGCCGTGGGCTTGCGCTTCGCGGTCGTCGCGCGCTTCGCCGGGCGGGCCGGCTTGAGCTTCTTCTCGACCAGGAGGGTCAACTCCTCCACCCGGCGGGTGAGGGTCGCGATCTCGTTCTTGCTCGGCACGCCGATCTTGCGCAGCACGCCGGCGACCCGATCGTCGAGGCGATCCTCGACGCCCTCGACCTTGTCCTCGACCTTGCCCCAGGCCTCTCCGGCGCGGTCCTTGGCGGTTTCGGCGACACCTTCCACCTTGGACTTCAGCTTGTCGAACTGGGCGAGACCCTTCTTCTCGAAGCTCTCGCCCTTCTTCATCAGGCCGCGGAAGAGCTTGCCGCCCTCCTCCTCGGCCGTGGCGAGGGCACCGAGCCCGGCCAGCCAGACCTTCTCCGCGTTCTGCTTGATCTCTTCCTTGAAGTCCTTGTCGGACTGCTTCTTCGTCGTCATGTTCTGTGTCCTCGTCGATCGCGAATCGTGAATTCTAGTTCGTTCCTGAGCGCTTGCTGGCGGTTCAGACGAGCTTCTGGCGCAGCGTGTCGACGCGCCGCATCAACTCGCGCACGTCGTCGCGGGTCGGCAGGCCGAACTGCCCCATGACCGCGGCCGCCCGCTGCTGGGCGATCCGGGTGGCGTCGTTGGCGAGCTTCAGCATGGTCGAGCCGGTCTCGGTGAGCGCCTGCTGCGCCTGCTGCATGCGCGTGCGGCGACGACGGCGCCCCTTGTCGACCAGCGCGTCGAAGACCTCGACGCTGGTTTCGCCGGCCGTGGCCGCGAGGCCCAGGCCCACGAGCCAGGCGCTGCGGCCGAGCGCGAAGGCCCCTTCGCCGGCGGTTTCGAGGCCGGACTGCGCGACACTGGTGGCCATCTTCTGGATGTTCTTTCTCACTTGGCTTCTCCCTTCCCGCGCCGCAACGGGCGCACGGCATTTGGTTTTCTTGCGGATCGTTCCTGACCGGCACGCGGCGCGTGCGGCGCGGCGGAGGCGGCCTTGGCGCCGCCCCGCTCCTTCTCCAACTTGGTCAACGAACCTTCGAGCTCCTCGAGGCGTTCGCGCAGACGCTCCATCTCCTCACGCGCCTGGCGCACCGGACCGAACTTGTCGATCGAGGCCTGGAAGAACTGATCGACTTTGTGTTGTACCTGCTCGACGCCGCTCTCGACCGCCTTCTGACCGGCGCGCACCAGCTCGTGCAGGAGCTCGCTCGGCAGGAATCCGGTACCGCGCCGCCCTTCCTCGAGAATGATCTGGGTGAGCATCTGGGCGGTGACGTCGGCTCCGGTACCGTTGTCGACGACTTTGACGTCCTTGCCGGTGCGGATCCACTCCGCCAGCTCGTCGAGGGAGACGTAGCGGCTCTCTTCGGTGTCGTAGAGCTTGCGGCTCTCATAACGCTTGATCAGTCGATACATCCTGGGTCCCTCGCTCTCGTTCCTTGCCGCATTGCGGCATCAACAGGGAATTTATACCGCACTGCGGCAAGACTGTCAACCCGGCCCTGCCGCATCGCGGCAAAGAACGGTTGAGCCTCCGGCTGCGAGCCGCTACAATGACCCGGCGCGCGAAAGACCGGCTCCGATCGACCGGTTCTCATGGCTGCGCCGAAAGGATCCGGGGGAATGCCGCACATCATTGCTGAGCCCTGTATCGGAGTGAAGGACACATCCTGCGTCGACGTCTGCCCGGTCGACTGCATCTACGGCAAGAACGAAGACGTCGAGATGCTCTACATCCATCCCGAGGAGTGCATCGACTGCGGGCTGTGCGTCGATGCCTGCCCGGTGCAGGCGATCTTCCCCGCCGAAGAGACTCCGGACAAGTGGAAGCAGTTCATCGCCAAGAACTACGAGCACTTCAGCCTGCAAGCCCCGTAGTTTCCCGTCCAGCAGGGCCTCGAGAAAGGGACGCGCCGCGGCGCGTCCCTTTTCTTTTGTCCAGGCGGAATGAAACGACCCGGCCCGGGGTTTAAAAATATGATCTTCTTGCACTCAACTTAGAGACCAAGAGGAGGGGGCCGGGTGGACTTCAAGGACTATTACAAGGTGCTGGGCGTGGCGCGGGACGCCTCTCAGGAGGAGATCCAGAAGGCGTATCGCAAGCTGGCGCGCAAGCATCACCCGGACGTCAGCAAGGAGAAGGGCGCCGAAACCCGATTCAAGGAGGTCTCCGAAGCGAACGAAGTGCTCAAGGACCCGGAAAAGCGCGCGCGGTACGACCAGCTCGGCGCCGACTGGAAGCAGCGCGAGCACGCGGGCCCGCAGCCCGGGGCGGGCGGCTTCGCCGGCTTCGAGGGCTTCCAGGGCGTCGGCGGCGGCGCGACAGGCTTCTCGGACTTCTTCGAGATGCTCTTCGGCCAGGGCGCCCGAGCGGGCACGCCCGGCGCCGGCGGCGGCGCGCGCGGCGGCTGGGCGTCCTGGGAAAACGAGGGCCGCGGCGGCTGGGCGCGCCCGGGAGCGAATCAGGAGGTCATCCTGACGCTCAGTCTGGAAGAGGCTCTGGCCGGCGGAGTGCGCGAGCTCAGCCTGTCGAGCTCGGCCGGCGGCGAGCCGCGCCGCATCAAGGTCAATCTGCCGCGCGCGATGCGCCCCGGGCAGACCATCCGGGTCGCCGGCAAGGGCGAGGAAGGCCGCGCCGGCGGAGCGTC
>JAGOCP010000236.1 GCA_017998715.1 Thermoanaerobaculia bacterium | reverse complement strand
TCCACGCCCTGGATCTGCGTCGCCCAGTTGAGCTCCCCCGCCACCACCTGAGCCGAGGTGCGCGCCGTCGCCGAGACATAGGCGACCGAGGGACAGTCGGAGCGAATCGCCGCGGCGTCCTCGACCGTGAGATTCGACGAGCCGGAGAACATCCGGGCGCCCGAGCTCGTCGTCGTGCCGGGGAAGATCATCAGGAAGTTGGTCCCCAGGGCGTCGATCTGCGCCTGGATCGAGCGCGACGCGCCCGAGGCCACGGCGACCATGGCGATCACGCAGGCGACTCCGATGACGATGCCCAGCATGGTGAGCGCCGAGCGCATCTTGTTGCGCGCGATCGACTGCAGCCCGACTTTGACGATATTGGCCACCCGCATCCACCCGATGTTCATGCGGCACTCTCCTTGCGGCGGGCGATCCGGCGGTCGGCGACCGGTTGATCGGAGACGATGCGGCCGTCGCGGAACGCCACCGCCCGGCCCGCGAACTGCGCGATGTCCGCTTCGTGCGTGATGATGATCACCGTCCGACCTTGGCCGTTGAGCTCCTGCAGGATCGCCATGATCTCCTCCGAAACGCGCGAGTCGAGATTGCCGGTCGGTTCGTCGGCGAGCAGGATCGCAGGATCGGTCACCAGCGCGCGGGCGATCGCGACCCTCTGCTGCTGGCCGCCGGAGAGCTGCGACGGCCTGTGCCCCTCCCGCCCCGCGAGGCCGACGCGCGCGAGCATCGCCATCGCCCGCTCGCGGCGCTCGCGCGCCGTGCTCAGGCGATCGCTGTAGAGCAGCGGCAGCTCGACGTTCTCGACCGCGGTCGTGCGCGCCAGCAGGTTGAAGTTCTGGAAGACGAAGCCGATCTTGGCATTGCGGACCTCGGCGCGCGCGTTCTTGTCGAGCCCCGAAGCGTCGATGCCGTCGAGCACGTAGCGCCCCGAAGTCGGCCGGTCGAGGCAGCCGACGATGTTCATCAACGTCGACTTGCCGGAGCCCGAGGGCCCCATCACCGCCACGAACTCGCCGGCCGCGATCGCCAGACTGACGCCGTCGAGCGCCCGCACTTCCACCTCACCGAGACTGTAGATCTTGACCAGATCCTGGAGCTCGACGAGCGCCACGGTCAGAACCTGCGTCCGCCGGGGCCGCTCTGGCCGAGCGGGCTCGAAGCCGGAGCCGCCCCGGCCTTGGTCGTCGCCAGGCCCACGACGATGTTCTCCCCGGCCGCCAGCTCGCCCTCGAGCACTTCGGAGAACTTGCCGTCAGAGAGCCCGGTGCGCAGCTGCACCGGCTGGAGCTTGCCGCCCGCCGCGAGCCGATAGACCGTCTGCCAGCCCTTTTCGGCCTTGCCTCCCTCGCCGCCCCTCCTCCCCGCCGCTAGACCCTGTGCCGCACCGGCGAAGCTGCCGCCCGGCGCGGCCTGACCCGCCGCCGGATTCGAGGCATTCGCTGCTCCGGATGTCGCCTCGCCGGCCGGCCGGAAGCGCAGCGCGGCGTTGGGCACCCGCAGGACGTCCTTCACCCGGTCGACTTCGACCGACAGGTCGGCGGTCATCTTGGGTCGCAGCTTCAGCTCGCCGTTCTCGACTCCGACGATCACTGGATAGGTCACCACGTTCTGGTTCACGGTCGCGTTCAGACGCACCTGGGTGATCGCGCCGACGAACTCCTCCTCCGGGTAAGCGTCGACCGTGAAGCGCGCGCTCTGCCCGACCCGGATGCGGCCGATGTCCGACTGGTCGACATCCGCCTGCACCTGCATCTTGGTCAGGTCCTGGGCGATGGTGAACAGGGTCGGCGCCTGGAAGGAGGCGGCCACCGTCTGCCCGATGTCGTACTGCCGATCGACGACGACGCCGTCGATCGGCGAGCGGATCTTGGTATAGCCGAGGTTGGTCTGTGCCTGCAGGAGCGCCGCCTTGACCTGACTGATCTGCGCCTCGAGAGCGTCGAAGTCGGCCTTGGCGAGATCGTAGTCGGCCGCCGCCACCAGTTGCTTGGCGAGAAGTTGCTCCTGGCGCTGCAGCTGGGCGCGGGCGTTGCGCAGGCGGACCTCCGACTGCGCCACATCGGCACGGCGCTGGGCGACCGTTGCCTCGAACGTCGTCGGATCGAGCTCGGCGATGAGCTGCCCCTTGGTCACCGGCGTGTTGAAGTCGGCGTAGAGCGCGGCGATGATCCCCGAGACCTGGCTGCCGACCTGGACGGTGGTCACGGCCGAAATCGTGCCGGTGGCGGTCACCGTCATCGCCACGTCGCCGCGATCGACGACCGCGGTCTTGTATTTGCCCGCCTCCTGCCCGCTCGCGTCACCGCGCAGGAAGTACCAGAGCCCCAGTCCGCCGAGCACGGCGGCGCCTGCAATGATCCAGATCTTCTTCATGAAACCCCCGGGCCAGCCGGCACCGCCGCTGGCCGATCGAACCCTCGAAAACGAAAGCACATCTCGTGCCTCCGCGTCGCCACGGCCCGGTCGGCCGCGGTGGAACTCGCCCGATGATCCTACGCCCGGCGAGCCCACCCTTTCGGGTATGGACGCCACGTCGGAGAGGTCTACTTTGAAGCGTAGACCACTCCCGATCCCGGGAGCGCGTTGCACTGACCGGGCAGCTGCCCCGCTCATGGCACAACCGGCGAAAGCCGGTTTCGCAAAGCTCCGGGTCCTCGCCTCTCCGGCCGGACTCTCCGACCGGGGTTCCAGGACGGCCGAGCCGCCGACCAGTCGCCCGGCGGGCGCTCAGGCGCCCGAGGAGGGGTGACATGACTCGACGGCAACTCTCCGGCTTCGGCATCTTCGCAGTCGCTTTGTGGGTCTGCGCCGCCAGCGCCGCGGTCGCTTGGGACCCCGGTCCAACCACCGCCTTCGCCCTTACCCGATTTGACGCGGGGTACAGCCCGGGTACGGGCGACGTCTATTTCCTGGGCGGACGGCTCGCCGACAGCGGGACCGACGGCAGCATCTGGAAGGTCGACCCCGAGACCGGCACAGCGACCGACACGGGAGCCGACATGCCGGTGCCGATCTCGAACTACACGATGAACCTGGTTCGTGACGTGAACGGCTGGGGCTTCTACGTCTTCTGCGGACGTAACGCAGCCGGTACCAATGTACGAACGGTGCAGGTCTACTATCCGAGTCTCAACGCGGCCTACGCCTTGCCGGCAGCCGACGACTATCCCAACACGCTCGGTTGCAGCGGGGCGCTCAACATCGTCTTCAAAGACCGTGTCTATGTCGTCGGGGGCTTCACCAACGCGACGGCGCCCTACAATCACGGCGAAACCTGGGTCTTCAACCCCCGGGCCGCGTCCGGCAGCCGGTGGTCCCGGATCGCCACCGCGAATCTCTCGCCGGCGCGCGGCTACGTCATGGGAGCTGCCCTCGACGGCAAGCTCTACGCCGTGGGCGGCAGCTGGTACGACGGTTCTTCGCTGATCAGTGTCGCCACCGTCGAAGTCCTCGATCCCAAGGCGGCGAGTCCGGTGTGGAGCGATGCCGGGGTCGCCGATCTGCCGGAGATCTGCTCGGAAGGGAGGGCCTGGGCGTTCGAACACAACACCGGCTACCTTACGACCGGCCGCGACGGCGTCAATGACCAGCTCATCGTTTCCTGCGGCGGCTGGCCGACCGAAAACGAGAATGTCTACAGCTACCATCCGGACGAGAACGCCTGGCGGGCCTTCGCGGCTTTGGCCGTGCCGCGACGCGATTTCGCCGCCGAGTTGCTCACGCCGAGCTCGGGAGCGACCGGCCTCTGGCTCTGGGGCGGCCGATCGGCGTCCGACAGCAACGTCCTCGACACCTCGGAGGTCGTCCCGCTGCTGGCCTCGAACTGCGAGCCGCTGCTGGTCGATGACGACATCAACAACGGCAGCCTGGTGGAGGGCGGCTGGCCCTACTACTGGACGACGCTCGACATGCTCGGTCAGTTCCCGACAACCTTCTGGCACGCGAGCTCGGGTACGCCGAGCCTGGCGACGCTGAAGCAGCACGATGCCGTCGTCTGGTTCACCGGTTCCGCAGCCAGCGACGCCGTCAGCTCGACGGACGAAGCGGTACTCATTCCCTACCTGCAGCAGGGCGGGAATCTGTTCCTCTCCGCCACCGATCAGCTCTGGGCGCACGGCTCGACGCCTCTGATGAGCACCTATTTCGGTCTTGGCACTTACGTCCACGACGTCGGCCTGACCGTCGACCACGGGAATCCGGCCGACCCGATTTCGAGTCACCTGGGTGTCTACACCCTCGCCAAGCCGAATGACTGGGACAACTACTGGACCGGCAACATCTACTCGGACGAGGTTCACGCCGGCGCTGGCGCCATCGAAACGATGGTCTGGGAAAGCGTGCACACCCCGAACGCGCTGCGCCGGCAGGGAGGCTCGGTCTATCGCACCGAGTTCCTGGCCTGGCCGTTCGAGTGGGTCGATACCGTCTCGGAGCGCGTCGAGCTCATGGGCAACGTGATGCACTGGATCTGCCCGGTGCTCAAGGACGGTTTCGAGTCGGGTGGCACCGCCGACTGGTCGCGCTCGGTGCCTTGAAAATCGAGTGCGGGCTGCCGCTTCGCCGCGGCCGGGTCGTCCGCCAGGGCGGCGACCCGGCCGCGTTCGTTTTCGTCCGGCGGTCGGCCCGAACCGCAGGTGAGATTAGAATGCTCCGATCTGGCAACCGCGGGAGGCGGACGATGAAACGGGTGGTGACTGCGATTCTCGGCGGAGGACAGGGAGCGAGGCTCTCGCCGCTCACCCGGGACCGTGCCAAGCCGGCGGTGCCGGTCGGCGGCAAGTTCCGGCTGATCGACATCCCGATCTCGAACAGCTTGCACGCCGGCATCGACCGGGTCTACGTGCTGACGCAGTTCAACAGCGAAAGCCTCCACCGCCACATCGCGCAGTCGTACCGCTTCGACGCTTTCCGCGGCGGTTTCGTCAATCTGCTCGCCGCGGAGCAGAACATGACGAATCGTTCCTGGTACCAGGGCACCGCCGACGCGGTGCGCCAGAATCTCACCCGGCTGATCGACGACAACGATCCGACCGAGGTGCTGATCCTCTCCGGCGACCAGCTCTACCTGATGGAGATGCGCGAGTTCGTCCTCGCCCACCGCGCCAACCAGGCCGATCTGACGATCGCAGTCAAGCCGGTGACGCGCGACGAGGCGAAGGGCTTCGGCATTCTCCGCCTCGACCGCACCGGCCGGGTCGTCGAATTCGTCGAAAAGCCGACCTCCGAGGACGCCCTCGATGCGCTGGCGCTCGACGAGTCCACCCGCGACGCGCTCGGCTTCGAGGCCCCGCCCGGGTCGCTCCTTGCCAGCATGGGCATCTACGTCTTCCGCCCTTCGGTGCTGCGCGAGGTGCTGATCGGCAGCCCCTACACCGACTTCGGCAAAGAGGTCATCCCGGCCTCGCTCGACCGCATCCGGGTCTTCGCCTTTCCCTACGACGGTTACTGGACGGACATCGGGACCATCCCGAGCTTCCACCAGGCGAACCTCGACCTCACCGTGCCGCTGCCGGCGCTCAATCTCTACAACCCGAACTACCCGATCTACACCCACGCCCGCTTCCTCCCCGGGACGAAGATCAACGGCTGCGCGGTCACCCGGTCGGTGCTCTGCGAAGGCTCGATCATCACCGGCGCCAAGATCTCCGAC
>JAGOCP010000235.1 GCA_017998715.1 Thermoanaerobaculia bacterium | reverse complement strand
ATGCACTCGCTTCACCTGCCCGCCGAGGAGATCTTCGCCGCAGCGGAGCGCGAGATCCGCGCTCAACTCGACGCTGCGGCGAACGCGCTCGCCGCGGCAGGGCTCACGGCCGAAGTCCACGTCCGGCGTTGGCTCCCGGCCGACACGCTCCTCGAGCAGGCCGACCGGCTCGGTGCCGTCCTCATCGTCGTCGGCCAGCACGGCGGGCGGGCGCGACGCGTGCTCATCGGTTCGACCAGCGGCAGGGTCTCGCGCGAGGCGCGGGTTCCTGTGGTGGTGGCGCGCGGCGCCCAGCGCCCCAGCCCACCCCGGCGGATCCTCGTCAGCGTCGACGGTTCGCCGGGCAGCCACGCCGCCCTCCTCGCCGCCCGCACCCTCTTCCCCGGCGCCCGCTTCCTTCTCGCCAGCGTGCGCGATCGAACGGGCGGACTCGATGCCACGGCGCTTGCCGATTTCGCCCGCACCGGCGGCGTCGATCCCGAGGAGATCGACCTGCACAGCACCGAGGGCGACGCCGCGGCGGCGCTCCTCGAGCTCGCGGCGGACTCTGGAATCGACCTGCTGTGCGCCGGCCGGCGCGGCAGCGGCCCGCTTCGCGACCTGCTTCTCGGCAGCGTCTCCGAGAAGCTCCTCCAGCTTGCCCCCTGTCCCCTGCTGCTCTCTCACTGAGCCGGGCATCGCTCTTGCTCCGGAGTTCCCTCATGCGCCGCTCCCGACCGACCCCGTTCGCTTCGCTCTTTCTGCCGCTCCTGCTCGCCCCGCTGGCCCACTCGCTCGCGGCGCAGAGCTCCGCCGCCCCGCCACCAACCGGTCAGAACCCCTCGACGCCGCCTTTCGTGGAGACGATCGAGGTGCGTGAGGTGGAGCTGCGGGTCGACCTTTCCGCGCTGCCGACCTTCGAGTCGATCGGCAAGAAGGGGCGCGAAGACTTCCTCGTCATCGAGGAAGGCGTCGACCATCCGCTCACCGAGCTCGGGGCGGCGACCGGGGATTGGATCTTCATGCTCTATTTCGACTCGGTCCTCGCCGGCCCCGAAGCCCGGCAACGCGCGGCGATCGAGCTCGCCGGCCAGGCCGAACGCCTCACCGCCGGCGGCCTGGCCGAGGTCGTCGTCGCCGACCCGAAGCCGCACACGCTCCTCGCCACGGGCTCGGCCGAGGCCCTCCGCCAGAAGCTCGACGAGCTCGCGCTGGCGGCGGGACGGGAGATCCCGCCCGCCGAGGGATCGCTCGCGGCGGCCTCCGCCGCACGGCTGACGCAGCTCGACCGCTTGTCGATCGAGATCGCGTCGCGCGGCGGCGGCGGCGCGCGCGCCCTGCTCCTGCCTGTCGGATCCTGGCCACTCGACCCCGAGGGGCTCGCGCGCCTGACGAAGACCGAAGCTCCGGCCGCTGCCGACCGGCCCGAGTTCGAGCCGCTGCGCGAGACCGCGCGCGTCCTCGCCGGCTACGGCTGGGTGACGTTGCCACTGGCGCTGCGCGCGCCGCGCGACGTGGCCGAGCCCTCCGCCGCCGAGCGGCGGACCCAGGTGTCGATGGGCGGCGGCGGCGACCAGCGCACCACCGTGCCGATCGTCTCGATCTCCGGCAAGGGGGAGCCGACGGACCCGGCGACCACGGCCCGAGTCGACACGCTCACCGACTTCTCCTTGATTCCCTACGCCGAGCTCGCGCGTGCGAGCTCGGGCGCACTCGTCGGCGAACCCGGGCGGCTCAAAGGGGTTCTCGGCAATCTGCTCGACCGCCGCCAGGTGACCTATCGCTCGCCCTTCCCGCAGCCGGGCCGCCTGCTGCCGCTCGAAGTGCGCTGGAAGGGCGGCGACGGACGCACCCTGACGGCACCGCGCTGGCTGCGCTCCTCCACTCCCCCCGAGGTCACGGCCGCCAGGCTCCGCAGAATGCTCGCCGGCGATACGGCACCGCAAGCAGCGAAAACAGGCGAAATTCAGTGGCACGCGGAGTCGGGCCGGATCTGTTTCCCGGGCGACGGCGACAAGCGCTGGGTACGCCTCTCGACCGCGACGGAGAAGGACGGCCAGATCCAGATCGTCACCGGCCAGCCGGTGCAGATCGAACGCAGTGCTGCAGGCCTCTGCGCCGACGCTCCGGCCGCAGGCGCCGGCCGCACCGTCCGTCTCGCCGAAGACCTCGAGAACGAGACCTGGACCGGAGCCGCGAACAGCCCCGCCAACTGAAAACCGAGGGCGGGTTGTTTTACGCCTTGTTTGCGCTATTCTGGATTCATGTCCGGGCGCAGCAAGGACGACATCGCGCGCAACCTTCATATGGGGGGCGGCAAGCCGTACCTGTCGCCCGGCGCCCGCAAGGAGAAGCTTCTCGAGCGCTCCTACCGCCGCGCCTCAGAGCGGGCGCCGCTCCCCTACGCCGAGTTGCGCGTCGCCTCGGCCTTCTCGTTTCTCGACGGCGCCTCGCTGCCCGAGGATCTGGTGGCGCGCGCCGCCGAGCTCGGCCTGCCGGCGATCGCCCTGGTCGACCGCAACGGCGTCTCCGGCGCACCCCGGTTCTACAAAGCGGCGCGCGCCGCCGGCCTGCGCGCGCTGGTCGGCGCCGAGGTGGTGCTCGGCGAGCTCGCTGATACCCGCCTCACGCTGCTCGTCGAATCGCCCGCCGGCTACAAGAACCTCTGCAAGCTGCTCACCGCCGCCGCCCGCGGCAAGCCCAAGGGCGCCGCCGCCGCGAGCTGGAACGAGATCGCCGAGTTCTCGGCCGGCCTGCACCTGCTCACCGGCGGCGACGAGGGGCCGCTCGCCGCGGCGCTCGCCGGGGGCGATGCCGGCGATGCCCGCGGCCTGCTGGAGCGGCTGGCGCATCTCTATCCCGGGCGCGTGCACGTCGAGCTGCAGCGCCACGGCCGGCGCGAGGAGGAGGGCCGCAATCAGGCGTTCACCGACCTCGCCGCGCGCCTCCGCCTGCCGCTCGTCGCCACCAACGGCGTGCGCTACGCGCGCTCGGAGGACAAGCCGTTGCACGACGTGCTGACGTCGATCCGGCATCACCGGACACTCGACACCGCCGGGTCGCTGCTCGCGGCGCATCGCGAGCGCCATCTCCTGCCGGCGGCCGAAATTGCGCGCCGCTTCGTCGATCTGCCGCAAGCCGTAACTCACGCCTTCGAGCTCTCGCAGCAGCTCGACTTCACCCTGGCCGACCTGGGCTACCGCTTCCCCGATTTTCCGCTCCCCGCGGGCGAGACGCCGTCTTCCTACCTGCGGCAGATCACCTGGAATAACGCCCGGGCGCGCTTCCGCCCGCTCTCGGCGCGCGCCCAGGCGCAGCTCGCCAAGGAGCTGGCGATGATCGAGAAGCTCGGCCTCGACGGCTATTTCCTCATCGTCTGGGACATCGTCGAATTCTGTCGCCGCGAGAAGATCCTCTGCCAGGGGCGCGGCTCGGCGGCCAACAGCGCGGTCTGCTACGCCCTGGGCATCACCGCCATCGATCCGGTGAAGATGGAACTGCTGTTCGAGCGCTTCCTCTCCGAGGAGCGCGGCGAGTGGCCCGACATCGACCTCGACCTGCCGTCGGGCGACCCGCGCGAGAAGGTCATCCAGTACGTCTTCCGCCGCTACGGCGGCAGCGTGGAGGGGAGCGAGGCGACCGGAGGGAGCCCGCATGCGATTGCCGCGGCGATGACGGCCAATGTCATCACCTACCGCGACCGCTCGGCGGCGCGCGAGGTGGCCAAGGCGCTCGGCTACTCGCGCGAGCAGGAGGACCGGCTGGCCAAGCAGCTCGGCCACTTCCGCTACGACCTCGAGCGCGGCGATCCCAAGCTCTTCGAGCGCGAGCTCGCGACCGCCGGCTTCGACCCCGAAGAGCCGCGGAATCGCCTGTTCGGCCTCTACTGGCGGAAGATCCAGAACCTGCCGCGCCACCTCGGGCAACACTCGGGCGGCATGGTGATCGCCGCCGGTCGGCTCGACGAGGTCGTGCCGCTCGAACCGGCGGCGATGCCCGGGCGCACCATCGTGCAGTGGGACAAGGACGACTGCGCCGATCTCGGCATCATCAAGGTCGATCTCCTGGGGCTGGGGATGCTCAACGCGCTCGAGGAGGCGATCCCGATCATCCGCGACCACGAACGGACGAGCGTCGACCTCGCCCACCTGCCGGCCGACGACCCCAAGGTCTACGCCATGCTGCGCGCCGCCGACACGGTCGGCGTCTTCCAGGTCGAGAGCCGCGCCCAGATGGCCTCGCTGCCGCGCAACGCCCCGACCCGCTTCTACGATCTCGTCATCCAGGTGGCGATCATCCGGCCGGGGCCGATCACCGGCGGCATGGTGCATCCGTTCTTCGAGCGCCGCCGCGGGCGCGAGCCGGTGACCTACTTCGATCCCTGCCTCGAGCCGATCCTCAAGCGCACGCTCGGCATTCCGCTCTTCCAGGAGCAGCTGCTGCGCATCGCCATGACCGCCGCCGGCTTCTCCGGCGGCGAGGCCGAGGAGCTCCGGCGCGCGATGGGCTTCAAGCGCTCGGTCGAGCGCATGGAGGCGATCGAGGCGCGACTGCGTTCCGGCATGGCGGCGCGCGGCATCACCGGCGCCAACCAGGACCAGATCGTCCAGTCGATCACCTCGTTCGCGCTCTACGGCTTCCCCGAGTCGCACGCCGCCTCGTTCGCGCTCATCGCCTACGCTTCGGCCTACCTCAAGGCTTACCACCCGACGGCCTTCCTCATCGCGCTGCTCAACGCTTGGCCGATGGGCTTCTATCACCCGGCGTCGCTGATCAAGGATGCGCAGCGCCACGGTGTCGCTGTTCTACCGATCGATGTGAACTTCTCAGGGTGGCGGTGCTCGTGGGAGGAGCTGAACGGCAAAAGCGCACACAAGGAAGCCGCGCCGTCGTCGGTGCGCGCAGCGGGCGCTTGTCGGATCGGGCTGCGCTACATCTCGGGGCTGCGGCGTGACACCGGCGAACGCATCGCGACGGCGCGCCGGGAGGGGGCGTTCCGGAACGTCGAGGAGCTGAAGGCACGCGCCGGCTTGCGCGGCGAGGAGATGGCTCGCCTCTCGGAAGCCGGGGCGTTCGCTTCGCTCGGCCTCACCCGGCGCGAGGCGCTCTGGCAGGCGGCGCTCGCCGTCCGCCCGAAGGGGGAGCTGTTCGAGGAGCGGGACGGCACCGTGCGCGACGAGTCGCCGCAGAGCCCACTGCCGGAGATGTCGCCCTACGAGGAGACGGTGGCCGACTTCACCGGCACCGGCCTTACCGTCGGCGCCCATCCGCTCGCCTATGCCCGCCCGGAGCTCGCGCGGCAGGGGGTGGTGACGGCGGCGGAGGTGCCGCACCTCACGGCGGGAACGCGGACGCGGATCGCCGGAGCGGTGATCGTCCGCCAGCGCCCGGGGACGGCCAACGGCACCCTGTTCGTGACTCTCGAGGACGAGACCGGCATGGTGCAGGCGATCGTCAAGCGGGCGCTGCTCGTCGCCCACCGCGCGACGATCGTCGGCAACCCCGGCCTGGTGATCGAAGGCGTCGTCCAGCAGCGCGACGGCAGCGTCTCGCTCCAGGCCGAAAAATTCTGGCCGCTCGCCGACCTCGCCCGGACCCCGAGCCACGATTTCCGCTGACGCCATAGACTCGACCCGGTGACGGGATGAACGACAGCGAACGCGGCTTCACGTTGCTCGAGGT
>JAGOCP010000234.1 GCA_017998715.1 Thermoanaerobaculia bacterium | reverse complement strand
CCGCCGAGGACACCGGCGACCTGGTGGGCATACTGCGGGCGTTCCCACGCGCCGCGTCCGGTCACCAGGTGGATGAAACGCCGGCGCAGCAGCGCGAGATGCCGCGCATCCCGCAGGTCGGGCAGAAAGTGGAGCGGCGAGGAGTAGTAGAAGTCCAGCGTCATCCGCTCCCCGTCGAGCATCTCCTCGAGGTCGTACTTGCCCGACATGCAGACGGCGTGACTGAAGACGTCCGGATGCCGGCAGACCGCGGCCAGCGCATAGAGGGCGCCGAGCGATGCGCCGGCGGTGAGGATCTCGTCCCGACCGGCAGTGACATGGCGCACGTAGGGGGCGAGCTCCTGGTACAGGAATTCGTCGAAGCGATTCTGGAGCCAGGCGCAGTGGCTCGGCGGATAGGCATCGGAAACCCAGCACTGCCCCGGTACGCTGTCGCATGAAAAGAGCTGGATCCGGCCGGCGCGCACCAGCGGAGCGAGCGCGTCGACCATGCGGAAGCGCTCGATCTCCTCGGCGTCGCCGCCGGCAGTCGGAAAGAGCAGCACCGGCAAGCCGTCCTCGCCCCAGCGCGCAACCGTGACTTCCTGCTCGAGGTACCTCGAGCGCCAGACCTCCGTGCGCTTGGCGATCACGCGGGCGACGGCGCGCCGGGCTTGGCGATGTACTCCGCTTCGGTGCGGCGCCAGAACTGGACCAGACCCCAGAAGTGCTCGGTGAACTCCTCGATCTCGTGCGCCGGGAAGAGTGCGGCGACCTTCTTGCGCACCGCCTCCTTCGCCGTCGGCGAGCCGAAGAACTCCCAGGCCACTTCGTCGAGATGCGGCAGCTGCTCGGCGCAGAACTCGGCGAAGCGGTCGCTCTCGAAGCGCTGATGCGCGAGCCGCGCGTACAGCGGCAGCTTCTCCTTGAACGAGGCGCCGGAGGCGGCGATCTCGAAGAACGGCTCCCAGTCGAGGTTCTTTCGCATCTTCCGCCGCGTCGCCGCGACGAAGAGCGACCACTTGAGCTTGGCCTTCACCAGCCAGGGGAAGTGGAAGTGCAGCGACGTCACCTGGGAATCGGGGCAGGCGTTGGCGAAGTCGATGGGATAGAAGACGCCGTCCTGGCGCAGCGCCTCGCAGCTGTTGAAGTCCCAGCCGAAGAACGAGTTGATCGTCAGGCACATGTTCGCCATGTGCTGCCACTCTTCGGCGTTGACGAAGTCGAACGCCACCTTGTAGCGATCGTGCAGCGGCGCCCCCGGGTCGTACTTCATGAGGTGCACCTGCGGGCCGACGCCCACCGCGCGCACGAAGAGGTCGAACGGCGCGACCGCCTTCTGCAGGTGCATGATGCGCCTGCCGGAGCTGTCGTAGGCCTTGGCGAGCTCTTCGGCGTTGTCGACCTTCGACACCCCGACCCAGGCGCCGCCGTCGTAGGGCTTCAGGAAAGCCGGATAGCCTACCTTCTCCCCCACCGTCTTGAGGCTGAACATCCGCGCGTAGCGTTCGAGCGTGACCTGCAGGTCGTTGGTCGGCTCGTACTCTTTCGGCGGCAGCATCCAGGTCTCCGGCACGGGGAGACCCAGGCGCATCATCGCGGCGTAGCTAGTGTGCTTCTCGTTCGCCTGGATCGACCACGGGTTGTTGAGCACGTAGAGATCGTTCATGACGACCGCTTTCTTGATCCACTCGCGCGACGTGTGGTACCAGTGGGTGACGCGGTCGAGCAGCACGTCGTACTCGACCGGTTGCCGCAGGTCGAACGGTTCGATCGACACCCTCTCGACCTGGAACCGGACGGTGTCGCCGCCGATCGGCAGGGCGAGCTTCATGTTCTTCAGGATCTCTTCGTAGCAGATCGGCCAGCACAGATCGGCACCCAGCGAAAGTCCGATGCGACGCACCACGTCAGCCATGATTTCTCCCGGTTGAGACTGCAGGGATTCTAACGCCAAGCCCGATCGGGTCGCGAGTCCGGCGTCGCGCTAGGGCTCGCGCGGCGCGCCCGGAGGGCCGAGCGGGCGGACTCGCGACCCGTCGCGGATCCGCTCGCCGGGATAGAGCAACAGCGGCGCCCCCTCCTCGAGCCCGGAGAGGATCTCGACGGCATCGGCGCCGCGGTGGCCGATCTCGACCGGGACGAGACGTGCGCGCCCGCTGTCGAGCCGGTATGCCGCCCAGCTCTCGTCGTGCTCTCCCGACCGGAAGACCGCGCCGGAGGGGGCCTGCAGCACCGCCTCCCCGCGCCAGAGAACGATCCGGGCGCGGATCCGGAAGCGGTCCCCGACTCCCGCAATCCCAGCCTCGCCCTGCTCGCCTGCCGGATCGGGCTCCCCGATCACGCGGACACGCTGTTCTTCGACGCCGAGCGGCGAGACCTTGGTGAAGCCGGCCGGTTCGATCTCGCGCACCCGGCCGGCGATCCGGTGGCCGATACCGGCGTCGACCGACATCGCAGCTCCAACGGGGATGCCCACAGCATCGGTGGAAAGCACCTCCACGACCAGTTCGAGGTCGGCGCGATTGCCGAGCTCGAGGATCGGCGTACCCGCCGGCACCACCCGCTCGGAGTCCTCCAGGAGACGCAGCACCTCGCCGCCCACGGGAGCGCGCACCAGGATCGTCGCGCCGGAGTCGGCGTCGAGCAAGGCCCCGCGCGCGATAGCGACCTCGAAGCGCGCCGCCACGGCCCGTTCGCGCGCCCCGTCGAGCGCCTGCGTCAGGCGCTTCTCCTCGGTCGTGGCGCGGTCCAGCTCCTCGGCGGAGAGCTGTCCGGCGTCCGCCAGCGCGCGGTAGCGAACCAGCGTCGAGCGCGCCTGGGCAGCCGCGGCATCGGCCTCGGCGATGAATGCCTCGGCTGCGCGGACCGCGGCAAGGGCAGAGCTCACGCGACCCGAGGCCTCCGCGCGCGAACGCGGATCGAGCGGCGCCGGGGCCAGGCGCGCGACCACGGCTCCCGCCACAACGACATCTCCGGGATCGAGCTCGAGCTGCCCGAGATGACCCGCCACCGGGGCGGCAACGACGTAGCGCGGGTGGATACGGGTCTGCCCCTCGTCCTCGATGGCCACTTCGAGCGCACCGCGGGTCACCCGGCCGATCTCGACCGCGGCGGCCTTCGGTCGCAGCAGCCAGGCGATCGCGACAGCGAGCACGGCAATGAGAGCGACGGCGATCGTGCGGCGGCGAAGGCGACTCATGGCTGCGATCCTCCTGCGTCTACTCGCGGGTCTTCAGCACGGCGACCAGGTCGAGGTGAGACAGACGGCGACGCACGACGAGGCCCGACGCTGCGGCCGCCGCCAGAACGGTAGCCACCGCGAAGAGCGGCGTCGACGCGGTCACCACCAGCGGAATGCGGAAGAGCTCCGACTGGACGCGAACCACGATCAGCCAGCACAGGCCGTAGCCGGCGACCAGCCCGAACGGCAACGAGGCCAGGGTCAGGATCGCCTGCTCCCCGAGCAGCAGGGTCGCCACCTCGCCGCGGGTGAAGCCCAGCACCCGCAGGCTCGCGAGCTCCCGGCCATGCTCGGAGAGCGCCACCCGCGCGCCGTTGTAGACCATCCCCGCCGCCAGCACGCAGGCGAACAGAATGGTGATCGAGAGCGAAATGCGGAAGCTCTCGGCGATGGTCTGCTCGAAGCCGGCGCGGGCCGCCTCGCGCACCGCCACGCCGGTCACTCCCGGCAGGCGCTTGAGGCGCGCGTAGAGTGCGCCGAGGTCGGCCCGGTCGACGCCGAGAAAGGCGCCGCTCGCGACCTCGCCTTCGCCCAGTCGGCGGTGGAGATAGTCGAGGTCGAGATAGACCGCGGAACCGAGCAGGTCGTCGATCGTGCCTTCGACGGTGAGCTCGAACTGCGGGCGCCGACCTTCGAGTACTTCGACCTCGACGCGGTCTCCCGGCGCGACACCCAAGCGCTCGGCGAGCAGGGACGAGAGCAGCAGACCGGTCGGCGGCGGCAGGTGGACCGCGAGGCGTTGGTCGACGATCCGCCGCAGCTCGGCGGTCGGGGTGAGCCCGGTGAGCGCGACGCGCTCGCTGCGGTGCCCGGCTCGCGTCGGCGAGAGCCGGGCGTCGACTTCCCGATAGGGCTCGACCCGGCGCACACCGGGCAGCCGCCGGAGCTCGTCGAGAGCTGCCGGATCGCGCACCTCGCGGAAGCCGACCGCGACCTCCTCGCGCTGGACGTGCTCGAACTGGACCATTTTCAGCCGGTCGACGGCATCGAAGAAGAACGGCGAGACCACCAGGATCGCGCCGGCCGCCGCCAGGCCGGAAACCGACATCACCGCCTTCGCCGGGCTGCGATGGAGATGGCGGACGACGATGCGCGCCGGGGCGGAGAGATGCCGGCCGAGCGGCCCGCGCTCGAAGAGACTCGGACGGAAACGCGCCGGTGCCTCCGGCCGCATCGCCTCCGCCGGCGGCAAGGCGAGCACCCGGCGCGCCGCGCCCAGGGCGCCGGCAAGGCCGGCACCGAGGCCAATCGCCACCCCGGCCAGCACCACCGCCACCCGCGGGTGGAAGGCGCTCTCCGGAAACTGGAAGAAGTCGGCGTAGATCGCCGCGATCTCGCCGGCAAACCAGAGCCCGAGCGCGACGCCGAGGAGGCAGCCGGCGGCGACCGGAACGAGCGCCAGCACGACGTAGTGGCCGGCGACGGCGCGCGAGGGGTAGCCGAAGGCTTTGAGCACCGCAATCTGGTCGCGTTGCGTACCGACCAGGCGCCCGAGCACGAGGTGAAGCAGAAAGGCGGTCACGGCGAGAAAGATCGACGGGATGAGGACGCTGGTCACCCGCGTCTCCTGGATCTCGTCGGAGAGAAAACGGTGCGACACATGGTCGTCCCGCCCGTACGCCCCCCGCCCGCCGTAGGGCGCCAGCAGGCGGTCGATCCGCGCCAGAACCGCGGGCTCGACCGCTCCGGGGGCAAGGGTCACCACCAGGTCGTTCCAGGCTCCATCGAGCCCGAAAGCGTTTCCGAGGCCGGCACGGCCCATCCAGAGAGCGCCGAAGCGGCGGTTGTCGGGAAAGACATCCCCGCCGCCGCGGATCTCGTAGACGAACTCCGGCGACACCGCGGTACCGACGATGCGCAGCGTCTGCCAGCGCCCGTAGAGAACGGCGCCCAGGCGGTCGCCGAGGGCGAGGGAGTTGGCCCGGGCGAAGGCGTCGCTCACCACCACCGCGTCGTTCTCGTCCGCGAACGGCAGACGGCCGCTCCGCAGGTAGAGATCGTTGAGCCGCGGGCGCCGGCCCTCGGGCAGCGAGACGACGCGCCCCGTCGCCGGCTCGGCGAGACCGGGGACGTCGAGCAGGACGTCGGCCACGACCCGCATCTCGAACGCCGCCACCCCCGGCGTCCCGGCGATCTCCAGCGCCAGCGAGTCCGGCGCCCGGCGGGCGTGGGCGAAGATGTCGGCGAAGTGCTGCGCCTGGTAGTAGCTCGCCTGCGCCCCGACCAGATAGCCCTGCATGCTGCGCAGCGCGACGAAGAGCGCGATGCCCGAAGCCACCACCAGCACCACCGCGAGAAACGGGCCGCGGAGGTGCCAGACGTCGCGCAGGAGCTTGCGGTCGAGGGGGCGCATGGTCGATCCCTACCACTGGAGCTCGTCGGGACGCATGCGCACCGGGTGGGCGATGATCCCGACGGTTCTGTCGCTGCGTCGCCGCACCACCCGGCG
>JAGOCP010000233.1 GCA_017998715.1 Thermoanaerobaculia bacterium | reverse complement strand
CGCGCTTCCGACCACGACCCGGTGGTCGTCGGCCTCTTCCCCGTCGCCGACCTCTCCATCACCAAGACCGACGGCGTCACCACCGCGACTCCCGGCGGCTCGGTGACTTACACCATCACGGCGTCGAATGCCGGGCCGGATCCCGTCCCGACAGCGACGGTCGCCGATACCTTCGTGGCGTCCCTCACCTGCACCTGGACCTGCGCCGGAGCGGGCGGCGGCACCTGCACCGCCGGTCCGGTGGCGGCCAGCATCAACGACAGCGCCAACCTGCCGGTGGGCGGTTCGGTCACCTACACGGCGAGCTGCACCATCTCGGGCGCCGCGACCGGCAATCTGGTGAACACCGCCACGGTGACCGCCAGCGGCGCGGGCGATCCGAACACCGCCAACAACTCGGCGACCGACACCGATACGCTGAACCCGTCGGCCGACCTCGCCATCACCAAGACGGACGGCGTCACCTCGGTGACCGCGGGTGGAACGACCACCTACACCATCGTCGCCACGAATGCCGGACCGAGCGCCGCCCCGGGCTCCAGCGTGACTGACAACTTCCCGGCGGCCCTCGCCTGCTCGACGACCTGCGTCGCCGCCGGTGGAGCGACCTGCACGGCCGGACCGTTCGTCACGAACATCAACGACACGGTGAATCTGCCGGTGGCTGGCAGCGTCACCTACACCTCGGTCTGCAGCATCGGCGCCGGAGCCAGCGGCAGCCTCGCGAACACCGCCGCCGTGGCGACCGCAGGCGGCGTCAACGATCCGAATCCGGGCAACAACAGCGCCACCGACACCGACACCGTCACAGCGCAGGCCGACCTGTCGATCACCAAGACCGACGGCGTCGCGACCGCTCAGCCGGGAACGAACACCACCTACACCATCGTGGCGTCGAACGCCGGCCCGAGCAGCGCGCCGGCCGCCGCCGTCGTCGACAACTTCCCCGAAGCCTGCACCACCGCCAACTGGACCTGCGTGGGATCCGGCGGCGGCACCTGCGCCGCGGCCGGCTCGGGCAACATCAATCAGTCGGTGAACCTGCCGGCAGGCGCCAGCGTCACCTTCACCGCCGTCTGCGCCATCTCGCCGACCGCCACGGGTACGCTGGAGAACACCGCCGCCATCGGCGTCGGAGTAAACGATCCGAACCCCGCCAACAACACGGCCACCGACATCGACGCGCTGTCGAACGAGCTCCTCGTCGACGGCTTCGAGAGCGGCGACACCTCGCAGTGGTCTGCGACCGTGCCGCTGACCTTCGAGACCTACGCCACCGCGAGCGTCGATGCCGGCGCGGCGGAGACCGTCTTCGACTACGACTTCGCCGCCGTACAGTCCGGCGAAGCGCTCACTCCGACGTCGATCGCCTTCGTGACCGATGCCGCGGGCAAGGCGCTGTTCCTCATCGGTGCGCGTCGCACCGACGCCAACGGCGAGCTCGAGTTGACGCTCGAGGTGGTCGGCGGCGGTCGCAGCAGCTGGGTGGATGCGGGAGAGGTCGGCCAGCAGGTGCGGATCGAGTGGAGCGCGGCCAACCAGAACGACCTCGGCCACGTCGCTGTCTCCTTCGACGGACGCCTCGCCCTCTGGGTCGAAGGCTTCACCGGCAACTCGACGCCTGCCGGAGTCCTGCTGCTGCGCTCCCCGGCGCCGGTCGCGCCGTAACCGCCGGGGAGACCCGGCGGCACACCCATTGCAGGCTCCGCCAGCGGGAGGAGCCTGCAATGTCCCCATCTTCAGCGTCTCCAGCCGGGCAGCGCCCGGCCGTTTTGCTCCTGGCGCTCCTCCTCGCCGGCCTCGCTGGACCTTCGTCCGGCGGGGGACCGGACAATCCTGCGATCGACATGCGCGGCTACCTGCGCGAAGCGCGCCAGGCGGCAAAGCACCGCGAGACGCGGCGGCTGACCGAAGAGGAGTTCCTGCGCCGGAGCCGAGAGCCGGGAGCGGTCGTTCTCGACGCACGCAGCGCCGACAAGTACGCCGCGCTGCACGTCCGCGGCGCGCTCTCGCTGCCGTTCACCGACATGACGGTCGAGAGTCTCGCGCGCCTGCTGCCCGACCGGTCGACGACGATCCTGATCTACTGCAACAACAACTTCGCCAACGCACCCGAGCCCTTTCCGACCAAGCTCCCGACGGCGTCGCTCAACCTCTCGACCTACATCGCGCTGTGGAGCTACGGCTACCGGAACGTCTACGAGCTGGGGCCCCTGGTCGATCTCGCCCGCTCGAAGCTGCCGTTCGAAGGCAGCGGGGCCTCGGCCGGCCCCCCGGCGTCCCCGACCTCCGCCACGACGGCCATCCCTTGAGGCTCGCGCAGCCGCCGCCGGAGCTCCGCCCGTCGGGCCGGCGCGCGCGCCTACTCCGGCAGCGCGGGCTTGCGGGTGCCGGCGGGGGTCGTCGTCTTGAGGCCGTCGCGAATCAGGCCGGCGAGGAGAATGCTCACCAGTGAGCCGCCCTCCTCGGCGTTGCCGCCCGCCTGGATCTGCGGCACCAGAGGGATCTTGTTCGCGGCGAGGGCGCGGCCGACTTCGATGACCGCGTAGTTGTTCTGCCCCACCGCCTCGGTCTTCCTGCGGATGACGTCGGCCTCGGCGCTGCCCACGGCGGTGATCTTCTCGCCCTCGGCCTTGCCGACCACGGTCAGGACCTGGGCGTCGGCTCGGGCGTTGATGGTCTTCGACTCGGCCTCGCCGGCGGCCTTCTTGACCAGCGATTGGGCGTCGAGCTCGGCGACCTGGACGCGGCGCTCGGCGGCGACGATCTCGGGCTGCGTGTCGGCAGCGGCCCTGGCCTGCTGCAGCTCGCGGCGGACCTCTTCGGCCTGGCGCTGGATGTCGTAGGTGGTGCGCTCCTGCTCGGCGAGCTTGCGGTCGGTGAGCGTCTTCATCAGCTGCTCGGGCGGCACGATGTCGCCGATCAGCGTGTCGACCGCCTGCACGTCGTACTCGTCCAGCGCCTCGTGGATGTAGCCCTTGGCGCTCTCCTGCCGCTTGGAGCGCTCCTTGAGAAAGCTGATGACGTCGGACTCCTGCGCCGAGTTGCGGAAGTAGTTGCCGATCGTCGGCTCGAGCACCTGGGTCACCAGGTTGTCCATGTTGCCGAAGCGGGCGATGACCTTCGGCGCCGATGTCCGCGGCACGTGGATGATCTGCGACACATCGAGGTTGAAGGTGAAGCCGTCCGCCGAGCGCACCTTGATCGTCGACAGCTTCTCGTCGAGCCTGTGGCTCTCGGTCTTCCCGGTCGCCCAGTTGAGAACGACGTTGGTCGTCGGCACCGGTTCGACCTTGTGAGTGATGGTGTTGAGCGGGTACTTTCCGGGGTCGAGCGGCTCGACCCAGACCCCCTTCTGCCCGCGGCGCACGAGGTTGCCGTGCTTGAAGCCCTCGCCGGTGACGTCGGTGCCTTCGTCGCCGACGTAGGCGATGACCACGCCGGCGTAGCCGATCGGCACGCGCGTCATCTCGACCGTCTCGACGGTGGCGAAGAGCGGATTCAAGTAGTAGCGCCCGGCGAGAATGACCTGCTCCTGCAACCCCTTGCTGCCGCCGGCGTCGATGAAGCTCTGGGCGTCCTGGAACTGGGCGTGCCCCTTGACCTCGCGCCCCGCGATTTCGCCCGGCGCGAGCGGCGTTCCGTCTTTGGTCGTGACGATGCCGACCATGTTGTCGGCGATCTCGAGCGCCTTCTGCAGATCGACCGAGAACAGCGCGGTGTTGATGCGGTAGGTGCCGGGCGGCATGATCGACATCTGGGGACCGCGCTGGCCGCCGCGCATGAGGAACGCCCGCGCGTCCTGGAAGCCCGCGCAGTCGACCTTCTTCGCCAGTACGCGTCCCTCGGCGAGCGGAGCACCGTCGCGCGAAGAGACGACGCCCACGCCGCCGGTCGGGATGGTGATGAACTTCTGCAGGGTGATTTCGAACTGCCAGGGCCAGAGCCAGAAATGAAGCCCCGGAGCGAGCGTTTCGGCCTGGATGCCGGCCTCGCCATGGAGCGCGACGATCGCACCGTCGGGCAGCGAGCGATTGGCGCCGAAGAGCACCCACTTCTTGTTGACGATGCCGATCGAATCCTCCGGCACGATGACGATGCCGAAGAGGCGAAACGTCAGCTTGTAGGCGAGCAGAAAGACCAGGATGGCCGGCACCCACCAGTGGGCGACGACCCACGTCCACAACACATTGCTTCCCATGACTCCCTCCCCCGGCAAAGCCGGGAAAACGGCAGCGGACAGGCGATTGGCATTCCGAGCATAGCGAAGCCCAGGGCTCCGGCACCGCGCTCTCTCGATCGCGACCGTGACATCCCTGGACAACCTGTGCCCGCCTTCTCGCCTCCCGGAGTCTCCGGCCAGGAAGGCCGAAGACCCTGCCTGAAGAGAGATGCGCGCACGCTGGCAAGGCGGGGCCAGCGAGCCTCCAACCCCCATTGCTGCAGGGTTTTGACTCCTGGCACCCACTCGGGCATCCTGTCTTCGTGGAGACCTCCAACCAGAGTCCGGACGAGCCGCCCGAGGCCGCCACTCCCCTACCGCTGCTTCATATCGCCGATCCGACGGGCGAGGCGATCCGCCACGCCGGCTTCCGCAGAGTCGGCCTTCTCGGTTCGCGCTTCACGATGGAGCAGGACTTCTACCGTGCCCGCCTGCGCGATCGCCACGGCCTCGAGGCCCTGGTGCCTGGCCCAGAGGACCGAGAACGGGTCCACCGGGTGATCTACGACGAGCTCTGTCTTGGCGAGATTCGGCCCGAATCGCGCGCGGTCTATTCCCGGGTGATGGCGGACCTCGTGGCCCGCGGCGCCGAGGGAATCGTCCTCGGCTGCACCGAGATCGCCCTCCTCGTCGGCCCGGCCGACGCGACGGTGCCGCTCTTCGACACGACCGCGCTCCACGCCCGCGCCGCCGCAGAACGCGCGCTCGCGGTCCCATGACGAAGATCGACCTCGCGCAGACGCCGGAGGAGATCGCGATCGTGCGCGAGCTCTTCCGCGAATACCAGACGCAGGTGGGCATCGACCTCTGCTTCCAGGGCTTCGCGGCGGAGGTCGTCGGCCTCCCCGGCGACTACGCTCCGCCCACCGGCCGACTCTTCCTCGCCACCCAGGACGGCAAGCCGCTCGGCTGCATCGCTCTCCGAAAACTCGACGCAACACGTTGCGAAATGAAGCGCCTCTTCGTCCGTCCGGAAGCCCGCGGTCTCCGCCTTGGCCGCGCCCTCGTCGACCGCGTCCTCGCGGAGGCCCATGCGATCGGCTACGAAGAGATCCTCCTCGACACCCTTCCCAGCATGGTCGAAGCCCAACGCATGTACGAACGACTCGGCTTCCGCGACATCCCCCCCTACCGCGAGAACCCCGTCCCCGGCGCCCGCTACCTCGCCAAACGCCTCGAAACCTGACCGCCCAACAAGTCATTTTCCGCCGTGCTTGCGGCCCGAGCCCAGAGGGCTATGATCAAGCCAACTCGAGTGACGTCAAGGAATGAGCCCGATCCATGCCGAAGCACCCGCCCCGCAATCCCGGCGTTGTCACACCAAATTCACGCAGCGGCGATTGCCGCTTAAGCACTAGTTAGCCGGCGGAATGACCATCACTCCGACACGCAGATGGCTTGGCGGGGGCGTTCCGCTGATTGGCGCGTTTCTGTTGGTCATCGTAGCGGTCGGTTGGTGGGCGTTGAATCCCTGGCTTGGAAAG
>JAGOCP010000232.1 GCA_017998715.1 Thermoanaerobaculia bacterium | reverse complement strand
CGACCTCCGAGAGCAGCCAGGCCCGGCTGCGCGATTCTCTCGCCAGCTGGAGCGCCGCCGGCGTCGTCGCGGTGGCGGTCTACGATGCCTCCGACCGGTTGATCGTCAAGGTGCAACAACGGGGCTACGGCGAGCTCGCCGACGATCTGCTCGGCGGTGCGACGACCGGCGGCGGTGCCGCCGCCTCGACCTTGCGTTCGATCGATCTCCACCCCTGGATTCGCATCGAGTCGCCGCTCGGCGCCGATGCCGCCGCGGCCAGCGCGGCCAGCGATGCCGCCGATGCCGCCGATGCCTCCGATACCGCCGATGCCGAAGCCAGGGCCGCTTCTCGCACCGGCTCGCTCCGCCTCGCCGTCGACGGCGCGCCGCTGCTGCACTCGCTCGCCCCCGACGAGCTCGGAGACCAGGCGCAGCTGCTCCTGCTCGACCGCGAGGGCAAGGCGCTTCTCGGTCCGCCGGACGAGGTCGCCGAGCTGCCGGCGGCTCTCCTCGAGTCGGCGCTGTCGGCGCGACTCTCCGGCTCGGGGCGTTTCCGCGATCGCGCCGGGAGGGAGATCGTCGGCGCCTGGTCGGCCTCCGACGCCGGGCGCTGGATCGTCGTTTCGACACAACCGGCATCCATCGCCGAAGCCGCCGCTCGCAGGATGCGGCAGCGCACCGCCCTCGCTGTCGCGCTCGCTTTTGCGCTCGTGGCGACGATCTGTCTCGTCGCCTACCGGGCGCTGGTGCGTCCGTTGCGCGCGCTGCTCGCGGCACAGCGGCGGGTGGCGGGCCTTTCGGGGACGCCGTCGGGCAGCTCCGAAGTCACGCAGTTGAAGCGCACGATGGAGGCGCTCGAGCGCAATGCCAGCGACCGCTCCGCCCTCGACGAGGTCTTCCTCGGCCGCTACCAGGTGCTGGAGATCCTCGGCTCCGGCGGGATGGGTACGGTCTTCCGCGGCTGGGATCCGCGGCTGCAGCGCGCGGTGGCTCTGAAGACCATTCACCTCGAGCGCCGCGAGTCCGGCGAGAAAGAGCGCAAGTCCGCCTCGCGTCTGGCGGACGAGGCGATCGCCGCGGCGCAGATTGTCCATCCGAACGTCGTAGCGATCTACGACGCCGAGGAGGTCGGCGCGATGGCTTACGTGGCGATGGAGTACGTCCACGGCACCGGTCTCGACCGCTACCTCGAGGAGCGCGGCAGGCTCTCCTGGCGGGAGGTCCTGCCGCTTGCCCAGGCGATCTGCGAGGGTCTCGCGGCCGCGCACGCCCACGATCTCGTGCATCGCGACGTCAAGCCGGGCAACATCCTCCTCGGCCAGGACGGCTCGATCAAGATCGCCGACTTCGGCCTGGCGCTCTTCCTCTCGCAACGCGGCGAACCGGGCGAGACGGTCGTCGGCACGCCCGGCTTCCTCGCCCCCGAGGTGCTGCGCGGCCGGCCAGTGACGGCCTGGAGCGATCTCTTCGCGGTCGGCGTCCTGCTCTGTCGCAGCCTCACCGGCCACTACCCCTTCGCCGGCAAGAACCTGCGCGCGATCGTCGCGTCGACGCTGAACGACCCGGCGCCGCCGGTCGAGTCGTTCGACGAGCGCATCCCGCGGGCGCTCGTCGACCTGGTGCGCGCGCTGCTCGAGAAGAGCCCGGAACGCCGCCTGGGGCCGGCGAGCGAGGTTGCCACCCGCTGCGCCGATCTCTGCCGCCGGCACGGATTGAACTGGCGGCTCGACTTCACGCGCTCCACTCGCGCGGTCGAAGCCGACGAGATCTTCCGCTCGGTTTCGTTGCCGGTCGTCCCGGAGTGAGCGCAAGCCAAGCCTGAGTCGACCGGCGCTCCTTGGGCTTTCGCCCGGCGAAAGCTATGATTCGCGCCTGCCGTGAGCCCTCGAGCGGGCTCGCGCGGCATCCACTCCAAGACCGAAACCGATACCGCGGACGCTGCGTCCGCCCGAAGGCAGGAAGAATGGACATCAAGAGCGACATCCTCGGCACTCTCGGCAACACTCCGCTGGTCGCCCTGCGGCGCTATCACCCGGACGGCGCGCTCCTCGCCGCCAAGCTCGAGTTCTTCAATCCCGGCGCCTCGGTCAAGGACCGCATCGGCATCGAGATGATCGAGGCCGCCGAGCGCGAAGGGAAACTAAAGCCCGGCATGACCATCGTCGAGCCGACCTCCGGCAATACCGGCCTGGGCCTGGCCCTTGCCTGCGTCCTGCGCGGCTACAAGCTGGTCTGCACGGCGACGACGAAAATCTCGAAGGAGAAGATCGGCCTGCTCGAAGCGCACGGCGCCAAGGTCATCATCTGCCCGGTGGACGTCGCCGCCGACGACCCGCGGTCGTACTACAAGGTCGCCGAGCGCATCCGCGACGAGGAGGGGGCCTTCCTCCCGAACCAGTACCACAACGCCGCCAACCCCGAGACGCACTACAAGACCACCGGCCCCGAGATCTGGCGCCAGACCGACGGCAAAGTCACCCACTGGGTGGCTGGCGTCGGCACCGGCGGCACGATCTCTGGCGTCTCGCGATTCCTCAAGGAGCAGAATCCGGCCATTCGCACGATCGGCGTCGATCCGGTGGGCTCGGTTTACGCCTACTGGAACGAGCACGGCCACCTGCCGCCGCCGGAAGAGCTCGGCTTCTACCTCATCGACGGCATCGGCCAGAGCTATATGCCGGATTCGTGCTGGCCGGAGACGATCGACGAAGTGATCACGGTCTCCGACCAGATCGCCTACGACGAGGTCTTCGCCCTCGCCAAGAGTGACGCCATCTTCACCGGCTCCTCGGGAGCCGCCGCCGCCTGGGCAGCGCGCGAAATCGCCCGCAAGCTCCCCGCCGACGCCCTGGTGGTGACCCTCCTCCCCGACTCCGGCGAGCGCTACCTCTCCAAGCTCAACCCCGAGTGGATGAAAGAGAAGGGTCTTCTGGGCGCGGACGAGGGGCTGTCGTAGGACACATCGGGCACATGTGCCCGATGGGGGACTCGATGCAGGCGCAGCCGGCTTCGTGTCCCCCAGCAGCGCCCTTCGAAGCCGCCCCCGACGTCAGTCCCGATCTCTTTCCAGACGCAGATCCTCGTTCCGAGTAACCGCTCGCGGGTCTTCCGGATAGGGGAATTCCGCAGCACTACCTGCAAGGCGAGCGAAGCCCTCGCTCCACGCGGACGGGCGCGCCTCGAGGGCGACCCGGTTCCCTGCGCGCGAGATCGACACCTCATTCTCGCCGACGAATTGGAAAGCCTTGGGCAACTTCACCATTTGACTCCCATCGATCTTGAAGAGTCTCGCCATCTCGACCAAAGTTGCACCTCGGTCCGATTGGAAAGGTCGGGTCGATCCTACTGTCCAAATCATCAACTCGCGCGTCGCTCATCGCCGCCAGGACGCCCCAATCTACCCAGGCAGGCGGCGGACACTAGCCTCGCGCAGGAGTAGTCCGAGGTCGCGAACGTAGGATTCCTGACCTCCCGCTTTCGCTTGCTTGACGTCCGAACTGAGCCGTACATGCAGCGGCCACCTGTCCGGCTTTCGGACAACGAATGGAACGCTGAGATCGAATTCCGGTTTCTCCAGCTTGATCGATAGCTTGAGAGCACTGTCTGGGATCTCAATCGTCATTGCGTCACCTACGCCGAGCCTGCCGGAAAGCCGAAGCTCGTAGCTTCCCTCAGCCAAGACTCCCTCGAATCGAAGGAGCGCGGTTCTCCTGTCCGTCCACCGGAAAGGCCGCAGTCTGCGATCGAACTCGAGATAAGACCAGCCGTCCGACCCTGCTTGCCTGGTGAGATCCGCCCTCGGCGCCGAGGGATCGCTCGCCGAGTAAGGGGGTAGTTGGTCAAGAGCCGGGCAAACGAGTTCCGAGTATTTCCGGAACCAGTCATCGTTCTTGAAACGAACGAGCTCGAAGTCACGGGTTTCGAGCGGCAAGGAAAAGGTCTCGTAGTCGCCAAGCAACCCCGTCTTCAGTGCCGAGATCTGAAGCAACGAAGCCGGCGATTCCAATCCCCGCCACGGATTCAACAGAACCAGGTCTCTCGACAGCACCAAGGCCTTCTGACATCTGGCGTCGATCAACGGCTCAGCAGACAGAGCTCGAAGGGTCTCCCGAAAATAGGGACCAAGTTCGGGAGGAAGGTAGGTCACCGTGCCCGCCTTCTCGGTCCTAGAGCCGACGGCCGAGAGAACTGAACCGGGAGATCGAGCTTCCTGAATGCTCGTCAGAGCCAGGCTCAACGCCCCGCAAGCCAACCACGGAGCGGCAAAAAGCCAGCCGCGAAACCCGACGTTCGTTCGCTCATCCTCGGGCCGGAGGACGGCCCAGATCCCGGTAGCCCAGATTCCAGCGATGAGCAGAGGGTACCTGGGGCCATGAAAGATCGGTAGGTCCAGCCACCGGGCACAGCTCCAGAGTAGTCCGACGAACAGGATCGAAGTCCAAAGCCCGAATGCCTGCCTGCCTGCCTGCGCCTTCCAGAGACTGACGCGGCCGCTGAGGGTCGCGAAGAGCAGGGTCGCCCAAGCAACGGCCACGAAGAGCCAGAGCCACGGATACGCCGTGACGAACGAGCCTGCATCACGCCCAAGCGGCAGCCAAAGTACGAAAACACGCAGGAAGTTTCCAATTGTCGGCGGAGTCATCCACTGCGGAGCGGAGGTGGTGAGTGACCCGACTTGTGTCGCGAGAGTCAGGAGCCAGGGGCTGGCGCCGGCCACAATCACCAGGTTCGCCAAGAGCGGAGCCCGAAAATGCCGCGGCGATATTCCGTCGATTCGCCAGCGAGCGACGAGCCAGGCAATCATCATGGCTGCGCCCGCGAACCACGAGAGATTGTGAGAGCTCGTCGCCAGCAGCATTCCCAAGGTGTAGACCAGCCAGACTGCTGCGCTTCTCGACCGGAGTTCGGAGGGGGCTTCGAGGTCCAGCGCCAGGGCCAGGAACGCAGCCGTCACACCGAGCAGCGCGAAGCCGTAGCTCCGCGCGTCTTGAGTCAGCTGGATCACGCCGGGCGAGAGTCCCATCAAGGCAGTTCCCAGCAGGGATCGGCTGAAAGATGCCCTTCTTCGGAGCAGGCCGAACGTGACGCCCATCAGCAGCGCCCAGACGAAGACGTTGAGACTCCGCGCCAGCCCGATCGACTCGTCGAGCCCGAGGTGCTTTCCACCAGCGATCCAGGCCCTAAGCGCCAGGTAGTAGAGCGGCGGATGCACGTCCAACCTCGAGAGCTCGATAATGTCGGCTGGATCTTTGGTTGCAAGCTCGAGCGAGAACACCTCGTCCATCCAAATCGAGTTCTCGAACCCTGCGCGAACGAGCTTGGTTACCACGACGCCAACGAGCAGCACGAGCAAGAGAACAGCAAGGACGCCTTGAAAAGTGAACCGCAGAGGCGCCTCCAACTTGCTCGGCTTCCGCTTCATTTCAGCCTTCCCTGTTCCGCTCTTGGATTTCGCGAGTGCCTCTCGTTCGCTACCTAGCGCTTGTAGGCGGAATCGTGGTCTGGGTGGAGTGAAACGAGGCGGAGGAACTCCCCGTCGCGGTATCCGACGGCCCGGATCTTCTGGCTCAGGCGGAGCGAGCAGATTTTCGCACCGTTCGGCGCCCTCAGGTGCTCAATGGCCTCCCAGTGGAATCCAGTGTGGCGATAGAGGTCGTTCCACTCCAGTCCAAGAAGTCGGCGGAGGCCCGCTACGACTTGCCGGAGTTCGACCGATTCGAGGCCAAAGAGCACCGTCTGAAACTCCGGAC
>JAGOCP010000023.1 GCA_017998715.1 Thermoanaerobaculia bacterium | reverse complement strand
ACCATCGGCGCCGCGCTGTTCTCGATGGTCATCCTGTTCCAGCTGGTGACTCTGCCGGTCGAATTCGACGCCTCGAATCGCGCCAAGAAGCTCTGCGTCGAGAACGGCATCGTCACCGCGCAGGAGCGCGAAGGCGTCGACCGCGTGCTGAACGCCGCCGCCCTCACCTACGTCGCCGCCGCGGTCTCGAGCCTGCTGACGCTGCTCTATTTCCTCCTGCGCTCGGGGCTCCTCGGCGGCCGCAGCCGCGACTGACGCGCTCTCCGCAGCGCCAGGCAGGACCTTTCGGGGCCGGGGCAGTCGACCGGCCCCGCGGGCTTTTCGAAGCGCCGTCTCGACCTCGCTTCCACCTGCAGTCGTTGCTTCCGAGCGGATAAGCTCCGCCCACTTCTGGGGGGAGAGATGACCAAGGTCATGGAGCTGTTTCAGCGTCCGGAGGCGCCACTGCCCGCCGAGGCCGACCTGCCGATCCGGCTGACCCGCAAGGCGCCGGCCGAGGCCGCGAAGCTCCTCCAGCGCTACCCGGACGATGTCGCCGCTCGCGCGCTCGCGCTGGTGAATCCGGCGCTCACCGTCGACATCCTCGCCCTCCTGCCGGAGGAGCGCCGCCAACGCATCGCCGCCGCCGATCTCTCCGGCCGCAGCGAGCAGTGGATCACCGATCGGAAGTACCCGCAGGGAACCGTCGGCCGGCAGATGGACAAACCGCTCGCCGTCTTCGCTCCGGAAACCACCGTCAGGGCGGCGACCGAGCGGCTGCGGGAGCTCGTCACGAAGGCCCGCCTGCACCTCGCGTTCGTGACCGAGTCCGATGGCCGTCTCCTGGGCGTTTTCGCCTTCCGTGCGCTGCTCTTCGCCGCCCCCGACGCGCCGGTCTCGTCCCTGATGAGTCCCGAGCTCGCGACGCTGCGGCCGGAGATGAGCCTGCTCGAAGCGACGAAGGCGATCGTCGCCAGGCACTATCCGGCGTATCCGGTGGTCGATGCCGCCGGCAAGCTCATCGGCATGATCCGCGCCCGGACGATCTTCGAGCAGGAGGCGTTCGAGATCTCGGCGCAGGCGGGAAAGATGGTCGGCGTCGAGGCCGAAGAGCGCATCTCGACCCCCTGGCCACGGAGCTTCCGCTTCCGTCACCCCTGGCTGCAGTTGAACCTGCTCACCGCCTTCATCGCCGCCGGCGTGGTGAGCGTCTTCCAGGAGACCCTCGATCAGATCGTCGTGCTGGCGGTCTTCCTGCCGGTGCTCGCCGGGCAGTCCGGCAACACCGGCAGCCAGGCGCTCGCGGTCACGCTGCGCGGTCTGGCGCTGGGCGAGATCGACCGTCTGCAGGCGAAGTCGATGTTCAAGGAGATCTGGGTGGGTCTGCTCAACGGCGTCTTCGTCGGGCTGGTCGCGGGTCTCGGCATGTTTTTTTACGCCCGCAGTCAGGGGAGCGGCTCGCCGGCGACGCTGGGCCTCTGCGTCTTCGTCGCGATGGTTCTCGCCTGCGCCGCGAGCGGCGTCTGGGGCTCGACGATCCCGCTCCTGCTCAAGAAGCTCGGCGCCGATCCCGCCACCGCCTCGAGCATCTTCCTCACCACGATGACCGACGTCGTCAGCATGGGAGCGTTCCTCGGCCTGGCGACGTTGCTGGTGCGTTGAGGCGGGGCTAGACCTGCCGGCTCGGCAGACGGCGCGCGCGCACGAGATGGCTCTGCTCTGCACCCAGGTCCATCGCCGCGAGGGTCCTCGGCGCCTTCCCGCTGATCGCTTGCGGTAGTCTGAAGGCCCCTTCGGAGCCCTCGGATGCGCGCGGCACTCATTCTCTCGGCACTGGTGAGCGCGGCGATTCCCTGTGCCGCCGACGCCGCCGGCAGCACTGAGCCCGCGCCGCGCCCGATCTCCGCGGCCGAGCGCTCCGCCGTGGAGCTCGCCGCCGACTACGCGGCGCGTGGCCCGGAGGCGATCTGGGCCCGTCTGGATCCGGCGGCGCCGCTCGCGGCGCTGGGTCACGACGCCGCCCTGCTCGAGGTCTCGGCCCGCCTGGGTACGCGCGCAAACGTCGTGTGGACACTCCAGACTCCTGCGCGCGCCTTCGGCGATCGTGCTGCTCTCTTCCATCTCGAGTTCCCCTCCGGAGCCGAGGAGCTCGTGCGCCTCGAGTTCGCGACCCCCGGCGGCGGGAAGTTGCGCCATCTCTGGACATTGGTGGATCGACCGGAGACCGCGCCGGTGTCTGCGACGGCGCTGCTGTCGAACGGCGTTTCCGGAGATGCGCGCGCCGATCACCGCGCGGAATCGCCCACTTCGACCCCGGCGCTCGCGCTCGGTCTCGTGGTCCTGGCCGCGGTCCTGCTGCGCGCCGACAATCGAGCTCGCCGGCCCACGCTTCGCCTCACGGGCATGCTGCTCCTCGCCGCCTGCTCACCCGGTGCGCCGGTGCCGCGCTCGGTTGCGGAGCCGCTCTTCGCACCGCGCCTGGGGCATCTCGCGGCGCTTCGACTGGCGCTCACCGGCGGCCAGGCGGCGCTTGCCGGTGACCCGGGCGCTGCTGCGCCGGGCGCGCCCGATGCAGCGCGGATCGCGGAGCTCTGGACTGCCGAGTCGGCGTTGATCCGGCGGGATCTGAGACGCGCCGAAGAGCTCCTCGGTGCCAAGCGGCCGGCGACCGATCCGCCGCTCGCAAGCCTGCTGCGCGCGCGTCTGGCTGGCGCCCGCTTTCGCCCGGACGCACTGACGGAGTTCGCGGAGCTCGAGCGCTCGGGCTTCGCGAGCGACCAAGGGAGCCTGGAGCAGGTGATGCTGGCGACCGTCCTCGAGGACGACCCCATCGCAACGGCCGCTGCCGCGCTCGTCTCGGAATCCCGCCTCGCCGAGCTCTGGTATCTCGCCGCCGCCGAAGCCGTCGGTGCCGACCTGGGAGACCTCGCGGAGGCGCGCATGCGAACCGCCTGGGCCCTCCGCCCGCTGCCCCGCGACGAAGTCTTCGCCCAGCCGGGGTGGGCGGCGCTCGCGGCGCGGCCGTCGCTCTTCCCGCTGTTCGAGCTCGGTTCGCCCGCCGAACCGGTCGTGGCGTCGAGTGGCCCCCGACGCGAGCTCGCGCTGCCCTTGGGCGCGACCGGGAGGCTCTGCGGCCGCCACTACTCGGTTCGCATCGGCGACTTCGAGCTCGAGATTCCCGGCGGCGACGAATTGGCTCGGCTCGCCACGCCGATCCAGGACGCCGCGACGTTTCGCGCCGACGCGGAGCGCCGCGCCCTCGCCACGCTCAGCGCCCTGCCGGCGGCGGTGTCGGCGTCACCGGCGCGGATCCGTCTTGCCGAGGATGCGGCCCGGGCGCTCGCGCGTGAAGGCAAGTGGCCGGAGCTGCTGGCCATCACCGGTGGAGAGCGGGCGGCGGCAGAGGGCGCGACCGAGATGCTGGCGCGCTACCGCGCCCTGGCACTGCGCCAGCTCGGACGCGAAGCCGAGGCGACGGCCGAGCTGGTCGGACTGGCAAAGGTTGCGCTCGCCGGCCGGCGGCCGTTTCCGGGCGCGCTCTACGATCTCGCGGAGCTCCTCGCTTCCGACGGCAAGTACGACACCGCCATCCGCCTGGTGGAGAAGGCCGATGCCCAGCTCTCCCGCCCCTTCGGCGAGATCCGCATCCGCCAGTTCGAGCTCAGCCGCGAGCTCGAAACCGACCTCGGGGAGTACCGCTCCGCCCACTTCTCGGTGCGCTTTCCCGCCGCCGGCGGGGAGCGCTACGGCCGACAGGTTGCCACCGTGCTCGAGGAGGAACGCCAGCGCCTGCTGCAATGGATCCCGCCGGCGGCAGGGCAGCGGATCATCGTCGAGCTGCTGCCGCTCGAGAGCTTTCTCAACGCCTATGCCGGCGAGATGCCGGTCATCGGCCTGTTCGACGGCCGGATCCGCATGCCGCTGGCGGACATCCAGAGCCTCGCTCCGGAGTGGATCGCCGTCGTCTCGCACGAGCTCACCCATGCCCTGCTGACGCGGGCCACGCGGGGTCGTGCCCCGCACTGGCTGCAGGAGGGGCTGGCGCAGCACGCCGAGATGGGGCGCCTGCACGTCAATCCGATGCCGGAGCTCGAAGCGAGCGGGCGGACCCTCTCCTTTCCGGCGCTCGAGCCGATCCTGCGCGGCTTCTCGGAGCCGCAGCTCGTCGAGCTCGCCTACTCCGAAGCGCTGTGGGCGGTCGGCTACATCGAGTCGCGCGGCGGAGCCGCGGCGCTGCGTAAGCTCGTCGCCGCCTTTGCCGGCGGCGCCTCCACCGAACGCGCGACCGCGGCACTCTTCGGCCAGGACCTGACAGCCTTCGACCGCGCCTTCCGCGAGTGGGCTGCGCGGCGCGCGCCGGCGAAGCGTCTGATTGCAGCGCGGCGCTTCGATCGCGAGCTCGAGCGACCGTTCGCGGCGGAAACCAGCGAAGCGGAAGCGGGGCGAAGCGCGGTGCTCGGTGTGCGGGTCCAGCCAGCAGGTGTCATCCCGCCGCCGACAGCCGAACAGACCGCGGCGATGCGGAGCTGGCACATCGGCTACCTCGCCGCGGCGAAGGGAGCGCGGGCAGGCTACGAGCGCATCGCGGCGCTCTACCTCTCCGGCAGAGGTGCCCCTGCGCCCGAGGAGTGCTCGACGCTGCGCCAGCAGGCGCAGGAGCTCGTCCGTGGCCGAGCCGCCGTTCTTGGTGCGCCGGAAGCCAGGGTGGCCGGCGAGCTTCACCGCGCCTACGAAGCGCTCGCCAGCTTCGGCGAGCAGTGCGAACACGGGCACGCCATCGCAGCGATCGAGGACTTCGACCGGGCGACACAGTCGTTTCTGCGCGCCCGCGCTCTTCTCGGGCCTTTCGACCTCCTGCCGTGACGGCGCCCGCCGGCGCGGCGGAGGAAGCCGGGCGCGGTGTTAAGGTGCGGTCATTCCGGGGGGAATGGAGCTCGACCGCGGGGCCCAGTCGCGGGCTCGCGCGCCATTGCGGAGGTACGGAAGCGATGCGGACTGCGGAAAGGGGCGGGTGGCGCAGGGCGGTGCGGATCTCGCTGGTCCTTCAGGTGGCCCTGCTGCCTGCTGCTGGCCGCGCCGATTGGCTGATTCTCCAGACCGGCGAGCGCGTCGAAACCAAGGGACACTGGACGGTGAAGGGCAAGCAGATCGTCTACACTGCGCTCGATCAGACCCTGCTTTCGGTGCGACTTTCCGAGGTGGACCTCGCGGCGAGCACACGCGCCAGCGCGCAGGAGCCGCCGAGCAAGAAGGAGACCTACCGGGATCTCGGCGTGGAGCTGGACATGCTCTCCTACAAGGCGGCCAAGGAGTTCTCCCGGCTGAACGCCTGGATCACCAATCCCAATGCGCCGCGCGCCAGCGGCTCGGTCTCGGTTCCGGGGCTGCGCCTCACGCAGAACGATCTGGCGCAGGAGGGGCGGAGAATCCTGGAAAATCCGGCAGCGGTCGAGGCCGAGCTGCTCAAGTCGGCGGCCGAGATCGACGCGGAGTTCAATCGTTGCCTCCAGGCGAATGCGCAGGGCGACCAGAGCGCGTGCGTGAATACCTACGTCCACGATGCGGATGGCCTGCGCCAGCGGGCGGTCGAGATCTACGTTGCGGTCGACGCGGCGCGCACGCTCGACGGCAGCAGTCCGGAGGTCGCGGACGAAAGCGCCGCTGAAGCGGCGGCAGATCCGCAGGACCCGCCGCAGCGCTGAAGCGACTCCGTTTCGAAGCGCAATCGGGCGCCGATCAGGGCGCTACGGCGCTCCAGGCGGCCGTGTCGCCGGAGACGAAGCCGTCGGCGAAGAGGCCGGTGTCGTCGAAAAGCTGATAGACGAAGAAGTCCCGATCCGCGCCGTCCGACACGCCGCCGAGGAAGACGCTGCCGTCGGGGCCGGCGATCGCGAGATAGCCCTGGTCGTCGCCGCCGCCGTCGTAGCGATGCTCGAAGAGCTCGTAGCCGCCGGGGCTGTAGGCGACGGTCAGAAAGTCCTGGTTGGTGCCGTTGTCGGAGCTGCCGGTGACGAAGAGAGTACCGTGCGAGCCGAGCGCCAGAGTGCCCGCGTAGTCGTCGCCGCCAGGGATGCCGCCGCGTTCCTTCGACCAGAGGAGGCCGCCAGCAGCGTCGTAGGCGAGGGTGATGAAGTCCGGGTCCGAGAGGTCGGGCTTGTAGGTCCAGCCGGTGACGAAGGTCCGTCCGGCGGCGTCCACCGTGATCGCCGTGGCGGTGTCCCGGCCACTCGCGGCGCTGTCGGCGACCGCCACCCAACGCTCTGTGCCGTCGGGCCCATACACCAGCGTCAGGATGTTCTCGTTGATGTAAGGGTCGGTATAGCCGGTCGCTGCGACGCCGCCGTCCGGCGTCGGGGCGAGCGCGAGAATGAAGTCCGACACCTCGTCATCCGAGTTGTGCGACGCCCACCAGAGGCGGTTGCCGAGGGCATCGTAGGCCACCGTCAGGGTTCCCGCAGGCCCCCCTCCAACGTTCGTCGAACCGCCGACGTAGACGGTTCCCGTCGTGCCGATCGTCAGGCTGCTGGTAAAACCCGCCCGGAAGATGTCCGGTCCCCACTCGTCCGACCAGACCTCGTTGCCGCCGCTCTCGTAGGCCACGGTGAGCATTCCGGGAAAGGTATAGGTCGCGCTCGAGTCGGAGCTGCCGGTGACGACGATCAAGCCATCCGCGGTCAGCGCGATGCAGCAGGCGTTGTCGTTGCCGTGCGCCTCGCCCTGACGGGTGCGCGACCAGAGCTCGGCGCCGTCGCGATCGTAGGCGACAGTCAGGTAGTCGTTTCCGCCCGAGCTCCGCGTCGTGCCGGTCACGTAGACGTTGCCGTTCGCCGGGTCGACGGCGATGGCGACGGGAGACGCCGGGTAGTTGCTCGGATTGGATCTCCGGGCCTCCCAGACTTTGTGCCCGAGCCCGTCGTAGGCCACGGTCAGAAAGTCGCTCGTGACCCCGTCGAAGGAGGCGCCGGTCAGATAGACCCTGCCGTCGTACCCCGTCGCTATCGCTCTGCGGCCGCGGTTGTCGGGCGCCGATCCGGGCACGTCCACCGCGGAGAACAGGGGCTCCCTGCGCGCCCAGAGTTCGTCCCCTCCCGAATCGTAGGCCAGCGCCAGGACATCGCTCAGCGGATACGCTTGAGAGTGCCCAACCACGATCAGCGAGCCCGTTGCGCCCGCCGCGATGGCGGACAACTGTTCTCCCATCCCAGGTGCGGGTGTCCGGATCCGGGTCCAGACCTCGTCCCCCGTTGCGCCGGCGTACTTCATCGTCAATGTGCCACCGGTGCCGGCGGAGGCACCGGAGTAGAGACCTATCGCGACGACGCTCCCATCCAGCGACCAGACCAAGTCGTAGACGTAGAAGCTCCCGCCGGCTCCGTCCGTTGCCGTGGTGGCCCAGCGCTCCACGCCCGCACTGTCATAGGAAACGAACAGAGCGCTGATGGGAGAGCCGGTGCCGGAGGCGCCGAGCACGTAGACGTTCCCGGCCGGGTCGGCGGCGATCGACCAGGGCTGCTCGTCGTTCGGCCCGCTTTTCGTGGTCGTCCAGAGCTCATCTCCGGCGCCGTCGTACGCCACCGTCAGGATGTCGTGCGCGGACGCCGCCGTGGCGGAGATCCCTGTCACGACGAACCGCCCGTTGCCATCCACGACCAGCGCCCGAGCCGAGTCGTCCAGATTCTCGACGCCATCCCGCGACCTGGCCCAAAGCTCGTTCCCCGCGGCGTCGAAAGCCACCGTGAGGAGGTCGTCGTAGCCGACGCCGTTCGATTGGCCGGCGACCGCGAGAACTCCGCCCGGCGCCATGGCGAGGGCGCCGCGGGCGGGCGCCAGATTGCGTGCGCGCTCCCACAGCACGTTCCCCAGGTTGTCGTAGGCGACGAGTGCCGTCGTCTTGACCGTGCCGTTGCTGGTCTCGGCGACGACTACGACATGTCCGTCCGCGCCGACTGCCAGGCCTTGAGCTCGATTCGACCGGTAGGCGGGGTCCTTGTAGGTTCGCGCCCAGAGCTCGCCTCCCGCCGCATCGTAGGCGACGGTCAGCAGCGAATCCTGGCCGGACCGGGTTGCGGTTCCAGCGACGATCACGCGACCGTCGCCGTCGACCACCAACTGCATGGGTACGTCGTCGCTCTCCCGCAGGCCGTCTTTCAGGCGCGACCAGAGGAGGTCGCCCGAGGCGCTCCAGGCGAGCGTCAGGAAGTCCCTGAGTCCGCCGTTGCGGATGGCGCCGGCTGCATAGATGTTGCCGTTCGGACCCACCACGACGTCGAGCGCCGTCGCGCTCGCATCGACCATTCCGCCGTCCCAGCGTGCCTGCCAGCCGACACTCTGCGCCGCGGCGGGGGTGGCGGCGAGACCGATCGCCAGCGCGAGCGCCAGTGCAGCGGACAAGTGGGCAGCGTATGTCCGGCTCGAGAGCGTCTTCATCACAGGGATCCTTCGCAGAAAGTCCTCACAACTACCGGTGTGGAGGACCCGGCACTGTCCTGGAGCCGATCGGGGTGCCGGAGAGGGCGCTTGCACCCCAATTCAAGATAGTGCCCCGTGACCGCGCTGGGAAGCGTACTTTCTGCGCCAGCGTCTCTCCGGCCCAAACGACAGGGGACACCATCTCCGGTGTCCCCTGGTTCATCCGACGCCGGGATGGCCGCCTTCGGCAAGGCAGGCTACTCCCCGGCGCCGCCCTCGGCGGCCCCGCCGCCGCCACCGCCGTCACCGATCGCGTTCTGGGCGATGTAGTCCTCGACCAGCAGGAGGTTGTCCTCGCCGGCGCGCTCGACGATGGCGAGGAGCGTCTCCATCGAGTTGATCTCTTCGAGCTGCTCGGAGACGAACCAGTCGAGGAAGCGCGCCGAGATGTAGTTGCGGTCGCCTTTGGCGATGTCGACCAGGTCGTAGATCTGGCCGGTGACGGTGTGCTCCCACTTGAGCGACAGGGCCACCGCCTCGGCAGCGCTCTCGAACGTCGCCTTCGGCGCCGCGATCGCCGGCATGGCGAGATTCCCGCCGAGGTCGACGACGTGGCGCACGAACTTCATCGAGTGCAGGCGCTCCTCGTCCGCCTGGCGATAGAAGAACGCCGCCAACCGCGGCAGATTCTCCGCATCGAAATGCGCCGCGATCGCGATGTACTGCATCGACGCGTGCATCTCGTTGCCCACCTGCTGATTCAACGCCTTGAGCAACTTGTCACTCCCGAGCCGCTTGGGCGCGAGATCGAGCTTCTTCTTGGACTTCGTAGCCATGAAAGGGTCTCCTTTGCAGGGACCATTGTACCGGCGACCGGAGGCTAAAGGGCGCGTAGCTTCTCCGCGAGATAGTCGAAGAAATCAAGCTTCCACCCGGCTGGTCGATCGGAGGCGATCGGGAGAAGCGCCGCCAGGACCAAGTCGTAGGGCCTTCGCGGAAGTCGGCGGGCGAGCGCGAGCCGACTGTCAGGCAGGGTGACGACCGGCAGCCCGTCACCCGGCACGGACAACTCGGTGCGCGCGATGGGGCAGAGGGCATGGCTGTCGAGCGCAGATCCGGCCATCGCCTCGATCAGAGGCTCGGACGTCGCGCCGCCCGGAGTGAAGACGACGATGAGCTCCGCGCCCAGCGTCTGCCGCGCGCGTTCCATCAGGTCGGCGGTGGTGGCGCTGCCGAGCTCGAGGCGCGAGGAGGTCTCGATGCGGCGGACGAGCGCCAGGGCGCTACCGGGTGTCGCCTGCCCGCCGGTCTCGAAGAGTGGGTCGGTTTCGCTCGACGGCGGGGCGGCGGGCCGCTGGCGCCCTTTGGGCGGCGGCAGGACGAGGGTGATGTCGGCGTCGGAGGAGGAGACCTCTTCGAGGCCGACGAACGCTTTGCCGATCTGCAGCGATTCGCCCGGCACGAGCAGGAGCTCTGCGTGGCGCTGGTCGCCGCGCAGCAGGCCGTTCTTCGAGCCGAGGTCGGAGATCCATAGGCCGCCGGCGCGGCGGGTGAGCTTGGCGTGTTGGCGCGAGATGCCGGGGAAGGGGACGACGTAGTCGTTGCCAGGGGCGGCGCCGAGGGTGGCCTCGGCCGGCGGCGGTGCAAAGAAGAGCGCCTGGTTCGCGTAGCGAACCGCGATGCGCAGCATGGGGGTGATCTCCGCGCAGGATCTTGGCAGCAGAGCGCGACGAGTGACAATCACCCGAACGGGTGGGGTTCGGGCGCGGCGGAGGTCCGCCGCCGGTCAGGTTTGCGCGAGCGGGTCGAACACGCGTGCGAAACCCAAGCCTTGAAAATCGCTTACGTTGCGCGTGGCGAATTCGGTGACTCCCTGGCGGACGAGCGACACGCCGATCCTGGCGTCGAAAATCCTGCGCCGACCAAAGCCGGGCTCCGCGGCCTTCTTCCAGATCATCGCCATGATTCCGTCTGGTGCATCGAGCAGGCGCCAACGCGGATTCGTCCGCAGCGTCTCGATCAGGGCGACCGCCTGGGCAGCTCCGAGCGGGCGGGCCGCGATCGCCGGATTCCTGACCAGAACGTAGAGCTCCATCAGAACCAGCTCCGAGATCGCGACCTCACTGTCGAGCGCCGTGAGCCAGCGCTTCGCCGCCAGGTGATCGCGATGCGACGGCTCGAGCGCCGGGAAGAGGAGATTCGTATCGAGAGAGATCATCGCCGCTTCCTCGGCGGCGAGGTCTCCGCCGAGACGGCCGTTTCGTGGACCCAGGACGGACTGTCGTAGAGCGATGCTCGCCAATCAGGATCCGCAAACGGATCTGTCTGCAGGCCGAGGTCGAGCTGCGGCAGCTCCCAGTCGGCCGGCGGCGCCGCACGGGGTGGGAAGGAAGGGACGACCCGCTCGAGTCCCCGCCGGACGACATCGGCGAAACTCATCTCGTACTCGGCGGCGATCCGTTTCGCCTCCTGGTAGAGATGATCCGGGATCTGAATCTGGGTCTTGATCATGCTGGCATTTTGCCACGTGGACTATTTGCCAGCAAGTCACGTCTCGCAGGAAATGACTCGGATCACGCGATGCTTCGCGATCCCAGCCGAAACCTCTGCGAGCGCCGTGTTGCGCTGAGCTCCCGGCGTCCTACGGTCGCGAGAGTCTTCCGAGCGCCGCCAGACGCTCCTCGAGCAGCGGCAGATGGACGCGGTAATTCGGCTCTTCGGTTTCCTGGAAGCGCGCCTGGCGGAGGGCGGTCTCGAGGCGCGCGCGGGCGGCCTCCCGCTGGCCGAGGCGGGCGAGGAGCTCGCCTTCGAGGCCGTCGAAGAGCGGCTGGAAGCTCGACAGGCCGCCTCTCGCGGCGGCGATATCGGCGAGCAGACTCCGGGGATCTTCGCCGTTCAGCAGCCGGATCTCCAGCAACCAGTAGAGATGGAGGTCCTGGTACGGCGGGTGGGGAGGAAAGGTGACGACGGCCGGCGCATCGCCGGCGCGCCAGGCGAAGAAGGCCCGCTCGGCGCGGATCTGCTGCGCGGGATAAGCGGCGTCGAAGCGGTCGAGCTCGGTCCTCGCCTCGGCGAAGCGCCGCTGCTCGACGAGGATGAAGAGGATCCCCTGCAGGACCTCGAACTTGTTGCGGCCGAAGCCGTGCGCTCCTCCCTTGCCGAGCGAACGGCGGTACCAGTCGAGCGCCGGCGCGAGCGCCCCGGCGGCGTGCAGACCTCGGGCGCACTCGTAGGCGATCTCCGAGGCGGTGGCGGAGGTCGCCCAGAGAGCCTCATAGCGCGTCAGCGCGGCAACGCGGTCGCCAGCAGCGAGGAGCGCCCGCGCTTCGCGTCGCCGTGCCCAGTCGAGGAGCGCGGGATCGTCCGCGGCGCTGGCGGCGGCGACTGCCATGCCGAGGGCGGCGACCGCGTCGTGCGGATGCCCGGTACGCTCGAGCCGCGCGCCCTCGCGCAGGCCGGCGTAGGCCTCCGACCGGCTCAATTCGCGTGCGGCCGACGGTCTCCCCGCCCCCGTGCCGACGAGAAAGCCGTCGAAACCGAGCTCGAGCGGTCCGCCGACCTCGCGCCCGAGACGCAGGCGCCGACGGGCCGGATCGACCTCGAAGCGGGAGTTCTTGGCGAAGAGAAGCGGCGGCGGCAGCAGCTCGTACCAGAGGAGGCTGGCGTTGCCGTAGCTGCCCAGGTAGAGATCGGGCGCCAGCGCCAGCCACGCTTCCGAGCTCTCGGCGGCACGCGAGGCGAGTGCCGGCTCGATCCGGATCGCGGCGATGCCGCTCGACCAGCCGACGCGGTTGTTGATCCCCCAGAGCAGGAGCTCGCGGCGGCCATCGCCGTCGAGATCGACCGCGCCGGCGAGGCGGTGATGCCCGGCGCTGGCGAAAACCAGCCGCGTGGCGTGGCGGTCGGGTTCGACGAGAACGTTGTAGCTCGGATAGTAGGGGCTGTGCGCAAAGCTCACCAGAATCGCATCGAGGCCGTCGCCTTCGAGATCGACGGTCTCGAGCCATTGGCCGTAGCTGTCGGCGAAGCCGTCGAAATGGTGATGGCCGGAGGGGAGGAGCAGGCGTTCGATCGACCGCCCGCTCTGCGGGTCGAGCAGGTCGAGAAAGGAGTCGGTCTGACTCATCGATCGCCCGGCGGGGACGAGGCAGGCCGCCACGACCTCGCCGCGCTGCGCCGTGCGGAGGCGGACGAAGTTGCCGTCGACGTTCACCGGCTCCTTTCTCCACAGCGTCCGACCGGCGCGGTCGAGCGCGCGCACGGCGCGGCCGCCATCCGGCACGATGTGGGAGAAGCGCGAAAGTTGCCAGGTGCGCAGCCCCCAGGAGGCAGCGACCATCGCCAGGCCGAAGGCGGCTATTGCCGCCCAGCTCCAGCGATGCGGTCGCCTTCCGGGGCTCGCCGACGCCGAGGCCGCTGTCGCCGCGGATCGGCCGCGCAGATCCGCCAGCACGGCGTCGGCCGACGGATACCGCCGGATTGGGTCGCGCTCCAGCAATCGGCGCACGACGGCGGCGAGCCAGGGGGGCGTGTCCGCTCGGAGTTCGCGCAGGTCGGGTGTCGCATCCTGCCGCAGGCGCTCGAGAAGCGAGCCGAGCGACGACTGGGTCACGAACGGCAACCGGCCGGCGACGATCTCGAACAGCACGACGCCGATCGAGTAGAGGTCGGAGCGCGCGTCGACCGGCTGGCCGAGCGCCTGCTCGGGAGACAGGTACTCGAGCGTGCCGAGGATCGACTCGTGCGTCGTGGCGCGGGTCTCGTCGCGGTCGAGGTGGAGGGCGAGGCCGAAGTCGGAGAGCTTGACCTCGCCGTCCGCGGTGAGCAGGAGGTTGCCCGGCTTGATGTCGCGATGCAGGATGCCCAGGGCATGGAGCGCGGCAAGGCCCTCGAGTGCCTGCGTCGCCCACTTCACCGCGTCGTCGATCGAGACCGGGTGGGTCGGCGAGTGCTGCGCCAGGCGGTCGACCAGCGAGCCACCTTCGACGATCTCCATGGTCAGGAAGACCGTCTCCCCGGCCTCTTCGATGTCGAAGATCCGCACGATGCGCGGATGGACGACGTCGCGCGCCACCGCCGCCTCGCGCCGGAGGCGGAGAAGGGCGCCCTGCGACAGTCGGTCAGGGCGCAGGACCTTGAGCGCCACCTCGCGCCTGAGGACTCGGTCGTAGGCCCGATAGACCACGGCGTAACCGCCGGTGCCGAGCACGTCGCGGATCTCGAAACGCTGCGCGAGCTCGGTGCCGCCGGCGAGCAGCTCGATGCGCGCCAACGGCCTTTCGCCTGGCGAGCCGAGACTCTCTGTCCTCGGTTCCTGACTCATCGGAGCTTCCTGAATGCGGATTGCCTGCGGAGAGCTTAACCGACCCCGGCCCGGGCGGGCCGATTGCCGACGCTAGGGACCCAATCCGAGCCGCTGCGCCCGCGCGACGAGCTGGCGCAGCCCGAGCGGGCCGGCAACGCGCTCGACTTCCGGGGCTGCGCGAGACGGCCCGGAACTCCCGCTGCGGCGCTCGAGTGCCGCGAGGTCGAGCCGCAACTCCAGCGCCTCGACGACTCTGCCGCCGTTTTCGGCGAGCGTAACCGCCTGGCGGAGGTCGGCCTGCATCGCGTCGGTTCGCCCGCGGTTCCCGGCGAGCGTGCCGCGAGCGGCGAGATAGGCGAGCCTGCGGGTCAGAGAGGGACTCGAAGCGTGCTCCGCACCCAAGCGGTCGAGCTCGTTCTGGGCTTCCGCCAGTCGGCCGGCCGACGCTGCGAGGCGCACCCGGACGGTCGCTCCGACGAGCGCCGTGGTACCTTCGCCGCCGCCTTCGAGTCGGGCGAGAGCGGCGGCGAGAAGACGCCCAGCGGACTCGACCGCACCCTCCCGGTACTCTTCGGTCGCGTGGCGGATGGCGATCTCTCCCGCCAGGTCGAGGTCGCCGTCCGCCACGTGCAGCCGCTCCGCCTGGGCGAGGCTGCGCCGCGCCGCGGGGAGGTCTCCGCGCAGCCAGGCGATACGGCCCCTGACCTCCTCGGAGTAGGCGAGACTCTCGCGGTTGCCGCTCGAAAGCGCCGCGGCGTCGATCTCGGCGGCGTCGCGCTCCGCCGCCGCGAGATCGCCGGCGTCGATGGCAGCATTGGCGCGCGCTGCGAGCACGACGGCGACGGCGGAGAGATCGTCGAAGGAGCGCAGGGCGGCGATCGCCGCTTCGCGCGCGGCGCTGGCTTCGGAGCTCCTCCCGAGATCGGCGAGCGCTGCGGACAGATTGCCGGTCGCCATCGCCGCGCGCTGCGTGCGGCCGGACGCCTCCCAGACTTCGATCGCTTCGCGGTAGCGGGCCTCGGCGAGGTCCGGGCGGCCGCGCTCGATGGCGATGCCGGCGAGGTTGTCGAGCACGAAGCCGAGGCGCGAGCGGTCGGCTAGCTCGCGCGCCGGCACGAGCGCCTGCTCGAGCAGACGCTCGCCGGCGGCGAGATTGCCCTGCATGAGCTCGTCGACGGCGAGGTCGTTGAGCGCCACGGCGAGGGTCGACCGGTCACCGATGCTTTCCGCCGCGGCGCGCCCGGCAAGCAGCGCCGCGCGTGCTTCGACGGCCTGGCCGAGGTCCGAGAGGGTGCGCGCCAGCGCCACCTCGAGGCTCGGCACGAGGTCGGCGCGCCCGTGGCTCGCGGCGTTGGCGAGTCCGCGCCGGAAGAGCGCCAGCGCGCGCTGCGACTCGTCGAGGCTGTTGGCGATCATTCCCTCGACTTTGTCGAGGAGCGGATCCTCGGCCGCTCCCGGCAGCTGGCGGGCCCGTGCCATGACCACGGCCGCCTCCTTGAAGCGTTCGTGGCTCAGCAATGCCGCAGCGAGATCAGCTCCCGCCTCCAGACTCGCGGGAGCCGCCGCAAACCGGCGCTCGAGCTCTTCGACGCTTGCCGTCTCCGCCATCTCGACGCTCGCTGCGCTGCGCAGCGGGGCGACGGGTGCGGCCAGCGCCGGGGCGCCACTCCCACTCATCGTCGAACGCCGTTGCACGCGCCAGGCGAAGACGATCGCGGCGAGCGCCAGCACGAGAGCACCATAGGTGGCCAGGCTTCCGCGATGCCGCGCAGCGAAGCGCAGCGCGCGGTAGCGCCAGCCGCCCCGGTGAGCGAGGACCGGACGCCGGTCGAGGAACCGGCGCAAGTCGGAAGCGAACTCGGCCGCCGTCGCGTAGCGGTCATTCGGTTCCTTGCGCAGGGCCTTGAGGCAGATGGCGTCGAGATCCCGTCCGAAGTTGCGCTCCGGCGGGCGCGATGGACGGACGGCGCCGCCCTCGCCGTCGCCGGCGCCGGTCCGCCTGGCGGCCTGGCTCGGTGGCTCGGGATCCGTCTCGAGCACGGCGTGCTCGAGCGCTGCGCGCGAATCGCCGCCGGCGGCAAACGGGCGGTGGCCGGCGAGGATCTCGTAGAGCACGACACCAAGGGAGTAGATGTCCGACGCTCGCGTCACCGGCTCGCCGCGGAACTGCTCCGGACTCGCGTAGGCGGGGGTGAGGGCGCGCGCTTCGGTGCGAGTGACTGCAAGGCTCTCGTGCGTCTCGGGATCGAGGAGCTTCGAGATGCCGAAATCGAGCAGGCGCGGCCGCCCGTCCTGACCGACGAGGAGGTGTCCCGGTTTGAGGTCGCGGTGCACGACGCCGCGCCGATGGGCGAACTCGACCGCTTCGAGCACGGCGGTAAAGAGCTCGAGCCGTCGCGCAAGGGGGAGCCTCCGGCGCCGGACGTAGGTGATGAGATCCTCGCCCTCGATGAACTCGAGAGCCAGGAACCAGGTGCCGTCGGGCGCGCGACCGCCCTGGATGAACCGGGCGATTCCCGGATGCTCGAGCGACGACAGGATCCGCACCTCGTCGCGGAAGCGGCGCAGGGCGTCCGGTGTCAGGTGGTCGACGACCTTGAGGGCGACCGTGCGCTGGAAGTCGGCGGTCTCCTCGGAGGCGAGATAGACACGGCCCATGCCGCCCCGGCCGAGCTCTCTGAGGATGCGGTAGGAGCCGATCCTCTCGGGCGGCGCGGCGTCGACGGCGAACTCCCCGGCGCCGGAGAGAATCGGCCACGGCGCATGGTCGAGCAGCCGACTGGGCGTCGCTGCGCCGGCAAGGAGGCGTGCCACTGCAGCAGCGAGATCCGGATCGCGGACTTCGAGATCGGCGAGAAAGGCGCGGCGTCCACCTTCATCGAGAGCCAGCGCTTCGGCGAAGAGCTCCGGCAGCGCCTCGTTGCTCACCTCCCGCCGGCTCCGTCGCCCGAAAGCTCGGCGACCAGCCAGGCGCGGGCGAACTGCCAGTCGCGCTTCACGGTCGCCGGCGAAAGATCGAGGCAGGCAGCGATCTCTTCGATCTCCAGCCCGGCGAAGTAGCGCATCTCGACCATCTGGGTCTGCCGCGGGTAGAGCTCGGCGAAGCGCTCGAGGGCGCGGTCGAGGTCGATGAGCTCGGCCTGCGGAGTGTCGCCCGAGGTGGCTAGAAAGGCGGTCGGAGTCTCGTCGGAGCGGCGCTTGAGGCGGTTGCGGGCGCGCGCATGGTCCACCAGGACACGCCGCATCATCGTCGAGGCAAGGCCGAAAAAGTGCGCCCGATCGCGCCAGTCGATGCCCTGCTGGCGCATCAGCCGGAGGAACGCCTCGTTGACGATCGCCGTGGGTTGCAGCGTATGGGCGACGCGTTCGCCGCGCAGCTGCGCCGCCGCGATGCGCTTGAGCTCGCCGTAGATGCGCGCGAAGAGCGCTTCGCCAGCCGTGCTGTCGCCGCCTCGCCAGGCGTGCAGGAGCCCGGTGACGTCCGTCGCCTCGTCCGCTGACATTTCCGGGAGCTTATGCCGGGATGAGCCGCGACGCTGTTGCACGGCGCGTAGTGATCATGAGACCCAACCGACTGCTCCAACGACGGGCCGCCCTCTTGGCCGCGACGACTCCGATCCTGATCGTCGCCGGCGCCGCTCTCCTCTTCGTCCCCGAGATGGCGCCTGCGACCGGCTTGTCCTCGGTCCGGGCGCAGCTCTTCGAGAACGAGAACCTGCTCTTCTACGCGCCGGAGCCGGGCGATCTGTTCGGCTTCGCGCTCGCCACCGGGGACTTCAACGGCGACGGCGCCGACGACCTTGCCACGGGGATTCCGCTCGACGACGGTCTCGCGGGCTTTCCGGTCGTCGACATGGGTGCGGTCGTCGTGCGCTACGGCATCCCGGGGCGCGGACTCGCAACGGGCCTCGCGGACACCTACCTCAGCCAGCTGCAGGCCGGCAGCCCGAGCACTCCGAACCCGGGCGAGAAGTTCGGGCGGGCACTCGCCGCCGGCGACTTCAACGGCGACGGCATCGATGATCTGGCGATCGGCGTGCCGGCGAACTGGACCTATAACGAGCAGGTAGGGGGTGCGGTGGAGATCCACTACGGCCTGCCAGCGGGCCTCCAGCTCGCCGCGGAGCACCTCCTCGAGGCGGGGGTGGGCGGCATCCCTGGTTGGGGGTCGAACGGCGAGCGCTTCGGCGAAGCGCTCGCTGCTGGCGACTTCGATGGCGACGGCTACGAGGATCTCGCCGTCGGGACACCGGCCAACTTCATCGATGGTGTCTACGCAGGAACGGTGTTCGTCCTGCATGGGGATGTAGGTGGTCTCTTGCCGTTCGATGGCTATCTCGTCAGGCAGGGGTACGAAGGTATTCCGGACGCCGCCGACGAGGGTGACGAGTTCGGCGCGGCACTCGCCACTGGCGACTGGAACGGCGACGGCATGGACGACCTCGCCATCGGCGTGCCCGCGGAGGACGACGTCGGCGCCGTTCTGGCGATCTTCGGCAGTCCGTTCGGCCTGCTGTTCAGCAACCACGTCTGGTGGGGCCAGGGAGACACGGGGGGCGTTGGCGAGGGCGGCGATCGGTTCGGACTCGCGCTCGCCTCGGGCGACTTCGACGGCGACGGCTATGACGACCTTGTGGTCAGCGCGCCCTACGAGGATCTGGTCGAGGGCAGCGCGATCGTCGATGCGGGGGAGTTCACCCTACTCTACGGCTCGGGCGCGGGCGCGCCGAACTGGTTCAACGTCGCCCGCACCAGCCATTTCCAACAGGGGAGCTTCTTCCTCGGCGGGGGCTACGACGAGGCTGGCGATCGTTTCGGGTGGGCGTTGGCTGCGGGCGATTTCGACCATGACGGCCGCGACGATCTCGCCGTGGGTCATCCCGGGGAGGACCTCGGAGGTATCGACGAAGGCGCCGTGACGGTGCTGATGGGCGCCACGGGGACGGGAATCTGGAACGGTGCCGATATCTTCGCGAGCGGCATCGGCCAGGTGCCGGGCGGAGTCCAGAGCTCCCAGGATCTCGGCTGGTCTCTCGCCACCGGAGACTTCGATGGCGACGGGCACGCCGACCTCGCGATCGGCGTTCCCTACCGCCATATCAACGGAGCCGGGGAGGACGTGGGCCGCGAGAGCGTCCTCTACGGCGCGCTCTTCTCGGACGGCTTCTACTACGGCTTCCCGTACTACTGGTCGGAGATGGCGCAATGAGCCCGCTCCACAGAAGCACGACAGTTCTCTTTCTGCTCGCGGCCGGCACCGCCGGCGCCGTCTCTCCGTTGGCGGCAGTCGCGCTCTCCTCGGTGCGAGCGCAGACCCTCGAGAACGAAGACCTCCTGGTCTACGCGGCGGAACCCGGCGATCTCTTCGGCTTCGCGCTCGCCACGGGCGATTTCAACGGCGACGGCGCGGACGATCTCGCCACCGGAATTCCGTTCGACGACGGACTCTCCGGTCAACCGATCGACGACATGGGAGCGGTGGTCGTGCGCTACGGAGTTCCGGGCAAGGGTCTCGACCCCGGTATCGCCGACGCCTTCCTGAGCCAGTTGCAGGCCGGTAGCCCGGGCAATCCGAATCCACTCGAGATGTTCGGGCGGTCGCTCGCCGCCGGCGACTTCAACGGCGACGGCATCGACGACCTGGCGATCGGCGTGACGAGGAATGCGGTCGTCTTCTCCGGGCAACGCGCCGGGGCGGTGGAGATTCGCTACGGACTTCCGGCCGGCATCGAGCTTGGCGCCGCGCACTTGCTCGAACAGGGCGCGAACGGGCTTCCGGGGGTGGGGGTCCAGGAAGATCGCTTCGGCGAGGCGCTAGCCGTTGGCGACTTCAACGGCGACGGTTACGACGATCTCGCCGTGGGCGCTCCGGGCGATGGTGTCGACAACCGAGGCGCGGTGACGGTGCTCCACGGGGCGCCGGGAGGTCTGTTGCCGTACGACGGGTATTGGATCTGGCAGGGGTATGAGGGCATTCCGGACACCTCGGAAGTCGGCGACGAGTTTGGCGCGGCGTTGACCTCAGGCGACTGGAACGGCGACGGCAGGGACGATCTGGCCATCGGCGTGCCGGGGGAGGACGACGTGGGCGCAGTCCTGGCTCTCTTCGGCAGCGACTTCGGACTTCTGTTCAACAACCGTGTCTGGTGGGGGCAAGTCGACACGGGGGGCATGGGCGAGAGCGGCGACCGGTTCGGGCAGGCGCTCGCCGCCGGCGACTTCGACGGCGACGGCTTCGACGATCTGGTCATCGGTACCCCCTACGAAGACCTGGTCGAGGGCGGCCCGCTCGTCGACGCGGGGGAGGTCACGCTGCTCTACGGCTCGGGCGCCGGCGCGCCGAACTGGTTCAACGTCGTCCGCACAAGCCATTTCCAACAAGGCAGCTTATTCCTCGGCGGGGGCTACGACGAGGCCGGCGATCGTTTCGGCTGGGCGTTCGCCGCCGGCGACTTCGACCACGACGGCCACGACGATCTCGCCGTTGGTCACCCAGGAGAGGTCTTCAGCCAGAGTGGCGAAGGGGCGGTGACGGTCCTCATGGGCACCGCTGGAACCGGCATCTGGAGCGCCGTGGACCTTTTTGCCACCGAGGCCGGCCAGATACCGGGAGGCACGGAGGTCGAGCAGAATCTCGGCTGGTCTCTCGCCACCGGAGACTTCGACGGCGATGGTCATGCCGACCTCGCGATCGGCGTGCCGTATCGCAATGTCAGCGGTGTCGGCGCCAACGTGGGGCGCGAGAACGTCCTCTACGGCGCTCTGTTCTCCGACGGGTTCTTCTATGGCTTCCCGTACTACTGGTCAGAGCTCGTGCCCTAGTCAGTCGATCGAGACGTGGACGTTCGAGTCCTCGTCCTGCACGCGGATGGAGAACGATCCGGCCGCCAAGGCGCGGTCGATCTCCTTGCGCGAGAGGTCCTCGCCACCGAGGACGCAGCGGGCGAGCGACCAGGGGAGCGTGAGGTCGACGGTGTCGCCGTCCTCGTCGCGGATCTTCATCTCGAGGAATTTGCCGGCGCGCCGGGCGTCGATCTGCTTGTCGTCGTCCCAGACGGTGCCGCGGCTGCCGTCGCCGCCGCGCTCGAGCGAGAGGTAGAGGGCGCGCACCTTCGGATCGTGGTCGTTGTCGCAGTCGATGTCGATCGGCGCCATGGCGCGGGCGATCGTGCCGAGGAGGCCGCCGTTGACGGTCAGGTGGACGTCCTCGCCGTCGTCGCTGTCGACGTCGATGCGCAGCGTCGGGCCGTCGGCCACCGCCGGGGTCGGCGCGAACGCGAACGGAAGCGACAGCAGGGCGGCGAAAAGCAGTGGGCGGGTGCGCATGGTCGAGTCCTCCGGAAAGTGCTCCTGAGGGACCCTACGACCTGCTGTCGTTCAAGGTTTCGCCTGCTGACAAGGGATGCCGCCCTTGGTCGCTGAGGCCGGTGCTCGGGGTCCTGTCTGGCCCGTATCCCATGGGGTCCTCGCCCTGAGGAAGCGGGCTCCGGGCCCCATGGGAGCCCTCGGTCCAGCCACCCCTCGTCGGTAAGTGGCCAAAGAAGACGCTTCCCAGAAAAATGAGAAGAATGGGGACTGTCCCCATTTTTTCTCTGGGGCGCTCCGGCGCTCGGGGTCCAAAGTGGGCGACCACGCCTCAAATAGGAGCCCGCTTTGGATCCCGAGTGCCGGAGTGACCCCACCAGCGTCGCCAAACTTGGCATCCCGAGTGCCGGAGTGACCCGACCAGCGAAATCAGTGGTCGACCGGGTGCCCGATCTTTGCCACCAACTCGGCGAAGTGCCGGTCGAGCTCGCCCTGGGTGCGCGCTTCGACGACCAGGCGCAGGAGCGGCTCGGTGTTCGACGGCCGGACGTTGAACCACCAGTCGGGGAACTGCACCGTGATGCCGTCCATCCAGTCGATCTCGCCGTCCGGATAGGCGTCCGCGAGCTCGC
>JAGOCP010000231.1 GCA_017998715.1 Thermoanaerobaculia bacterium | reverse complement strand
CAGGTGGACAACGCGGAATGACGCCGCTACCGCTCGACGGTGCCTTCGATGGCGCCCGCTTCCCGCTGACGACCGCCGAGCTCGAGGCTCAGATCGCCGCCGGGCTCGAGCTCGGCGGACAGCTCTTTCTCGATCTGCGCGGAGAGGTCGTCGCCGACGCCGGGTTCGGCGAGGCGCGCCCGGGCCAGCCGATGCGCCGCGACCATCTCATGCTCTGGATGTCGTCCACCAAGCCGGTGGCGGCGGTGGCGATCTGCCAGCTCTGGGAGCGCGAGCGGCTCGGGCTCGACGATCCGGTCGCGCGGCACATCCCCGAGTTCGCGCAAGGGGGCAAGGAGCGGGTCACCATCCGCCACCTGCTGACCCACACCGGCGGCATTCGCATGCTGGACACCGGCTGGCCGGCGGCCGGCTGGGAGGGAATCGTGGCGCGCGTCTCGGCGCAGCGCCTCGAGCCGCGCTGGGAGCCGGGACGCAAGGCCGGCTACCACCTCGCCTCGAGCTGGTTCATCCTCGGCGAGCTGGTGCGGCGGCTCGACGGCCGGCCGTTCGAGACTTACGTGCGCGACGAGATCTTCGCGCCCCTCGATGCCGTCGACTGCTGGATCGGCATGCCGCCTGAACGCTTCGCGGCCTACGGCGCGCGGATCGCGCCGATGCACGACGTCGTTGCGGCGGACGAGGGGGCCGGGACGCTCGTCGAGAACGACTCTACGCGCGAGGCTCGCCTGGTCGTCCCCTCGCCCGGCGGCAACGGCTGCGGCCCGATTCGCGAGCTGGCGCGGCTCTACCAGATGCTCGCTGCCGGCGGCACCTTCGCGGGCCGGCGCCTGTTGCGCCGGGAGACCGTCGAGGCGCTCGCCGCGCGCCATCGGGTCGGCATGATCGATGCGACGTTTCGCGCCCGCCTCGACTGGGGACTGGGGGTCATCGCCAACTCCGCACACTACGGCGAGCCCGGAATGCCCTACGGCTACGGGCCGCACGCCGGACCGCGCACCTTCGGCCACAGCGGCGCGCGCAGCTCGACCGCATTCTGCGATCCGGAGGCCGGCCTCGTCGTGGCGCTGGCAGTCAACGGCATGCCGGGCGACGAGGTCCATCGTCTGCGCTTCGAGCGCCTGACCACGGCGCTCTATCGCGACCTGGGTCTCGCTCCCTTCGCTCCCGCACCGGATGCGATGTAAACTGCTGCACGCTTGAACTTCTCCGCCCCACCGCCCGCAGGCCACGAGTCGATTTCACCGCGCATCGTTCCCCGTTCCGAGCACGCGGTCTCCCGCAGCCGGATCCAGAAAGAGGCGCTGAAGGTCCTCTATCGCCTGCAGGAGGCGGGGTATCTCGCCTACATGGTGGGCGGCAGCGTGCGCGATCTCCTGCTCGGCCGCCAGCCGAAGGATTTCGATATCGCCACCGACGCGAAGCCGCAGGAGGTCCGCCGGGTCTTCCGCAACGCCCGCATCATCGGCCGGCGCTTCCGGCTGGTGCACATCCTGTTCGGCGAAGTGGTGGTGGAGGTTTCGACCTTCCGCAGCGAGCCGCGCCTCGCGACGGTGACGGCGGGGGAGACGACGACGCCGGCGCTGCTGATCACCAGCGACAACAACTTCGGCACGGCTGTCGAGGATGCCTTCCGGCGGGACTTCACCGTCAACGCCCTGTTCTACAACATCGCCGACTTCTCGATTCTCGACTACGTCGGCGGCATGGAGGATCTGCAGCAGAGCCTCCTGCGGACGATCGGCGACCCGTGGGTGCGCTTCCGCGAGGATCCGGTGCGGATGCTGCGCGCCTGCGAGCTCGCCGGCCGGCTCGATTTCACCATCGAAGCAGCGAGCCAGGCGGCGATTCACGACCTGCGGCAGGAGCTCACCAAAGCGTCGCCGGCGCGCGTCAGCGAGGAGCTCGTGGCGCTGCTGCGGTGCGGCAGCGCCGGCAAGGCGATGCAGTGGATGCTCGACCTGGGAGTTCTCGAAGTCCTCCTCCCCGAGGCCTATGCCATGGTGCAGGCGAGCGAGCGCGGCCTCGGCGACTTCGGCAGGATTCTGCCGACGCTGGACAAGAAGATCGCCGGCGGACGCGAGGCTTCCGACGGCGGCCTGCTCGCCGCGCTGCTGCTGCCTTCAGTGCTTCTGCGCCGCTACGACATCGAGAACCTGGCGCGCAAGGCGCTGCGGCGCGAGCAGCTCGCGGCGCTGGTCGACGAGGTCACCGAGCCGTTCCTGCGGCGCTTCGCGCTGTCGCGCGTGCGCACCCAGCAGACCACCGACGCGCTCAAGGGCTTCCTGCGGCTCTGCGAGCCGCATCGAACGGCGGGCGAGCGTCACCACGCGGTGACCAAGTCCTGGTTTCCCGATGCCCTCTGGCTGTTCGAGCTGCTCGCCGAGGCGACTGCCGAGGGCTTCGAGGAGCTCGCGCAGTGGCAGGCCGCGGCGCGCCGGCGTCCGGTGCTCGCAGCGGCCGAGCTCACGGTCGGCGTCGGTGGCGCGGCGCGTTCCACCCCGCCGCGCAAACGGCCCCGCCGACGCAAGCGGCGGTGAGCGCGTCGGCCTCCCGCCCCTTGGGGGGGGGCGGCCGCGAGGTGGATGAGTATCATCGGATGGGCGGCGAGCTCCGTCCGCCGGCGGCCGAGCTGGCGTAGATGTCGACGAACGAGAGTGGGGTGAGCTGCAGATGACCGCGACCGCCGGCTTTTCAGGAACGACGCTGGGCAAGAAGGCGCTGATGGCCGTGACCGGCCTGATCCTCTTCGGCTTCGTGCTCGTCCACATGTATGGCAATCTGAAGATGTACCAGGGGGCGGCGACCTTCGACGCCTACGCCGAGGCGCTGCGCGAGCTCGGCAAGCCGGTGCTCGCGCACGGCCATGCGCTGTGGATCGCGCGCGCGGTGCTGCTCGTCGCCGTCGTGCTGCATATCTGGTCGGCCTGGTCGCTCACCCTGCAGTCGCGCCGCGCGCGGCCGGTCAAGTATCAGAACCAGGAGCTGGTGCAGGCGACCTACGCCGTGCGGACGATGCGCTGGGGCGGAGTCATCCTGCTGGCTTTCGTGCTCTACCACCTGGCGCACCTGACGGCGGGGTGGGCGCATCCCGACTTCACCGCCGGCAAGGTCTACCAGAACGTCGTCGTCGGCTTCCAGGTCGGCTGGGTGGCGGCGCTCTACATCGTGGCCAACCTGGCGCTCGGCTTCCACCTCTACCACGGGCTGTGGAGCTTCTTCCAGACTCTGGGCTGGAACCAGCCGGCGTGGAATCCCTGGCGCCGCCGGTTCGCGACCCTGTTCGCCCTCGTCGTGACCGCAGGCAACATCTCATTCCCGATCGCCGTCCTCCTCGGCGTGGTGAGGTAGTCATGCTCCTCGATGCCAGAATTCCCGCCGGTCCGATCGAGACCAAGTGGGAGCGCACGAAGTTCGACATGAAGCTGGTGAACCCGGCCAACAAGCGCCGTTTCACCGTCATCGTCGTCGGCTCGGGGCTGGCCGGCGCCTCGGCCGCCGCCTCGCTCGCCGAGTTGGGCTACAAGGTGCTCTGCTTCTGCTTCCAGGACTCGCCGCGGCGGGCGCATTCGATCGCCGCCCAGGGCGGCATCAACGCTGCCAAGAACTACCAGAACGATGGTGACAGCATCTACCGTCTGTTCTACGACACCGTCAAGGGCGGCGACTTCCGGGCGCGCGAGGCGAACGTCTACCGCCTTGCCGAGCTCTCGGTGCAGATCATCGACCAGTGCGTCGCCCAGGGCGTGCCGTTCGCGCGCGAATACGGCGGCATGCTCGCCAACCGCTCGTTCGGCGGCGCCCAGGTGTCGCGCACCTTCTATGCCCGCGGCCAGACCGGGCAGCAGCTGCTGCTCGGCGCCTACCAGGCGCTGTCGCGCCAGATCGGCCTCGGCAACGTCAAGATGTACCCGCGCACCGAGATGCTCGATCTGGTGGTCGACGAAGGCCGGGCGAAGGGGATCATCACCCGCAACCTGGTGACCGGTGCCGTCGACCGTCATGCCGCGCACGCGGTGGTGCTGGCGACCGGCGGTTACGGCAACGTCTTCTACCTGTCGACCAACGCCACCGGCTCGAACGCGACGGCGATCTGGCGTGCGCACAAGCGCGGCGCGCTGTTCGCCAACCCGTGCTACACGCAGATCCACCCGACCTGCATCCCGGTCTCGGGCGATTACCAGTCGAAGCTGACGCTGATGTCGGAGTCGCTGCGCAACGACGGCCGGATCTGGGTGCCGAAGAAGAAGGGCGACACGCGCAAGCCCGGAGACATCCCGGAAGGGGAGCGCGACTACTACCTCGAGGAGAGGTATCCGAGCTTCGGCAACCTGGTGCCGCGGGACGTCGCGTCGCGCAATGCCAAGGCGGTCTGCGACCAGGGGCGGGGCGTCGGCCCCGGCGGTCTCGGCGTCTACCTCGACTTCGCCGACTCGATCGGGCGGCTGGGCCAGAAGGCGATCGCCGAGCGCTACGGCAACCTGTTCGAGATGTACGAGAAGATCACCGGCGAAGATCCCTACAGCGTGCCGATGCGCATCTACCCGGCAGTGCACTACACGATGGGCGGTCTCTGGGTCGACTATCAGCTGATGTCCACCGTGCCCGGCCTCTTCGTCGCCGGCGAAGCGAACTTCTCGGATCACGGTGCCAATCGCCTCGGCGCCTCGGCGCTGATGCAGGGCCTGGCCGACGGCTACTTCGTGATTCCCTACACGGTGGGCGACTACGTCTCGAAGTACATGGGCGAGAAGCTCGACACCGGGACGGCCCCGTTCGCCGCCGCCGAGGCGGAAGTGACGGCCGGGGTCGGCCGGCTGCTCGCCGTGCGCGGCAAGCGCTCGGTGGACTCGATCCACCGCGAGCTCGGCAAGATCATGTGGGAGAACTGCGGCATGGCCAGGAACGCCGCCGGCCTCGAGCAGGCGCTGACGAAGATCCCGGCGTTGCGCCAGGAGTTCCGCGACAACGTCAATGTGCTGGGAAGCGGCGAAAGCCTGAACCAGTCTCTCGAGAAGGCCGGCCGGGTCGCCGACTTCCTCGAGCTGGGAGAGCTCATGTGCAAGGACGCCCTCGAGCGCTCGGAGTCCTGCGGCGGGCACTTCCGCGAAGAGAGCCAGACCCCCGAAGGCGAGGCGCTGCGCGACGACGAGAAGTTCTCCCACGTCGCCGCCTGGCAGAACCTGGGATCCGACAAGGGTTGGGCGCTGCACAAAGAGCCGCTCGCTTTCGAGCATGTCCACCTGGCCCAACGGAGCTACAAGTGAGGAGCTACAAGCGATGAAGCTCAAGCTCAAAGTCTGGCGGCAGGCGGCTGCCGCTGCTCCGGGCAGGATGGTGGAGTACGACGCTCCCGACGTCAGTCCCCACATGTCGTTCCTCGAGATGCTCGACGTGCTGAACGAGCGCCTGGTCCATCGCGGCGAGGAGCCCATCGCCTTCGACCACGACTGCCGTGAAGGCATCTGCGGCACCTGCGGCTTCGTCATCAACGGCATCGCCCACGGCGGCCAGAAGGGGACGACGGTCTGCCAGCTGCACATGCGGCACTTCAAGGACGGCGACGAGCTGACCCTCGAGCCCTGGCGGTCGCGCGCCTTTCCGGTGATCCGCGACCTGATGGTCGACCGCAGCGCCTTCGACCGCATCATCCAGGCGGGCGGCTTCGTGTCGGTCAACACCGGCACCGCACCCGACGGCAACGCCATCCCGATTCCGAAAATCGACTCGGACCTGGCCATGGACGCCGC
>JAGOCP010000002.1 GCA_017998715.1 Thermoanaerobaculia bacterium | reverse complement strand
CTCCGCCGCCGACCAGACCCGCCGCCTCTTCTGCTTCGTCACCGCAAACCGATAGTGTCCATCATCCCATGGTGGACACTATCGCCGACGCCTCGCGTCAGGCAGGGCGGTCAGCCCGGACGCTTACGCTTCATCGTCATGCACACGCACCGGTCGAACGCGCCTGAGGTGACGCGCGAACCGGTCGAGGAATGGTACCGGGACCGGGCCCACCTCAAGTTCCCGGAGCGGATCGAACTCTGTCTCGGTCTCTTCCCGGAGCCCAAGGCATTCCGGCCGAAGGGGCTCATCGTGCGTCAAACCCGGCAGAGGTGGGGATCCATGTCGCCGGCCGGTCGCCTGCTACTCAATCGCCGCTTGGTACAGGCCCCTATCGACGCCATCGACTACGTCATCACCCACGAGCTCTGTCACATCTCGGAGCCTCATCACGGAGCGGCGTTCTACGATCTGTTGGACCGGGTGCTGCCGGATTGGCAGCGCAGGAAGCTACGCCTTGAGCGCGTCATGGCCTAGCGAGTTCGCCCCCAGATTCTCTTGCGCCCCATCCAAGGATGCAAATCGGGAAAATACCCCTCATAAATTATCTTGCAATATCAACGGGCTCGACCTGTTCACCTTGGAGCCCGAAGTGAACAGGTCCGGAGAATATCGGCCCGGAGAGAGTGGATTTCGCCTCAAGGGCGCGACCTGGGGTGAACAGCCCTCCGGCTACAACCCTCGAAAACAACGAGAAAATTCGCCTGCGTGAATGAGCGAAGAGCGGATTATTTCGGGAGGCTGGCGGAGGAACGGGGACTGCGGTCTAACCCTCTCTGCCGTGTAAGTAACTGAAAACAAACAAAATGCCGTTGACGGCAACATGCGCCCGCTTCAACGAACGCGCTGGGCCTAGGGTCGCCAATCGGTTGTAAAATCGAGCGCCTCAATTAGAGCGTAGAGGTTCAGGCACGGGACGCCGAAGTCGCGGCAGACGTCTGGAACCTTGCGGTTCGCTCCTCGCTTCGAAGGCGCCGAGACTTCAAACGACACGACCGTCCTCTCCCTAGGTCGGGCGGCCGCATAGGCGATCAGGAAGGGATCGCGTCCGACCTGCTCGATGCCGTTCTCGTCCAGAGCGCCATATCCTTCCAGCGTCACGCGCGCCACCAGTTCAGGGTCTGCTTCCTCCGCGAGCAGCAGTGCCGCCTTCGTCTTGGCCGCCGTGAGCCAGTCGACCAGGTCACCGCGGCCAATCGTGATCTCTTCGAACTGCTCGAGCGGCACCTTCACCTGTCCAACGCTTCCTTGATGGCGAAGCCACTCCCAGAATACCGGAAACCGGCGGAGTCGATAAGCGTCGCGCTCGCCCGTGATCAGCGTGTCGGCGTCGAGCAGGTAGAGCATCCGCTCACCTACGCCGCCCGCGTGCCGGCGGTCATTCGTCCGACCGCCGTCGGTTTGACGCCGAGCACGCGTCCCGCCTTGGTGGAGGTGAGTGCCCCTCCGCGGACCATGCGGTCGACGAGCCGAGTCAGCCCACGCCCAACACGATGGCGCCGAACCGTGTAGTAGTCTACCGCGCCGCCATCAGCGCGAACCCGAGCGAGGCGCTCGGCGTCGAACAGGTCGGACAGCTCGCGGTAGGTGGCCCAGCTGATCTTCCCCTCCCGGCGAAGGTTGTAGGCCACCATCTTCCGGCTCACCTTCCGAGCGCCGGCAAACGCACCGATCGCCTCGGCGAGCTCGGCTATCGGCAGCCCACGAACCCCGATCTGGTCCAGCTCGCCCGCAGCCAGGAGAAACCGCGCAGCGGCTGCGTCGCAGAGCTCCTCGACGGGCGCCTCGCTGTCGTAGCCGCTGATGCCGGTCTGACCGAGGAAGACGTGGCCCAGCTCGTGGAGAAGCGTGAAGGCCCAGGCGGCGCGAGAGTCATTCTCGTTGATGACGATGAACGGCGCCACGGGGTCGGCAAGGGCGAAACCGCGGAACACCGTGGGGTCAATGCTGCTGGTGTGGTGGCCGAGGTTCCCGATGAGGAGTACGTAGACACCGATCTGCTCGACCGCTTCGCGCAGCAGCCGGAATGCGTCGTCGGTCGTGCGCGCCGCACGGTAGGCGACAAGGTCGAAGTCCAGCGTCGTCCGCACCGCGTCGGCGAGCGCCTGAGGCCCCTGTTCCGGACGGACGGAGCCAACGAACGGCAGAGGATCGTCTTCCTGCATGTCCTGCAGGGCGCTGAGCACGAGGGCCTGGCGAACGCGGACGTCCCGGATCAGCGCATCGACCCGTGCCTCGGATGCCGGGTCGGGCCCCCGCAACTTCCGGAAGTCATGCGTCTTCGGGGCCGCCTTCGGCGGTTCCGGCAGGTAGAAGGTCAGGATCGGCCGGCGATACCTCTCGGCCATCTTACCGAGTTGCCGTCGCGTCGGCGCGAGTTTGCCTGCCTCCATGAGAGCCAAGCGAACGGCTGGGTCCGCGCCTCCGAGACCCACGGCGCGCGCGGCCTCATCGAGGGAAAGGCCGGCCGCCTCCCTCGCCCACGTCAGTATCTGCGGATTGACCTCCGGCATGCTCGTACTCGTTGGCGGCGTCGGCAACGCGTCTGCCACCAATAACCACCAGAGCATCGAGTCCCGCAAGATCGCCGAGCCGAACCTTGGTCGACGTGGGGACAATGCGACAGTCGCGAGGTATTGGGGAACCGGGCCTCAGTGCGTGGCGCGATACCGCCCGGATCGGGGCGAGCCCACGAACTTCACCGTGCCTGCTGCCTTGAGGGCAGCGATGTCCCGTCGCGCCGACTTTTCCGAGACGCTCCATCGCTCCATGATGTCCGTCGCCCCGATGTCGGCTCCCGCCCGGAGCCTCTCCAGAAACCAGGTACGGCGGTCCCCGACCGAGCCGCCTCTTCGCCGGTTCCGAGTCTCGAAATCAAGGTCATCTTCATGGCCGGGATCACGGTCATGATCACGGCCACGATTACGGTCACGATTACGGTCATTTTCACGGTCATTCGGCCCTCTGGCAGCCTCGGACTGCTGGCGGCTGACGGCTGGCTCGTCGGCCGCTGACGGGCGGCGCTGTTCTCGCTGGACCAGGCTGGCGGCCTCCCGGAGGGACCTCCGCGCGGCCAGCATCCGGGCGGCTACGGCTGCGTCGCTTCGGTCGATGGCGGCTAGAACCGCCTCGAAGACGGCCTCGGATTCCCGCATCAGAACAAGGAGATGCTCCCCTGTCGGGCCGTGGAGACCGGCCAGCCAGTGCTTGACGGTGCGCTCGCCGGCACCTGTCCATCCCATCAGGACCTTGGCGGCCCGATGGGTGTCTCCGAGCTCCTTCGCCAGGGCGCCCGCGACGATCTCCGCATAGCCCGAGCCGCCATGTTCACGGTCACTTCCGTCCGGGAATCTCTTGCCCGTTTTCGGCAACACTTTTCCGCTCCTCCCCGGCTACAATGCCGTCGCGAGGAGCGTGAGATGCTTGCGCGCGCCGCAGGCGCCCTTGCGATCGCTCGCATCGGTACAGGGAAATTGCCCTGGCGCTGAGGGATCGGGGCAGTTGACGGGTGGAGACGACCGCGACGATCACCGAGACACCCAGACAGGCAGAGCCCCTGTCCGGGCGGCGCAATACGTGCGGATGTCGACAGAACACCAGCAGTACTCCACCGAGAACCAGGCCGACGCGATCCGCCAGTATGCCGATACGCACGGCTTCGAGATCGTCCGCACCTTTGCCGACGACGGTCGCAGCGGGTTGCAGCTCAAGGGACGCGACGCGCTCCAGCAGCTGATCGCCGACGTCGAGAGCGGTGCCGCCGATTTCGGCACGATCCTCGTCTATGACGTCAGTCGCTGGGGCCGGTTTCAGGACGCCGACGAGAGCGCGCACTACGAGTACCTCTGCCGCCGCGCCGGCCTGCAGGTTCGCTACTGCGCCGAGCCGTTCGAGAACGACGGCAGTCCGCTCTCTACGATCGTCAAGAGCGTGAAGCGGATGATGGCCGGCGAGTACAGCCGCGAGCTGTCGGCCAAGGTATTCGCCGGCCAGTGCCGCCTGATCGAGCACGGGTACCGTCAGGGCGGCGCTGCAGGGTATGGCCTCCGGCGCCGGCTCATCGATCAGACGGGGTCATCGAAAGGCGAACTCGTCCGCGGCGAGCACAAGAGCATCCAGACCGATCGCGTCGTGCTCGTGCCCGGGCCAGCGGACGAGGTGGCGACAGTCGGCTGGATCTACCGGTCCTTCGTCGAGGCGAGGCTGACGGAGGGCGAGATCGCCGTCGCGCTGAACGACCGCGGTGTTCTCACCGACCTCGGCCGGCCGTGGACACGCGGCACGGTCCATCAGGTGCTGATCAACCCGAAGTACGTCGGCGACAATGTATGGAACCGGGTCTCGTTCAAACTGAAGAAGGCGCGCGTCCGAAACGGATCGGAGCTTTGGGTCAGAGCCCAGGGCGCGTTCGAGGCGCTTGTGGAGCGTGATCTTTTCGAGGCTGCGGCCGCCATCATCGCCGAGCGTTCACGCAGGCTCACCGACGAGGACATGCTGGGTTCGCTCCGGTCGCTGTTCGAGGTCCATGGCCGCCTGTCAGGGCTGATCATCGACGAAACCGAGGGGCCATCGAGCAGCGCGTACCGCCATCGCTTCGGGAGCCTGCTGCGAGCCTACAGCCTCGTCGGCTACCTGCCGCGACGCGACTACCGCTATATCGAGATCAACCGGTCGCTGCGCCAACTGCATCCCGAGATGATGGAGGCGATCGTCACCGACCTCGAGGCGGTCGGGGCCAACGTGGATCGCGATCCGGAGACCGACCTCCTCGAGATCAACGGCGAGTTCTCGCTTTCCGTCGTTATTGCCCGGTGCAAGCAAACCCCCGCGGGCGCCCTTCGCTGGCGATTGCGCTTCGACACCGGGCTGAACCCCGACATCACCGTAGCGGTGCGGATGGGCGCGGGGAACCGCGAGCCGCTCGACTTCTACCTGTTCCCGCGGATCGACCGGGCGAGTGAGCAGATTCGTCTGGCCGAGGAGAACGGCCTGTCGCTCGACGCATACCGGTTCGACACGCTCGACTTTCTCTACGACCTCGCGACGCCTGTCCGGGTCAAGGAGGTGGCCTGATGCCTGAGCCATCCCGAGCGCACCAGATCGAGATGATCCCGATCGAGGCGATCCAGGTGTTGAATCCGCGTGCGCGGAGCCGGCGGCAGCACCGCGAGATTGTCGACAACATCAACGCCATCGGGCTGAAGCGGCCGATCACCGTAAGCCGCCGCAGGTCGGACGACGGCGCGCTGCACTACGACGTCGTCTGCGGCGAGGGACGGATCGAGGCGTTCCGCATACTGGGCGAGCGCGAGATCCCTGCGATCGTGCTCGACGCGTCCGAGGAGGAATGCCTTCTCATGAGCCTCGTCGAGAACATCGCTCGTCGGCAGCACCGCGCCATCGATCTCATGGTGGAGATCGGCAATCTCGCCAAGCGCGGCCACAGCGACGCCGAGATCGCCGAGAAGATCGGCTGTTCCAGGAGTTGGGTGTACGACGTCGTGACGCTTCTCGAACGCGGCGAGGAGCGTCTCGTCTCGGCGGTCGAGACCGGACTGATCCCGATCGCCATGGCGGTCGAGATCGCGATGGCCGAGAGCGAGCAGGCACAAGCGGTGCTGATGGACGCCTACGAGAGCGGCAAGATCAAAGGCAAGAAGGTCGCGGCCATCCGTCGCCTGCTCGACATGCGGATCGGCCGGAAGAAGGGCCTGAAGGATCGCGCGCTCGGACGGAAGACCGAGCCGCGCCGGTTGAGCGCCGACGAGCTGCTCCGCGTCTACCAGCGCGAGGCGGACAAGCAGCGGCTCCTCGCGAGGAAGGCGGACTTCGCACAGGCGCGGCTTCTGTTCATCGTCGAGGCAATGAAGGACGTCCTCGCTGACGAAGGATTCGTCACGCTTCTCAAGGCTGAGGGCCTCGCGACAATGCCGAGGGCGCTCGCGGGCCGCATCGAGGGAAGACCCCGTCCATGACCGGCGGCGATGAACCGAACGGGGTCGCGCAGGCTTTCGAGCGCGAGAGCATCGTGCTCGCTCTGACCCAACTCTCCCCGCTAAAGATCATGCGGCCGGGCACCAAGGAGAGCAACAAGTACAAGCAGATACTTACGTCCGTGCGCGCGGTCGGCCTGGTCGAGCCGCCGGTGGTGATCGGCGACCGCACGCATCCGGATCGGTATTTCCTCCTCGACGGCCATCTCCGGGTCGAGGCGCTGAAGGACCTGGGGATCACCGAGATCGAGTGTCTCGTCGCCACGGACGATGACACCTACAGCTACAACAAGCGCATCAATCGAATTCCGCCGATCCAGGAACATCGCATGATCCAGCGCGCGATCGAGCGTGGGGTCTCCAAGGAGAAGATCGCCGCGGCCCTCGGTCTTGGCGTCCACACGATCCAGCAGCGGACGCGCCTGCTCGAAGGTATCTGCCCGGACGCGGTTGCCCTGCTGCAGGATGCGGCCTGCCCGGCCGGAGTGTTCCACCTGTTGCGGCGAATGGCATCGGTCCGCCAGGTCGAGGCGGCCGAGTTGATGGTGGGACAGGGGAACTTCACGACCGTGTTCGCCAAGGCGATCCTTGCGGCGACGCCCGACGCGATGCTGGTCGATCCGCGGAAGAAGAAGCCGGGTGTCGACCGCGGGGTTTCGGGCGAGCAGATCGCGCGCATGGAGCGCGAGATCGCGCGGCTACAGATGCAGGTCAAGTCGGTGGAGGAGACCTACGGCATCGACAATCTGCATCTGACGGTCGCGCGGGGCTATGTGCGGAAGCTCCTCGGCAATGCGCGGGTGGTCCGGTGGCTGACGCAGCATCGCCAGGAGTATCTGACGGAGTTTCAGGCGGTGGCGGAGCTGGAGGGGCTCATGCCCGCAACCAGCGCGGCGGAATGAGATGATGGGGACCCGGACCCGATAAGCGCGGGGACCGCGGGAGACGCCGCACGGTGGGGCGGATCGAGCGCGGCGGTGGGAATGGCGGCGAACCCGCTCGGAGCCCACCAGGCCGGTCGAGGTTTCGCCGGCCGCGTGGTCGGCCGACTGCGGCCGGTCGCGAGGAAGGGTGCGCTGGAGGAAGGAGGAAGGCAGCCGCCGCTCCAGGCCCCCAGCGCACCCTGAAATTCTACCAGTACTACGCAGGTTGTAAGCCGGACAGATGGCTTCCGAGACCGCTTCGAGCCGTTGTGGCACGGCCGTCGTCATCAGCGACGATCGACCGCGCAATGAGAAGAAGGGCGCGGGGGCCGAAGCTCCCGCGCCCTACTCACCCGCCCCCTTGGTCTCGATGGCGCAGAGACCTGTGACGATAGCGGCGAGGACGGGCACCGCGGCGAAGACGGCGAAGACGGTGCCGATGCCGAAGTGGGCCATGGTGAAGCCGACGACGATCGGGCCGGCGAAGGAGACTAGGCGGAGCCACGCCGAACCGAAGCCGGTGCCGAGGTCGATCGGCCGCTGCAGAGGGACGAGACACCATCGCCAGGGCGCCGGGCCCGCGAGATACGCCACGATCTGCAGCGGCCAGATGGCCGCGTTATAGGCGCCGAACACGACGAAGAACGCGGCGACTGAGAACGGCATCACCGAAACGCCTTCCGACCCGCTTCCCTCCTCGGTCTGCCCTGCGACGGCCGGTCAGGCAAGTCCGACAAGGTGCAGGGCCACGCCCAGACCTGCCGCACCGACAAGCGCGGTTGCCATGCCGAGCCGCAGCCGGAACACCGCGACGAGCGCCAATGCGGAGAGCGCGGCGGCTGCCCAGTCGATCGAGCCGAGGACCGGCAGGTCGATCGAGATCGGGCCGGCCTCGACACGTGCGACCTGACGCCAGACGACGTGGACCAGGAACCAGATCGCGAGGTTCAGGATGACGCCGACCACCGCCGCCGTCACCGAGGTCAGCGCGGCGGACAGGGCGGCGTTGCGGCGCAGCCGCTCCATCCAGGGGGCGCCGAGGAAGATCCAGGCGAAGCAGGGCGCGAAGGTGACCCAGGTCGCGAGAAGGCCGCCGAGGGTTCCGGCGAGGAGCGGCATCGCCCAGCCGGCTTCCCGGTAAGCCGCCATGAAGCCGACGAACTGAAGTACCATGATCAGCGGACCGGGGGTTGTCTCCGCCATCCCGAGGCCATCGAGCATCTCGCCCGGCGCCAGCCAGCCGTAGGTGGCGACGGCCTCCTGCGCCACCCAGGCGAGGACCGCGTAGGCGCCGCCGAAGGTCAGGATCGCGAGCTTCGAGAAGAAGGTGGCGATGTCGGCGAAGACACTGCCGGGAGCGAGCAATGCGAGCGCCGCCACCGGCAGGAGCCAGAGCACGACGGCGACCAGCCCGGCGCGCAAGGCGCGGGCGTTTGCCGCGCGTCCGAGCTCGATCGACTCCTCACCCAGCAGCGTGCCGGCGTCCGCGACTTGGGTTGTGCCCACAGACCCATGTCCGCCTCCGCCAAGAAAGGCCGAATATTCTGCCTTCGCCCCGAGCCAGCCGATCAGCGCCGCCGCGACCACGATGGCCGGAAACGGTGCCCCGAAGGCGAAGATCGCCACGAAGGACAGCGCGGCGATGGCCCGCATCGCCGGGTTCTTGAGCGCCCGCTTGCCTACCCTTGCCACCGCCTCGACCACGATGGCGAGCACCGCCGCCTTCAGCCCGAAGAAGAGGCCGGAGACGATGCCGACCTCGCCCCAGATCGCGTAGACCCAGCTCAGGGCCATGATCGCGACGACGCCCGGCAGGATGAAGAGGAGCCCGGCGACGAGCGCGCCGCGCACCCCGTGCATCAGCCAGCCGACGTAGGTGGCGAGCTGCTGGGCCTCGGGACCCGGGAGGAGCATGCAGAAGTTTAGCGCATGCAGGAAGCGGGCGTCGCCGAGCCAGCGGCGCTCCTCGACGAGGATGCGGTGCATCACCGCTATCTGCCCGGCGGGCCCGCCGAAGGACAGCGCCGCGATCCGGGCCCAGACGCGGGTCGCCTCGGCGAGGGCCGGATACGCCGAAGAGGATGCCTCGACGCCACGGCTGTCTTCGACCGCCGCCTCGATCATGCCGCCCCTCCCAGCCGGTTCGTCGGCCAGTTGTGCGTCTCGTCCGTCGCGTCGCGGCACCAGCGGTAGAACGCGTCGTAAAGGGCCATGCCGGCATCGAGCTGTTCGAGGTCGTCGGAGTACATCCGTGACAGGCCGAGCGACGCGGCCAGCAGGCCGGGCGCCTCGGGTGCCAGCTCGGGCCGCGCGGTGTCGGCGCCGCGGACGATGGCGGAGAGGCGGTCGAGCGCCGGCGTCGAGAGCCCGAATTCCATCAGCATGACGTCGAAGGTGCAGAGTTCGCCGCGGTGGCTCCAGAACGTGTCCTCGACGTCGAAGGGCATCCCGCCGCAGAACTGCGCAACGCCAGCGACCTCCGCCGTCGCCACGTAAAGGATCACGGCGCGTGGGTCCACGAAGCGGCGGATCAGCCATGGGCAGGCGATGCGGTCGACCTTCGGCCGCGATCGGGTCACCCAGACGCTGAGGCCTTTCCCATCCCGCGAGGTGATCTTCGCGGGATCGACGAGCGGCAGGCCGTCCGCGCGCCAGCCGGCATAACCGTCTTCCAGATACTCGGCGTGAAGGCCGCGACTGCGGAGGAGCGCGGCGAGCCATTGGCTGCGCGCGTGTCCCTCGGTGCAGGCGACGACGACCGGACCCGAAAGCGAGCCGATCAGCCGGGCGAGTGCCTCAGGCGCCATGTCGGCGTCGGTCACCGCTCTCGCCCCCGGCAGCAATCGCGGATCGTCGGCCCGGACCGCGTCGGCGCGGTTATCGAGGATCGTCGGGCAGCGGGGCGTGCCGAGCAGCTTTGCGAGCTTGTCGCAGGCAATGGCATCGGGCGAGGGCATATGCGTTCCTCCGAAATGGTCGGTGGTGGGCGGAACGCGAGCTTCGGCTGTCGCCTCGTGGGGAGATCGCGGATCCCCATCTCGAGACACTGTTCAGGCGCGAGCACCTTGTCAATTCGGTTCGGCAGTCATGGGCTGGCGACGAGCACCGCCCCTCAGCCCGTTGCCGAAATCGCACCAGGGTATTCCCGCGGCCGCCGGTGGCTTTCTGCGCCCGACCTACAGGGTTGCGCGCGCGCCGCGGTCCGTGAACCATCGCCCGCCGAGCCGGAGCGCCACCGAGACCAGCAGGATCAGGACCGGCACCTCGACGAGCGGGCCGATGACCGCGGCGAAGGCGGGCTGGGAGGCGAGGCCGAAGGAGGCGATGGCGACGGCGATGGCGAGCTCGAAGTTGTTGCCGGCCGCGGTAAAGGCGACGGCGGTCGTCCGCGGATAGTCGGCCTCGACGAGACGACCCATCCAGAAGCTCAGGGAGAACTGGATCAGGAAGTAGAGCGCGAGCGGCACGGCGATACGGAGCGCGTCGAAAGGCAGGCTCACGACCTCACGGCCCTTGAGGCTGAACATCGCGACGATGGTGAAGAGGAGCGCGGCGAGGGTAAGGGGCGCGATCCGGGGGTGGAAGCGATCGGCGTACCAGGCCTCGCCCCTGGCGGCGACGAGGAGCCGGCGGGTGAGGAACCCGGCGGCGAAGGGGATACCGAGGTAGATCAGCACCGCTCCGGCAATCGTGCGGAAGTCGACATCGACGACGCTGCCCTCGAGACCGAAGAGTGGCGGCAGGACGGTGAGGAAGACCCAGGCGTAGGCCGGAAAGAACAGGATCTGAAAGATCGAGTTGAAGGCGACGAGGCCGGCGACATACTGGGCGTCGCCGCGGGCGAGGTCGTTCCAGACCAGCACCATGGCGATGCAGCGGGCGAGCCCGATCAGGATCAGCCCGGTCATGTAGCCGGGCTGATCGCGCAGGAAGATCACTGCGAGCAGGAACATCAGCACCGGGCCGATCAGCCAGTTCTGGAACAGCGACAGCGCGAGCAGGCGCCGGTCGGCGAAGACCCGCGGCAACTCTTCATAGCGGACCTTCGCGAGCGGCGGGTACATCATCAGGACGAGGCCGATCGCGATCGGGATGTTGGTCGTGCCGACCGAGAGCGACTGGAGTGCCGCGGGCAGGCCGGGAACGAGCGTGCCGAGGGCGATCCCGAGCGCCATGGCGGCGAAGATCCAGACGGTCAGGTAGCGGTCGAGAAAGCCGAGGCGGCGAACCGGGGCGGTCATGCCGCGGACCCCGCGACTCGCGCGCCCGCGGCGTCGACGATCCGCTCGCCGTCCTCCTTGGCGAAAGCGGCCTGCTGCGGCGGCAGGAGGTCGAGCACACGCTCGGACGGGCGGCATAGCCTCACGCCCTTCGGGCTGACCACGATCGGCCGGTTCAGGAGGATCGGATGCGTCTCGATGGCATCGAGGAGCGCCTCGTCGCTCAGGCTCTCGTCGGCGAGGCCGAGGTCGGCGTAGGGCGTCCCCTTCTCGCGGAGGAGCGCGCGGATCGGAAGGTCCATCCGCGCGGCGAGGGTGGCGACCATCGCGCGCGTCGGCGGCGACTTCAGGTATTCGATCACGTGCGGCTCGATCCCGGCGTTGCGGATCATCGCCAGCGCGTTGCGCGACGTGCCGCAGGCGGGGTTGTGGTAGATGACGAAGTCCATCCCGAGCCTCAGCAACAGGAGAGCGCGTCGACGGCGACGGCGCAGATTTCGGGGCGGCCCTGGCAGCAGTCGCGCATCAGGAAGGTGATGAGACCGGAGAGGGCCGGGAAAGCGGCGGCATAGATCACGAAGCGGCCGTCGCGCCGCGAGGTGACGAGGCCCGCATGTTCGAGCTGGGCGAGATGGAAAGAGAGGCGCGAGCTGCTGGCCCCGCCGATCGCCTCGCCGAGCGCGCCCGCGGCCATGCCGTCGGAACCGGCCCGCACAAGGGTCCGCATGATGCGCAGCCGCGTCTCCTGCGAGAGCGCCGCGAAGGCGGCAAGGGCATCTGGCTCGTTCATCACGTCGCATCAACCAGTCAAGATGTGTTGAGATGTATGAAAGATCGGACGAACGGTCAACCGCGGAGACGCCTCTCCGCTCGCCACGCGCCGGGCGGCAGGCCGGTCCAGCGGCGAAAGGCTCGTACGAAGGCACTCGACGTCGCGAAGTCGAGCGTCAGGGCGATGTCGCCGATGGCGAGCGGGGTGAGCGCCAGGAGCTCGCGCGCCATGGCGAAGCGCACCCGGTCGCGCACCGCCTCGAAGGTCGCGCCCTCGGCGGCCAGCGCCCGGCGCAGCGTGCGCGGCGTCGTCCCGAGATGGGCGGCGATCTCCGGCATCCCGGCCCGCCCCGTCAGCAACGCCGAGCGAAGCGCGTGGCCGACCTCGGCCGCCTCCCCCCAGGGTGCTTGGGCGATCAGCGGCGCTACCGCGGCGAGGAGCGAGTCGTGGATGGCGCGGTCCGCCGTCGGCAGGGGGAAACCGAGCGCGGCGCGGCGAAGGATCAGGCAGGTCTCCGACTGGCCGAAACGTACCGGGCAGTGGGCGAGTCTGATCCAGGGTCCGGCGTCCGAAGGCGCCGGCCGCATGGTGAGGATCTCCTGCGGCCGCACTGCCCCCCGCGTCAGCTCCCTCAGGAAGTTGCATCCGCCGGCCACCGACACGTCATGGAGCTGCGGCGAGATCGCGACGTCGGTGCGATACCCGCCGTAGCCGAAGGCGACGTCGTCGCCGCTGCGGTTGAGATAGACCGTGGCGGCAGTCGAGTTGCCGATCTGGATGGCGACGAAGTCGGCCAGCGCCTCGCCGAGCGTTGCCGCGGCGGCCATGATCGGGCCCGAGGGGCCGAGCGCGCTCAGGGTCAGTTCCCGCCCGAGAAGCAGGCCCAAGTCCTCGCGACCGGAGACCTCCGCCGCCCTCTCGAGCAGCAGCGGGACGGTCCCGAACGGAACGAAGGCATCGGGACGCAAGTCCTCCGGCCGCACCCCGGTCCCGGCGAAGGCCGTCTCGACGGGCACGCCGAGCCGCTCGAGCAACTCGGGCAGGGGGACGAGGGGTGCGGCGCGCTGCATCGCCGATGTTTGTCCCCCAAAGGATATCCGGTCAACAAAGGGGCCCCTATGATCCCGCGCGGAGATGCGCATCACACCCACGGGGGAGCATTCATGACCCGGTCCCATCTGATGTCGGCGGTGGCCTTCAGCGCGCTTCTTGCAAGCGCCGCGCTGGCGCAGGAGGCGGCGCCGATCGGCTCGCCCGACGCGACGAAGTCGATCGATGGCACCTTCATACCGAACCCGGCGGCGAACTTCGGCGGCACCATAGAACTCAACGCGATCCAGTCGACGCCCTGGTGGCCGCCGCGCGTCGTGCCGCCGGAAGGCGCGCCGAACGTCCTGCTGGTGATGACCGACGACACCGGCTACGGCGCCGGCTCGACCTTCGGCGGGGTGATCCCGATGCCGACGCTCGACGCGCTCGCCGCGGACGGGCTGCGCTACACCAACTTCAACTCGACCGCGCTCTGCTCGCCGTCCCGGGCGGCGCTGCTGACCGGGCGCAACCACCACAATGTCGGCTTTGGCGTCATCGCCGAACAGGCGACCGGCTTTCCGGGCTATGACTCGGTGATCGGCCGCGACTCCGTCTCCATCGGCGGCATTCTTCGGGCGAACGGCTACAACACGTCGTGGTACGGCAAGAACCACAACACCCCGCCCTATACGGAGAGCCAGGCCGGGCCGTTCGACCAGTGGCCGACCGGCGAGATCTTCGGCTTCGACCATTTCTACGGCTTCATGGGCGGCGACGCCAATCAGTGGCAGCCGAACCTCTTCGACGACACCACCCAGATCTACCCCTTCCGCGGCAACCCCGGCTGGAACCTGATCACCGCCGAGGCCGACGACGCGATCCGGCAGATCGAGACGCTGAACTCGGTCGCGCCGGGCAAGCCCTTCTTCGTCTACCTCGCGCCGGGCGCCACCCACGCGCCGCATCATCCGACCAGGGAATGGGTCGACAAGATCAGCGGGATGCACCTCTTCGACGAGGGCTGGAACAAGCTCCGCGACACGATCTATTCGAACCAGAAGCGGCTCGGGGTGATCCCGGAGGACGCCGCGCTGACGCCGTGGCCGGACGCGCTGAAGAATTGGGACGACCTGTCTGCCGACGAGAAGAAGCTCTTCATCCGCCAGGCCGACGTCTATGCCGCGTACCTCGCCTATGCCGACGCCGAGACCGGCCGCGTGATCGACGCGATCAAGGACATCGGCAAGCTCGACAATACGCTCATCATCTACATCGTCGGCGACAACGGCTCTTCGGCCGAGGGCTCGCCCAACGGCACGCCGAACGAGGTGGCGCAGTTCAACGGCGTCGAGGTTCCGGTCGACGTTCAGCTGAAGGACTTCTACGACGTCTGGGGCACCGACAAGACCTACAACCACATGGCGGTCGGCTGGACTTGGGCCTTCGACACGCCGTTCAAGTGGACCAAGCAGATCGCCTCGCACTTCGGCGGCACCCGGCAGGGCATGGTGATGTCCTGGCCCGACCGAATCAAGGACAAGGGCGGGGTGCGCAACCAGTTCAGCCACTTCATCGACATCGTCCCGACGATCCTCGAGGCGACGGGAATTCCGGCGCCGGAGATCGTCAACGGCATCGCGCAGAAGCCGATCGACGGCATCAGCATGGACTACACCTGGGACGCGAAGGCCGACGATCCGACGCGGCACAAGGTCCAGTATTTCGAGATGTTCGGCAACCGCGGCATCTACAACGACGGCTGGTACGCCAACACCACGCCGATCGTCGATCCGTGGTCACTGTTCTCGGCGCCGCCGACCGACGTCTGGCAAGCGTACAAGTGGGAACTCTATGATCTCAACAAGGACTGGACGCAGGATCACGACCTCGCCGCCGAGATGCCGGACAAGCTCCGCGAGATGCAGGACCTCTTCTTGATCGAGGGCGCGAAGAACGGGGTCTTCCCGATGGACAACTCGCTCGCCACGCGGATGGTGTCGCCGCGGCCGAGCCCGATCGCCGGGATGACCCACTTCGAGTACACCTATCCGGTCGCCGGCAACCCGAATGGGACCCAGCCTAACCTGCTCAACGCCACCTACAAGCTCGTCGCCGAGATCGAGGTGGGCGAGGACGGCGGTGACGGCGTGCTCTTCACTCAGGGCGGCCGCTTCGCCGGGCACGGCCTCTACCTGCTGAAGGGCAAGCCCGTCTACACCTGGAACCTCGTCGACCTGGAGCGCGTGCGCTGGGAAGGGCCGGAGAGGCTCTCGCCGGGCAAGCACACGATCGAGTTCGACTTCACCTATGACGGGCTCGGCTTCGCCACCTTCGCCTTCAATAACCTTTCGGGCGTCGGACGCTCGGCGGAGGGCGTGCTGAAGATCGACGGCAAGGAGGTCGCGCGGCAGAAGATGGAGCACACGGTCCCGATCACGCTGGCCTGGGACGAGAGCCAGGACATCGGCTCCGACACGCTGACCAGCGTCGACGACGCCGACTATGCCTCGCCCTTCCCGTTCAACGGAAAGATCGACAAGATCACCCTCGACATCCAGCGGCCGAAGCTCTCGCCCGAGGACGTGAAGATGCTCGAGCAGGCCGCCAGCGCCCAGGGCGACAAGGGCTGACCCGGACAGTCTCCCGGTCACGGGCGGGGGGCGGCGCATCCGCCCCCCGCCGCGGCTCCACGGAGGAAGATTTCCCATGACCCGCTTCGGCACCCTCGCGCGGGGCCTCGTCGCCCTCGTCCTTCTCGCCACCGCCAGCCTGTCCGCTTCCGCCCGGACCGACCCGCTGCCCTCCTGGAACGACGGTCCCGCCAAGCAGGCGATCCTCGACTTCGTCGCCCGTGCCACCACCGAGGGCGGTCCCGACTTCGTGCCGCCCGCCGAGCGTATCGCCGCCTTCGACCAGGACGGCACGCTCTGGGTCGAGCAGCCGCTCTACACCGAGTTCCGCTTCGCGCTCGACCGCGTGCCGGAGGTCGTCAAGGCGCACCCCGAGTTCGCCGACAAGCCGGCCTTCCAGGCCGTGCTGTCGAAGGATCCGGAGCGCATCCGCGCCCTCGGCGCCCGCGAGCTCTTCGAGATCCTGCTCGCCACGATGAGCGGCATGACCCCGGGCGAATTCGCCGACGCGGCGAACGCCTGGCTCGCCACGGCGCGCGATCCGCGCTGGCACAAGCCCTATACCGAGCTCGTCTATCAGCCGATGGAGGAGGTGCTGGCACTCCTGCGTGCCAACGGCTTCAAGACCTTCATCGCCACCGGCGGCAATGTCGGCTTCGTCACGCCCTATTCCGACCGCGTCTACGGCATCCCGCCCGCGTAGGTCTCGGGCAGCGCCCAGAGCCTCAGGTTCGAGCTGGTCGACGGCAAGCCGCGGCTGGTCCGCGAGCCGAAGATCGCGCTCGAAAACATCGAGGCCGGCAAGATCGAGAATTTCGAGATGGTCTACGGCGTCACCCCGCGCGCCCAATTCGGCAATTCCTCCTCCGACGACCAGCAGGCGCTCCAGTATGTGAGGAACGCCCCGGGCCTGCGCCTGTCGGTGGCGATCCTGCACGACGACGAGAAGCGCGAATACCCCTACGGCCCGGCCGCCGGGCTTCCCGACAGCCCGGTCGGCACCTTCTCGCAAGAGATGTACGACCTCGCGCGGAAGGAAGGTTGGGTCGTCGTCAGCATGAAGAACGACTGGAAGCGCATCTTCGCCTTCGACCGGTAGAACCCGGCCCGCTCCGGATCCCTGCACCGGTCGTGGGTGCCGGCTGCCAAATGCCTAGCTCGTCTACCGGTCGATGGAGGAGGCGCGGCAGCTCCTCCGCGCGCCCGCGACACCGACCGGCGAAGCGAGACCCAGGAAGCGGCTTTCCCCGATATGTCTTGCAGAGGCCTCTCTCCGCGGCGTCGCGTTGCCCTCGACGCGCAGGCACCGCTGCGCGATGGTCGTCCACCGGCAAGCGCAGGCATGGTGCCGGCGCGGCGGGCGGAGAGGCGTTGCGTGACGTGAAGGACCGCTACGGGACAATCCTCCTCGCTATCGCCCTGGCCGGGCTCGCGATCGGCCTCGGGCTGGCCGTCGCGGGTGCGGCCGGCGCGGCGCGCATCGCCTGGGCCGCGGGCGTTCTGCCAGTGCTCGCGGGGCTCGTCGTGGAGATCGTCCGCAGCCTCCGGCGCGGCGAGGTCGGCCTCGACATCGTCGCCGCGCTGTCGATGACCGCAGCGCTCCTCGTCGGCGAGTCGCTCGCGGCGGCGGTCGTCGCTCTCATGTATTCCGGCGGGACCTTTCTCGAGGACTTCGCCGTCGGACGCGCGCGCCGCGAGATGACCGGCCTGCTCTCCCGCGTCCCGCGGAGCGCGACCCGGGTTCGGGACGGCGGCCTCGAGGAGGTTGCGCTCGATGCCGTCGCCCCCGGCGACCGGCTGCTGATCCGTCAGGGCGAGATCGTCCCGGTCGACGGCCGGATCGCCTCTCCGACGGCCTTCGTCGATGCGTCAGCGCTGACCGGGGAATCCCTTCCGGTCCGGCTGACGGAAGGCGCCGAGGCGATGAGCGGGGGGACCAACGCCGCCGGACCCTTCGATCTCGTCGCCACCCGCCGGGCGGAGGAAAGCACCTACGCCGGCATCGTCCGGCTCGTCGCGCAGGCGCAGCGGTCGAAGGCGCCGATGGCGCGGCTCGCCGACCGCTGGTCGCTCGGCTTTCTCGCAGTGACGCTGCTGCTTGCCGGGGTCGCCTGGGGGGCGAGCGGCGATCCCGTCCGGGCCGTGGCGGTGCTGGTGGTGGCGACGCCGTGCCCGCTGATCCTCGCCGTGCCGGTCGCGCTCGTCGCCGGCGTGTCGCGGGCCGCCCGTTTCGGCGTGCTGGTCAAGGGGGCGAAGCCGCTCGAGGCGATGGCGCAGGTCAGGACGATGATCCTCGACAAGACCGGGACCCTGACCGACGGCCGCCCGCGGATCGTCGCGATCGAGACCGAGGGCGACCTGCAGCAAGACGAGCTGCTGCGCCTCGCCGCCGCCCTCGACCAGGCGTCGACCCACCCGGTCGCGGAGGCGATCGTGACGGCAGCGCGGGCGCGCGGGCTCGTGCTCCCGCTGCCAAGCGATGTGGTGGAGCGGCCGGGCGAGGGCGTGGCCGGCCGGGTCGAAGGCCGCGCGATCGTCATCGGCGGGCCGGGCCTTGTCTCCGGCGGCGCCGAAGGGGGGAGCGCGGACGCGGCCGGCGCGGTGTTCGTCGGGGTGATGGTCGACGGACGGCTCGCCGGGCGCCTCGTGATGGCCGACCCGATCCGGGACGACGCGGCGGCGCTGATCGGCCGGCTGCGGCGTGACGGGATCGACCGCATCGTCCTCGCGACCGGCGACCGGGTCGAGGTGGCGGAACGGGTCACGCGCGGCCTCGGCCTCGACGCGATCCACGCCGGCCTCGGGCCGGAGCAGAAGGCAGAGGTCGTGCGCGACGAGCGCACGCGCGGGCCGGTGATGATGCTGGGCGACGGCGTCAACGACGCGCCGGCCCTCGCCATCGCCGACGTCGGCGTCGCGATGGGTGCCCGCGGCGCCGCGGCCTCGGCCGAGGCCGCGGACGTCGTGCTGTTGGTCGATCGCCTCGACCGGATCGGCACCGGCATCGAGATCGCACGCCGCACGCGGCGGATCGCGCTGCAAAGCGTGGCGGTCGGGCTCGGCCTTTCCGGCGTCGGCATGGTGGCGGCGGCGGTCGGGCTGCTGGCGCCGGTGCAGGGCGCCCTCATCCAGGAAGGGATCGACGTGGCGGTGGTGCTCAACGCCTTGCGCGCGTTGCTGATCGCTCCGGAGCCCGCAGCTTCGGGGGGACCGGGGCCTCTCTCCCCGGATCAACCGGAGGCACAGGCATGAGGCGCGGCGCGCACACGGAAACCCACACGGTCCACCGCATCGGCTGGCTGCGGGCGGCGGTCCTTGGCGCCAATGACGGGATTGTCTCGACCGCGAGCCTCGTCGTCGGCGTGGCGGCGGCGGGAAGCGCCCGTGCCGAGGTGCTGGTCGCCGGGCTGGCCGGCCTCGTGGCCGGTGCCATGTCGATGGCGGCGGGAGAATATGTTTCGGTCAGCTCGCAGGCCGACGCCGAGCGGGCCGACATCGCGCGCGAGACGCGGGAGCTGGCGGCGACTCCGGCGGCGGAACTCGAGGAGCTGACGCAGATCTACGTCGCCCGCGGCCTCGACCGCGCGCTCGCCGCGCAGGTGGCCGGCCAGCTGACCGCGCACGACGCCCTTGCGGCGCACGCGCGCGACGAGCTCGGCATCTCGGAGACGATCGCGGCCCGCCCACTCCAGGCGGCGGTGGTCTCCGCGCTGACCTTCGCCTCCGGCGCCGCGGTGCCGATCCTCGTGGTGCTGGTGTCGCCGCCGACGCTGATCGCGCCGCTCGTCGCCGCGACGACCCTCCTCGCGCTCGTCATCCTCGGCGGCCTCGGCGCTTCGGCCGGCGGGGCCTCCCTGACGCGCGGCGCCGTGCGCGTCGCCTTCTGGGGCGCGCTCGCGATGGCGGCGACCGCGGTGGTCGGCCGTCTCTTCGGGGTCGCCGTCGGATAGCCGCCTACCGGCGGCGCCTCACGCGCCGCCGGAGGTGTCGAGGTCACGCTTCCGGCCGGTGACCATCGCGCCGACGAGGCTTTCCCCGTGCCGCCAGCTCTCGAAGAGCACGCCGCCGACATGGACTGCCACGAGCGCAAGGATCAGGTTGGCGAGGGCCTCGTGCACGGCGTCGACGAGGTCCGACCCGAAGAAGGCGTCCGTCGTCTGCAACCATCCGGTGAAGGCGGTGGCGGCGACGGTGGCGAGCAGCGCCACGATCATCGCTCCGCCGGCCGGGTTGTGCCCGAGCATCCGCGGCTCGCGGCCGCGCACCAGCGCGCCGAGGTAGGCTCCGACTGCACGCGGGCCCCGGACGAAGTCGGAGAACCGCGCGTGACGTGACCCGACGAACCCCCAGGCGACGCGGAGCGCGACGAGCGCCGCGACGGCATAGCCGAGGCGCTCGTGCAGCCACTTCCACTCGCCAGCGCTCAGCCAGGCCGCGGCGATCAGCGCGGCCTGGCTCCAGTGCACGAGGCGGACGAGGGGGTCCCAGACCGGGACCTCCCCGGCGCGCGGCTCAGTCATCGGAGCCGACCGCCTCGAAGCTCGCCGGGTCGAAATAGATCTCGACGCGCTTGCCGTCGGCGTCCTTGCCGTAGACTTCGTAGCAGCCGTCGTCGGTCTTGATGTTGCTGATCGACCACCCCTTGGCGACGAGCTGCGCCTGGAGGTCCTCCTTCGACCGCCAGTTCGCCTTCGGGACATCGCAGCGATCGGCGGCGACGGCCGGCAGCGCGAAGAGGGCGAAGGCGGAGAGTAGCGCGAGTCGCATCGGGTGCTCCTTTGCTTTGCGATTGCCCGGCCGCTGTCGCCGGCGCACCTTGCGCTCCGCTTACGACCGGGCGCTTCCGCCCGGATCTGCCGTCGCGTAGGGTCGCGCCATGAGATTGCTCGTCGTCGAGGACACTCCCGATCTCGCGGACGCCCTGGTGCGCCATCTGCGTGCCGAGGGTCATGCCGTCGACCACGCCGCCACGGCGGAGGACGCGGGGGCGGCGCTCCGCGTCGCCGACTACGCCGCTGTGCTGCTCGACCTTGGGCTGCCGGACGGATCCGGGCTCGACCTGCTGCGGCGGGAGCGGGCGCGGGGCAACCGCACCCCGATCCTCATCGCCACGGCCCGCGACCGCGTCTCCGATCGCATCGCCGGCCTCGATGCGGGGGCGGACGACTATATCGTCAAACCGTTCGACCTCGACGAGGTCGAGGCGCGCATCCGCGCCCAGGCCCGCCGGGCCACGGCAGGCGGCGCGACCGAGTTCAGCGTCGGCGGCCTGCGGGTCGATGTCGCGGCGGCGCGCGTCTTTGGCGACGCGGGCGAGATCAGGCTTACGGCGCGGGAGTGGTCGGTCCTCGAGCTGCTCGTCAGCGCGCGCGGACGCGTCCGATCCCGTGCCGCGCTCGAGGAGGCGCTCTATGCCTTCGACGACGACATCGAAGGCAATGCCGTCGAGGTCTACATCTCGCGCCTCCGCAGCAAGCTCGGCGCCGCCGTGATCGAGACGCGCCGCGGTCTCGGATACCTGATCCCCTGATGTCTGGCGAGCGAAGCGGATGGTCGCTGCGCGGGCGGCTCGCGCGCCGGACCCTCGTGGCGACCGGCCTCGTCTGGTGCCTCGTGCTCGTCGCGGGCCTGGGCGTGATGGGCCACGAGATGGGCGAGCTCGCCGACGACGGTCTGTCCCAGCAAGCCGACACGATCGCGCGGCTGGTCGAGCAGACAGGGAAGGTCCCCGAAGCCGCCAGCCAGCCGGGCGCGGCCGTCCGGATCGTCGTTCCCGGGCACGCTGCGCCAACCTCGCCGTGGCCGCCGCTCACTACGGACGGCGTCCATTCGGCGGGACTCTGGACCGTCGCGCGTGTCTCGACGCCGGGTGGCATCACGGTGGAAGTCGGGGAGGACGGCTCGAAGCGGCAGGAGGACTTCGGGGAAGCGGCCCGGGTGTGGCTGCTGCTGAGCGCCCCGCTTCTCGGGCTGATGCTCGTCGTCGTCCTGGCGACGGTGCGTAGCGCGCTTGTCCCGGTCGCGACCTTCGCCGCGGCGATGGAGCGGCGGCGCGCCGCCGACCTGTCTCCGACCTCTGAGGCCGGCCTGCCGCGGGAGCTGCTGCCGATTCCGCGAGCGCTCAACAGCTACCTCGCGCGGATCGAGGCGCTCCTCGCCGCCGAGCGCGACTTCTCCGCCAACGCCGCGCACGAGCTCCGCACCCCGCTCGCGGTCGCCTCGGCCCAGGCCCAGCTGATCGCCCAGGGGCGGGCGGGACCGAAGGCGGCGGAAGCAGTGGTCGCAGCGCTGTCGAGGCTGAGCCGGACGGTCGAGCGGCTGCTCGATCTCGCCCGCGCCGAGACCGGCCGGACCGCCGAACGCGCCGACGTGGTGCGGGTGGTCAGCCTTCTGGTCTCGGACCACCCTGCGGGGCGCATTCGCCTCGACGATGGCGATATCGAGACAATGGAGGTAGCGGCGGACGCGGACTCTCTAGCGCTCCTCATAGGCAACCTGCTCCGCAACGCTGTTGAGCACGGCACCGGCCCGGTCGACATCGTCCTCAGGTCACCGCTCGGTCTCGAGATCCGCAACCCTGTCCCGCCAGGCGCCGCGTTCCTCGAGGACCGCCTCGCCGCGGGACCCCACTCCGCGGGCAGCGGTCTTGGCCTCGCCATCGCGCGTGCGGTCGCAGATCGGTTTGGCTGGACTCTCGATCTCGCCGTGCGCGAGGAAACAGCGGTGGCGCGGCTTTGCCTTCGGGACGTCGCGCCAGATCCGAAGTGAGCGCATCGGAGTGCGCCTTGTCCGTCACTTCCAAAGCGGTCCTCGCGTTCGGTGCCGCCGGTCTGTTCGGCCGGGCCTTCGCCGGACCGCTCAAGGTCACCTGCCGTGTAGATCGGCGTGCCGGGTGACCCCCCACAAGCGTCAAACTGTAATCCCGGCTCGGCCCTCACTTCCTCTGGAAAGGCAGAACGTTGGGACGCGATTCAAGGGTCACGCTTCGGAGCCGAAAGGGGACAACCTGCGGCGCCTATCCACACTCTGGAGGAACCTCACGTCAGGCCGTGCGAAGCAACAAAAAGTGGCGATGACGGATCGCGTAGGGAGCGGCGACGGGCGCCCGTTGCGGGAGGATGAAGACGTAGCTAGGGGGCCGCGCGGTGTAACCGGGAGGCGCCACGATACGCGAAGTGGCCCAGTGCGAACCGCTAGCGTGTCGATGGCGGCGCACTCCGGGGGCGAGAGCGCGACGCTGAAGATCACGACGTTCTCTTCGAGAAATCGAGAGAGCCGCTCGCGCGTTCCCCGCGCTCATGGGTTCGGTCCGAACCAGCGCAGCTTCATCGCGATCCCGGTCAGGAGCGCGATCAGCGCGCCGGTGGTGATGACGTGCACGGCGGTCTGCACCGCAGTACGCCGCACGAACTGGATGCACTCGAGCAGCGAGCGCATGTCGTGGATGGTCAGCACGGCGTCCTTGCCACCGAGCCCGACGTCGGAGAGCGCCCGGCGCGCGCCTTCCTCGGCGGCGCGCTCCAGCATTCCTTCGAGCTCGAGGTCGGACAGGCGGACGGCCGCGTCGTGGCGAGGCGGGGTCATGACGATCATCCTTTCGCGGGAATGTGGCCGAGCGTCGAAGATCCGCGTCGGCTGGTGGCCCCCCGGGGTCGGCTCAGAAATCGGTCTCGAGGTAGGCGCCGGAGCAGTCGAACGCGACGGCGGCCGCGGTGGCGCCGTTGTTCATAAAGAGCCGGGGCGCCAGGAACTGGTTCGCCGCCGGCAGGTCCGCGGTCACCTCCTGCTCGAATACGGCGCCGCTGACCTCGTCGACCACCCGCACCCAGATCGAGCCGGCATTCGGCGCCGCGGCTATCGTCAGGGTCAGCACGCCGCCGGTGGCGATGGAGAAGCTGGCACCCATGTCGACGAGCGTCGGAGATCCGCTCGCGTCGTTCGTCACCAGCTGCCATCGCGTGTGGGTGCCGCGCTGGAAACCGATGCCGATGCAGCTGACGACGGCGCTCAAGGCGAGCGTGGTCGCGAGCGCCGCTGTCGAGCCGTAGAGGCCGAAGAACGCCGTGCCGGTCGCCTGAAGCGTGGCGAGCGAAATCCGTGTCACGAAGGTCCAGCCGCCGAGGCCGGCGGCGTTGCCGCGCCAGCAGGTGAAGACGCCGCTCCGCTGGTCCGACGCCGAGTCCGCCGTTGCCGCCGAAGTCAGCCGCCAGCGGCGCATGCTGTTGGCGAGCGAGCCGGCGGCGATCCCCGGCGTCGAGACGGTGCCCACCGTCGAGTTCGACATGCCCTCAGTGTTGATCGTCGCGCCCGAAGACGGCAGCCAGTTCGCCGGGCGTGCCAGCCCGAGATGCGGCTGCAGGGAGAAGTCGCGGCCATTCGGGCGCATCGCGTCGAGCCAAGGCTGGCCCGCGCGGCTGCGGGCGTAGAGCGCGAGCTTGCCCGACGCCGGCGCAGCGGGGGCGCTAGCTGCCGCTGGCAGGATCGCCGGCTTCGGCAGCTCGACCCGGCCGCTGGTGCGGTCGACGCGCAGCGCATCGAAGTAGGCCGTGCCGTCCGGGCTGACCTTGAGGGTGAGATCGTCCGAGCTGAGGAGGCCGAACAACGCCCGGGCGCTGAAGCCGGTCTTGAAGGCGAAGGCGGCGTCGTTGCCGGCCGCCGCCTTGTTGACCGTCGCCTCGATCCCGGCGCCGGCGTTGTTCAAGAGCACCGCCGGCGTGTTCACCGAGAGCCGGTTCCAGGCGTCGGCGACGGCGCCGCCGAGGCCGAGCAGGAGCGCGGTCAGGTTGGCCTGGGGCATCCCGACCTCCGCGACGCCGTTGGCGAAGGTGACGGTCGGGGTATTGATCACCATGACCCCGTCGGCGCCGGGCGTGGCCGAGCCGATGTTGACGACAGTGTCGGAGCCGGCGGCGCCACCGGTGCCGAGGTTCACCGTCTTGATGGCGCCTGAGGCGGTCGCACCGGTGCCGACGCCATAGGTCGCTGTGCCCGGTGCCGTGCCGATCGTCGCGACCGGACCGCTCGCCTCGAGCGCGCCGGCGAAGGTCTTGTCGCCGGTGAAGTTCTGCGCGCCAGAGAGCCCGGCGAGCTCGGTCGAGACGTCGGGCAGCGCGAAGCTGCGGGTACTCCCGGCAGCGATCGCTGCCAGGTCGAACACCGCTCGCCGGGTCGGGTCGCCATCGTGAGCCAGCTCGAACACCGCGTCGGAGAAGAAGGCGGGTAGCCCCGCCGATGTCCAGGCGCTGCCGTTCCAGGCAAGGAAGTTCGCCTCGTCGACGACCCAGGCCTGCCAGCCCGGTCGCGGCGCCAGCCGCATCCAGGCGCCGTCGACCCAATAGGCGACGTTGAGGTCCCAGCCGGACCAGGCGCCGGTGGCCCCGGAGGCGACGATGTAGCGGGCGCCGTCGGCCGGGGTGGCCGGTGGCGCGCTGAGGTGCCGGTCGAGCACGGCGAGTTGGACGAGGCCATCGAGCAGCCTCAGCGCTTCGTTGACGGTGATGTGCTTCTGCGCCTGCGCCGCCAGCAAGTACGGCAGCAGGAGATGGGTGCTGGTGTCGGACATTGACCGCTCAGAGCTGCAGGGTGACGGAAGCCGGCGCGCCCCGCCCGACGAGGGCGGAGAGCTGGAAGATGCGAAGATCGAGCGTACCGCCGGGGCCGAGCAGCGCCCCGAGGTCGGCGAGCTGCTGGGGCGCGGTGTAGGTCACGCTGGTCGTCCCGGTGCCGAGATTCCGCAGCACCGTGGCGCCGTCGAGGACCTCGACCTCGTAGGCCTCTCGCTCCTCGGCGAGTGGGACCTCGGCTGCGGTCCAGCTGTCGGCGGCGAGAGCCCGCGATCGTCGGGTCCAGGCGATGACGAGATCGCCGGGCGCGCGCGCGGTTCGCCACGGCTGGAGGACGTGGCCGACCGAGAACGGTCGCAGACCGACACCCTCCGGCGTGAAGGCGACCTGCCGGTAGGCTCGGTCGCTCACCGGCTTCGACGCCGGACCGATCCGCCAGTTGGCCTCGAGCCCGAGAGCCGCCTCCGGGATCGGCAGCGATACGAGCGCCTCGTCGAGCACGACGACCCGCGCGCCGGCCGGCGCCGGGCTGCCGATCGCGCCCTCGGTGCCGCGTTGGCCGCGGAGCAGCCGCGAGAGCCGGTAGCGGCCGGGCGCGATCAGCTCGGCGACGCCGGCCTGCAGCACCTCCCAGACGCCGGGGCTCGCCTCCAGCGCCAGCGCGTTGGCGCCGGCGAAGAGCGCGAGGTCGGTGACGCTGGCGAGCGTGCCGAAGACGAGATCGACGATTGCGACGTTGCCGAGGTCGAAGCGCGAGGTCGGGCCAGCGTAGAGCGGCGAGACCAGTCGACCCATCCGCGCCGGCCGGCCGAGCGTCGTCGCCAGCGTGAAGCCGTCCTCGCCGGGGCTGGTCCAGGCGGCGATGCGCCCCGGCCACGGCACGGCGTGCACCGCCGCCAGCGGCTGGTGCGCGGCCGCTCCCTCGCGGAGCTGCGGCAGGTCGAGGATGGCAACCGCCGGCGGGCCGTAGACCACCGGCCGCGACACCCGCGGGTTGCGATCCGAGCCCGGTGCGAGCCCATAGGCGCTGGCGTCGGTGCGCACCGCCTCGACCGCGCGGGGGCCGGCGTCGGCGACGCTGGTCAGCCGCAGGGCGGAGAGCCGGCCGTCGTGGTCGAGCCGGACGACGTCGCCGGGATCGAGCGCGAGCCGCGACGGCGGCAGCCGGAACGACGCGGTCTCACGCCCGACCCACTCCTCGAGCAGCGCCCGACGGCAGCGACGCTCGGCGTCTCCGGCCGGCGTGGCGATTGCGAAGGTCTCCGCGGTCACGCGCAGGGCCGCGCCGGTCGCACGCCGCGCCTCGACGCTCATCGCGTCATACTCCTCGTCGGAGCGTACCAGCTGCCACTTCAGCGCCTCCGGCAGCTCGGTCTCCTGCGCGCGCACCAGTTCGATGACCTCGGCATCGGCGTCGGAGGCGGCGACGAGATCGTCGAGACCGAACGTCGCCACCGGCCGGCGATCGCGCGGCTGGAAGCGGATGACGCCCTCGCTCTCGACCGCGTCGAAGCCGAAGTGCCGGGCCAAGGGAGCGATCGAGGCGCGCGGGCTCTCGATCGCGGTGACGAAGTATCCGTGGACGACGTCGGAGAGATCTGATGCGTCGATCTGGCTGTCCGGCAGCCCGGCGCGGCGGCAGAGCTCGCGGACGAGGCTGCCGAGCGAGACCGCACCGAGGCGGCCGTTCAGCCAGTGGCCGAGCCGCCAGTTGTCGGCGTCGGTCCAGACGTCGCTGCGCGCCGGGAACGCCGGGTACGGCCGGGCGTCCCAGGTCCAGGCCGCGGTCTCGGCGGTGGCGATCATCCGGCCACCATAGATGCTCGAGCTCGGGTTGTTCGCGGGCTCAGCCCAGTAGCCGAGCGCCGCCTCGAGGAAACGGCGCTGCACCGCGTCGTCGCGCCAACCGCGGGAGAAGTACGGCAGGAAGCTCTCGGCCGACTTCGGGTCGTAGAAGACGTTCGGCTGGTTCGGACCCCGATCGACCGCCGGGCAGCCGATCTCGGTGAAGCGGATCGGCTTCGATTCCGGGATCCACGCCGTCGTCGAGCTGCTCTCGACCCCGCCCGGGCGGTGGCGGTGCGGGTTCGACCACCAGCTCCGGATGTCCTTGGTGCGGAACACCCACGGCTTGCCGGCCGCCCCGTCGGTGATCGGCGTCCGGACCTGCGCCTCGCGGTCGGAGGTGCTGGCGTAGAACCAGTCGAAACCCTCGCCGCCTTCGACGTTGCCGCGAAGGTAGGCGAGGTCGGTGATCGCGTCCGCGCTCTCGGCGTCGAGATGGTCGAGGCCGTCGCGCCAGTCGGCGAGCGGCATGTAGTTGTCGATGCCGACGAAGTCGATCGCGTCGTCCGCCCAGAGCGGGTCGAGGTGGAAGTAGACGTCCCCCGAGCCGTCCTGCGGGTGGTGCCCGAAGTATTCCGACCAGTCGGCGGCGTAGCTGAGCTTGGTGCCGAAGCCGAGGATCAAGCGAACGTCGGTAGCGAGGTCGATCAGCTCTGCGACCGCCGGATACGAGGACGCACCGGAGCGGATTTGCGTGATCCCACGCAGCTCCGAGCCGATCAGGAAGGCGTCGACCCCGCCCGCCGCGGCGCAGAGGTGCGCGTAGTGCAGGATCATCCGGCGCAGGCCCCAGTCGCCCGGATCGCCGTCCCAGTCGACGCGCTCGTCGTCTACATCGAAGTCCGACGGCTGCGCCCCGCCGAAGAAGGCGGCGACCTGCGTGCCTGCCGCGGCTGTCTTGTCCGGGCTCCCGGCATAGCCCGCCGCCGCCGAGCAGGTGATCCGCCCGCGCCAGGGATAGGTCGGCTGGCCGGTGGCGGAAGCGCCGTCCGAGTACGGGTCCGGCAGATCGTTGTCCCTCGGCACGTCCATCAGGATGAACGGATAGAAGGTCACCCGGTAGCCGCGCGCCTTCAGCTCGCGGATCGCCTGCACCACGGCGCTGTCGGACGGGGTGCCGCCATAGGCCGGCCGTCCCTCGGCATCGCGGCTGACCAGATGCGCCGAGGCGCGGCTCACCCCGTCGACCGACCAGTTCTCCGGCGTCGTCGCCTTGGCGCTCACCTCGACGCCGGGCCGGATGCGGCAATGGCCGGCGCGCAGATCGTCGCCGAACCAGGCGACGACCAGCGAGACCGACTCGACCTTCGGCGCGCAGGCCTCCAGCCGGTCGAGCGCGACCGAGAGGTCGGCGACATCGGGCTCGGCGTTGACGTTCTCCGCCCAAGTCTCACCGTCCCCGCCCTCGTGGCGGACGATCTCGGTCGCATAGGCGAACTCGCCCGAAGCCGGGATCAACGTTACGGCGCGGACGAGGCTTTCGGCCGACTCGCCGTCGAGGATCGGCCGGAACACCTCGAAGGAGAGCTGCGGCAGCCGGTTGCCGAAGCGCTCGAGCGGCAGCTCCTCGAAGACGACGTAGGCCGTGCCGCGATAGGCCGGCGTGTTCGCCGTACCCATCCTCGACGCGATGAACGGGTCGGGCTCCTGGTCCTCGCCGCCCCTGTGCAGCCGCAGGGTGACGCCGTCGCGGCTCAGGATCTTGCCGTCGGCCCAGATGCGGCCGATGCCGGTGATCGGACCCTCGCAGAGCGCCACGGCGAACGAGGCGAAGTAGAAGTACTCGGTGACCTCGGTGCCGCCGCCACCGCCGCCGCCCTTGCCGCCGCCGCCCTGGCGGGTGGTCGCGGTCTCCTCGCGGAAGTCGGTCGCCCAGATGATGTTGCCCCCCGTTCGCATGGCGCCGTAGACGCGCGGGATCACCGCGCCCTCGGTCGAGGAGGTGATCTGCAAGGTGTCGAGGCGCTGGCCGGCGATCCGCTGCGTCGGCGCCATCGACGCGATGAGCCAGCTGTCGATCGCCGCGCCGGCGATCGAGCCAACGGCGCCGCCGATGGCAGCCGCCGAGACGCCGAGGATCGAGCCGCCGACCGAGCCGCCGATCGCAGTCCCGGCGGCGGCGAGGATGATCGAGGCCATGGGCTTGCTCGGCTATGGTTGATGTGGACAGGTGACGACGGAGTGCGGGCATGCGGCGGCGGACGGTACTCGGGCTCGGGCTGCTCGGCGTTGCCGCCCTCGCGGGCGGCGTAACGTGGCGCGCCTACGCCCGCGACATCGCCGCGGCGCGGGCCCGAACCCGTGGCCGCAGCGAGGTCTTCGCGAGCCGCTTCGGAACGATGGAGTATGCGGTCGCCGGGTCCGGCCCCCTGGTCCTGATGATCCACGGCACCGGCGGCGGCTTCGACCAGGGGCTGGCGTTCGCGGAGCCGCTGGTCGCCGCCGGTTGGCAGGTCATCGCGCCCTCGCGCTTCGGCTACCTGCGCTCCGACTTCCCCGATAACCCGTCCTCGGAGAACCAGGCGGACGCGTTCGTCGACCTCCTCGACCATCTCGGGATCGACCGGGCGCCGATCATCGGCGGCTCCGCCGGCGCGCTCTCGGCGATGGCCTTCGCCATCCGCCATCCAGACCGCTGCGCGGCGCTGGTCGCGCTGGTGCCGGCGGCCTTCGCGCCGAACCGCCCGCCGCCGCGGCCGCCGAACGCGCTCGCGGAGGCGATCATCGCCTACGGCCTGCGCTCGGACTTCCTGTTCTGGCTCGGCATGATGACGGCCGAGGACGCGATGATCGGCACCTTGCTCGCGACCGACCCCAAGTTGGTGCACGCCGCCAGCCCGGCCGAGCAGGCGCGGGTCCGCGCGATCCTGCATCACATCCTCCCGGTCAGCGACCGCGCCCGCGGGCTCCTGAACGACGGCAAGCTCGCGGGCTCGCCGGAGCCGATGGCGCTCGCGACGATTCGGGCGCCGACGCTGGCGCTTTCGCTTGCGGACGACCGCTTCGAGACCCTCGACGCCGCGCGGCACATCGCGGCGTCGGTCCCCGGCGCAGAGCTGGTCAGCTTCCCCAGCGGCGGCCACGTCTGGGTCGGGCGCAACGAAGAAGTCTTCGCGGCGGTGGAGGGATTCCTCGAGCAGCTCGCCTGAGCCAATCACTGCTCCGGGAACAGGAAGGCAAAGGCGACGCGCCGGCGCCAGGCGGGGTCGAGCGGAACCTCGACGACGCCCGTGCGCTCGTAGGCATGGATGAACCGGTCGGGCTCGGTGACGATGCCGCAGTGCTTGGCGAGAGCGCCGGTGCGCATGCGGAAGAGCAGCAGCGCGCCGGGCAGAAGCTCGGTCGGCGACAGTTCCGGCATGGCCGACCGGGCCGCCTCTGCCAACACCTCCAGGGTGCCCGTCTCGCCCCAGTCGCGGCTGTAGGGCGGGATCGGCATCGGCTCGGGGCCGTAGAGCTCGCGCCAGACCCCGCGGACGAGTCCGAGGCAGTCGCTGCCGACGCCGCGCACGCTCGCCTGATCATGATAGGGCGTGCCGAGCCAGCCGCGGGCGGCGGCAACGACGACCGCAGGATCGGCAGCAGTCACAGGACATCTCCCGCGTTGGCGTCTCCGCGGTTCGGGTAGCGCACCACGGTGTCCTGGCCGGGGATGTGCGGGAAGCCGCGGAAGTTCACGACGTTGGCGAAGCGGTCGCGGCAGGTCTCCAGCCGCTTGTCGCAGCCGGCGCGAACGACGAAGTCGTGGCCCACGGCGATGGGTCGCACCGGCGCCTCGAGCAGCGTCAGCCGCCGCGCACCGGCGACGACATCGTGGCCTGTCACCTCCGCGATGCGATCGGCATTCGGGCCGCTGGCCCAGGTCAGCCGGCCGAGGGCGAACCAGCCGGCGGCGAAGCCGCCGAGTCCGGAGGCTGTGAAACTCCGGTCGCCGGTCACGCTGGTGACCGACCCGGTCGCCTTGAACGCCGAATCGTCGAGATCGACGCCGCAACGGGCGTCGCCGAGCTCGGCGTCGCAGGCGTGCTGAAAGGTGCGCCCGACCGTCTGGTTCAGCACGTGCGCCAGCGATCGGACCTCGGCGACGAAGGCAAGCCGGCCGCGCCGAACCTGGCCGATGGCGCCGCGACGCATCAGCACCCGCTGGCCGACCGTGCTCCAGTTCACCCGCCAGACCTCGACGGCGGCGTTGTCCCAGCGGCCGTCGAGGATGTCGGTCTCGGTGATGGTGTCCGAGGTCAGCCCGCCCTCGGCGTCCTGGGCGTCGACGGCGAGGTCGGTGCCGGATCGGATCTCCGACGCGGCGAAGCCGGAGTCGGGCTCGTAGGTGACGTCGCCAAACTCCAGCTCGCGGTCGTGGTCGGTGAAGCCGAAGACGACGCCATCGCTGCGTTCGATCCGCCAGCACCAGGCGAGCGTCGTCGCGCCGCCGTCGAGATGCGCCTGCAGCGCCGCCGACAGCGTCTTCATCGCTTCTCGGGGCTCAGGATCGCCCGCTCCAGCCGGTCGCGCAGGCCGATGAGCCCGAGGCCGAGGGTGATCAGCGTCGCCGGCGCCGCGTCGTTGGCGCCGATCAGCTGGGCGATCACTCCGGCGAGCTCGCCGAGCGGCCCGTGCTCGGGCAGCGCCAGCGCGAGGAGCCCGATCAGGATCGCGGCGAGGCCCGCCCACCAGGTCAGGGACGTCGGAAGCACGTAGCGCATGGGATCAGCTCCGTTGGAAGGCGGCGGAAAGGGAAGCGAGCAGCGCGGCGAGCCAGCGGCCCGGCAGGGAGGCGGCCGCGACCTTTGGCGCCGGTTCGGCTGCAGGCGCGGACCGCAGCAGCGCCAGCGCTTGCGGCTCGGTCAACCGGTGCACCGGCCGCGAGAAGTCGACCTCGCCGTGAGCATCGGCGGCCCAGACCGGAATTGGCCCCTCGGGGTAGCGCCCGTGCAGGAAGAGATCGCGCTCGGCCTCGCGACGCTGGCGCAGGCTGGCCGGTCGCAGCCAGTTCATGAACGCCGCGCCCGCACCGGCCCGGTCGCCGGCGTTGAGGGCCCTTGTCAGCGCCGCCCGGGCGATCGCGCCGGTGTTGAAGTGGAAGGACACCAGCGCATCGAACTCGTGGGGCGCGAGCGGCACGGTCACGGCGCGCAGGACCTCCGCCTCGTAGCGGCCGAGGTCGACGCGGAACAGCCGAAGCGCCTCGCGGATGCCGGCGTCGAGATCGGCCGGCATGCCGCGCGGCAGCCGGGCGGGATCGGGCGCGCCCGCCGCCGCCGTGTGGCCGACGCCGAAGGTCCAGACCTGTTTCACGTCGAGATAGGGAGCCGGCACGATGCCTTCGTGCCGGGTGAGGGCCAATAGCCCCCGGTCGGTCATGATCATGGAGAGATTACCTGAGCAGCGAGAGGAGCAGGACCAGGGCGGCGACGGCGAGGCCGACCCGCATCCGGTGACGGAAGAGGCGGCACGGATCGGCGTCGCCGCAGCGCAGCCGAGCCGCGAGGCCGATGAGCTCACGCATCGGGGCCGTCCCCGGATCGAAGGCCGCGGATGCGGGCGAGCGTCACTTCGATCACCGCCGGGCCGAACACGCCGACGAGGTAGGCGGCCGAGCCGGCGGCGCCGCCGGCCGGCACCGCCTCGGGCGGCAGCCCGAGCCAGCGGGCGACGAGCGCCATCGAGAAGCTGCCCATGCCGGCGGCGATGAGGCCGCCGAGCAGGATGTGGCGGACCGCATCGCGCAGCCGCATGCGGGTTGTGAGCGCATTGGTGGCGCCGCCGAGCGCACCCCAGGCGGCGAGGATCGCTGCGGTCGACGCGGCGAGGTCGCGCAAGACGCCGGCGACGAAACCGGGCTCCTCATTCATCGCCGCACCTCCACGAGCGGGATTGAGGCGATCGAGCCGAGGCGGTCGAGGTCCCAGGTGACGTCGAGCCGGTCGGTGTCGAAGCGGACGGGCACGTCGAACTCGAAGCCGGCGGTCACGAGAACGCCGGCGGCTGGCGCCGTGGCGAAGGTGACGACGCCGGTGGTCACATCGATTGACCAGCCCGAGGGGGCCTCGACGCCCCCGCGCGCGACCCGCACCGTGCCGGCGACCGGCTTGACGATCCGCCGCACCCAGGACTGCGGGCCGCTCTCGTAGCGCTTCACCAGCTGGAACGTCGAAGTTTCCCCGTCGCCGGTGCCGAGCGCCTGGTCGATCGGGGTCACCGGCGCCGACGGCAAGCCGGAGCGATAGTCGCCCCAGTCCTTCCAGCGGAAGCCGTGCAGCCGGCCGTTGCGGGCCTCGAAGAAGGCGACGACCGCAGCGAGGTCGTCGGCGCGGCGGATGCCGTAGGCGGCGTCGTAGCGGCGGCGCGAGTCCGCCCAGGACGCGTTGCGCTCCTCGTCGCCGGAGGCGAGCTCGACCACCTGCGTCCGGCGCTCCGGTCCGCCGCGGGCGCCGCGGCTGATGTCGTCGGGAAACCGGACCTCGTGGAAGGCCATGCTCACATCCCTCTACGTCCGAAGGCGACCGCCCGGGCGATGTCGCTCGCGACCTGGGTGCGCGAGCGGCGGAAGCTCTCGGCGTCGCTGGTCATGATGTTGACGGTGACGCCGCCGTCGGCCCGCGCCCGCTCGAAGGCCCGGGTCTCCGCCCGGCTCAGCACCCGCTCGCCACGCTGCAGGATCGCCGGCACCTCATCGGGGCGGAGGCCGGCGACGCCACCGGAATGGAGACGCGGCGCCCCGGCGAAGGCGAGTGCCGGCACCATTCGCTGCGGCGCCGAGGCTCCAGCCACACCGCCGGCGTGCAGCACGCTGGCGAAGGCGGGCCCGAGGCTGCCGAGCACGCCGGATAGCGCATTTGCGACCGGCGCCAGCACGAAGCGCCGCACCGAGACCTTGGCGAGATCGGCGAGGATCGAGGTGACGAGGTCGCGCATGCCGAGCTTGCCGGTCTTGACGAACTCGCCCACAGCATCCTCGGCGCCGCGGAAGCCACTGATGAGCGCCTCGCCGATCCCGTCGCCGGTCTGCTTCGCCTTGTCGGCATAGTCGCGCACCGCTTCGGTCGCGCGCTCCCAGCCCGACTTCGCCGCCTCGGGCGCCTCCGCCACCGCCGGCGCCGCCGCCGCGCTGGCGCCGCCAGCCTGGCCGACCGCGCCGCCGAACTCCTCGGCCGCGACCGTGGCCCCGCCGAGCGCCGTCTCCGCCGCCTCGGCCGAGCCCTTCACCGCGTCCCGCAGCGCCTGGAGCGAGGCGAGCGGCGCGGTGGCGGCGTTGGCTGCTGCAGCGGCAGAGGCGGCGAGACCGTCGGCCCGGGCGCTCGCCTCGCCGGCCGCGGCCGAGGTCTCGTAGAAGGCCGAGCCGGCACGGATCGCCGCCTCGCTCAAGGCGAGCGTCGCATCCTCCATGCCGGGTATCCGGGCGATGCCACCGGTCGCCGCATGCAGGAAGTCGGCCCAGCTGCGCTGGATCCGCGAGAGCGCCGTCAGCCAGCCGGCCTCGATCGTCGCCCAGACCGACTGCAGCGATAGGGCGAGCGACCGGCCGCCGAGCTTGATCCGCTCCCAGACCTCGGACGCGACGTCGCCGAGCAGCGACAGCGCCTCGCCGAAGCCACCGGCGCCAGATACCAGCCGGCCGAACTGGTAGACCATCTCGCCGGCGGCGACGATCAGCGCGCCGATGCCGGTCCGGATCAGCGCGCCGCGCAGCACCACGAGCGCGGTGGCGAGGCCGCGCACCGAGACGGCGGCGGCGACCAGCCCGGCGACCCAGCGCCCGGCCATGATGCCGGCGAAGGTCGCGGCATAGGCCGCGAGCCGGCCGACGTTGTCGAAGAGGCCGCGGATCGCGATCCCGAGCGGACCGGTGGTGCGGGCGAGCGCCGCCATCGCGTTCGCCACCGCCTCGAGCGCCGGCGCGGCCGCGGCTGCCAGCTGGTTCGAGAGCCCGCGCCAGATCAGCCCGAGCCGGGAAATGGCATCGTTCGCCCGCTCGATGCGGTCGGCGTCGGCCTCCGACACCACCACGCCGAAGTCGCGGACGTCCTGGGTCGCCTGGCGCAGCGTCGCGGTGTCGATGCGCGAATTGCGATCGAGCCCTCCTCGCCGAAAAGCTGGCCGGCGACCGCGGCGCGCTCGGCGACGGGCACGAAGTCGGCGATCGCCGCATTGATCCGGCCGACCCGCTCGTCGAGCGGCAGCGCCAACAGCTCCGAGGCCGAGAGCCCGAGCCGGCCGAGCGCCTCCGCAGCCGGCCCGGCGCCGGAGGCGGCCTGGCTCAGCCGCCGGGTCAGGTCCTTGGTCGCCTGCTCTATGCCGGACATCGCGACGCCGGCAAGCTCGCCCGCGCGCTCCAGCACCTGGATCGAGGCGACCGTGGTGCCGAGCGACTGCGCGAGCTTTGCCTGCGCATCGACGGTGGCGAGTCCGGAGCGGACCATGGCGATGCCGGAGGCCGCCGCCGCGGCGATGGCCGCCGCTGTGGCGATCTTCACTCGTGCCGAGAAGGCGGCGAGCCGGGCGTTCGCCGCTTCCATCTCGCGCCCGAGCCGGCCGAAGCCGCGGTTGCCGGCCTCGCCGACGCCCTCGAGCTCGGCCCGCACCTCGCGCCCGCCGACGACGGCGAGCCGGACGCTGACACGCTTTTCAGCCATGGCCGTCTCCGATCGCTTCGTTGGTTCGGCGGACCATCACCGCCTCGATCTCCGGCAGCAGCTCGGCCGCGGTCATTGGCTCGATCCCGAGCGCCGCCGCGAGAGCCAGCGCCGCACCCATGTCCCAGCCGATCACCGCGCCGGGGATGACGCGGAGTTGGCCGCCGAGGCGGCCCACCATGTCCCAGACTTGCCAGCCCTCGAAGGTCGCCGGCCGGTTCAGCCGCGCCGGGCAGTCCGGGCACGCTTGGCCGCAGGCCGCGCAGTAGCGATCGCCCCCGCCGAAGTGCCAGTCGGCGAGGGCGCGGAGACGTTTTTTTCCGAATCCAGCAGCAGGCCTTTCGAGACGAAGGCCGCCTGGAATGCCTCGAAGATCGGCCAGACCTCGAGCAGCGCGTCGATGCCCTCGGGCGTGACCGGCGTCGGGCTGCCGTCGGCGTCGCCGACGCCCTCCCAGTCGGTCACCGCCCGCCGCGCGATTGCCTTGGCGAAGACCAGCGCCCGTTCCTCGTCGGAGGCGGTGGCGGGCAGCGCCTCGATGGCGGCGTCGCTGCGCGCCGCCACCATCAACGCAGTGGTAAGCGAGGCCACGCGGATGCGCACGCCGTGGCCGAGATCGAGCCAGCGCGGCTCCGCGGTGAGGTCGAGCCTCAGCATGGTCAGTACTCCTCGATGTCGTTGATGAGGGTGGCGGTGCACATCCGGCCTAGCCCCGGGTCCCGGGCGGCCTGCCAGTCGAATGTCGCCTGCACGCCCTGCGGGCCAGCGATCTCGATCCGCGGCCGCGGCAGGTAGACGGCGTGGATCGTGAAGGTGAAGCTCTCGCCCGACGGCAGCGCATAGGCGAACTCGAGCTCGCAGGGGTCGCCGGCGATCGCCTGGTTGACCAGCGTGCTGTCGGCGAAGCGCACCTCGACCCGGCCGGTCAGTGCCGCGATCGACGGGTCGGCCCCGTCGATGCGGCCGTCGCTGCGGATGGTCTCGATGCGGTCGAGGTTGTTGGCATAGGTGATCTCGGCCGAGACCACGTTGCCGAGCGCCGTGCCGTTGCGGGTGATGCTGCCGTTGAAGTGGCCGAAGCGCTTCAGGGCCAGCTCCGCCGGGGTGCCGGCGGCCGTCGTCGTCGCCACCGCCTCGCCCTGCGCCACCAGCCGCGTGGTCGCCGTCAGCAGCCCCGAGCGCTGCAGCTGCCAGCTGAGCGGGTCGAGCACGCAGCCGGAGTACATCGCGTACCGCGGCACCTCGGGCATCGCCGTCTCGATCGACAGCGACGGCAGCGTCCAGCCGCCGGAGCGGAACTCGTGCGTCCAGGGGCCGGTGCCGCTCGTGGTCGGGGCGCCGAAGGCCGCCTTCAGCCAGAAGCCGAAGGCCTCGGCGTCGATCGGCACGACGACGTCGCCATCGGCGGTGACCGCGTCCTTGATCGGCGCCAGCGGGTCGCGGCCGTAGCCGAGGAGCTCCGAGCTGATCAGCGGCTGCTCGGAGCCGAGGGAGGTGCTGACAAACGGCACCCGGGTGTAGCCGCCCGCCGGATGCCGTAGACCGTCTCGAACGCGAGCGCCATCTGCGCCCGCGCCCCCTGTGCACGTGCCATGTCGGTGTCCTTCGGAGTTGTCGGTAGGGAGCCGGCCGAGTCGGGTGTAGACTTGGCGGGCAGGCGCGGCCTTCTCGTCGCCTGCGTTCAGCAGGAGAGCGTCATGTATGCCGTGATCCGCAGTTTCCCGCAGATGCAGAATGTCGAGGAGGCCCGGCGGCTCGCCGAGACCGGCCTCGCGCCGATCCTGAAGCAGCAGCCCGGGTTCAGGGCCTACTACATCATGCAACTCGAGGGCGGTGGCGGCGGCTCGATCAGCCTCTTCGACACCGCCGACAACGCCAAGGCGGCGCACGACCGCTCGCTGGCGTGGATCAAGGAGAATCTCGCGAACATGATCGGAGGCGCAACGCCCGTGGTCACGATGGGCGAGGTCCTGGCCGAGGTCTCCGCCGAGGCCGTGGCGTAGCGGTCCCGGCCTTCGACCAGCGGGCCTAGCCGAGCGGGTCCGCGCTCGCGTAGTGCAGCACGATCGGGATGGCCGCGGCCTTCAGCGTCGCCGCGCCGTCGACCGCGAGGTCGATAGGCCGCGGCGCCTCGGCTTCGGCCCAGTCGCACAAGCCCCCGAGCGTGCGGTCGGCCGTGAGCGCGGTGCCAACGCCGGCGGTGAGCGCATCGAAGGCGGCGTCGCGCCCAGTGCCGACCTGGACGACCGCCTCGACCTCGGCGCGGTGCTGGTAGTGGTAGCGGAGCGGCGAGAGCGTCACCGCCGGTTCGCCCGGGTCGCCGTCGCGCAGGATGAGGAGACCCGCGGCCGGCACGCGCTCGGGCAAGACCTCGCCGCGCAGAACGGGCGCAGGCTGGGTCTGCAAGAGTGCGTGCAGGGCCGAGAGGATGGTTTCGCGCGTGGTGGGCATGGCTCTCGGGTATTGTGCGAGTGCAGAGGAGGTCTATCACGCAATATCAGATGCTTTCCGCGCGACTGACAGGCACGCCGGCGAGCGCCGCACCTTGCCGAAGATCTTCCAGATCGCCAAATCCGTCCAACCCGACCGGCCCGAACATATCATCGATCACGAAATCGGGACGCGCCTCCCGAAGTAATCTGGCTACCTCTCTAGCCTCGGAGACATTTCCCAGAAGCGCCTCTGCGGCGGCCAGATGGGCCAGGACCTCGGGCGAGCGCGGCGCATTCCGCAAGGTCTCCACGCACAGCCGATAATCCCTGGATGAAAATGCCGCGAGCCCAAGGCTTATGGTATATTTCGCGGGCCGTATCGGCGTCAGCTCATGCGCCCGTCGCGCCCAGGTCAACGGTTCGTCACCCCGCACCCCCGCGTAGTGACTGGTCCATGCGGCAACCATCAGCACGTCGGCATTGCCCGGCGCCAGTTCCACCGACCGGCGCAGCATTCGTGCTGCATTCTCGAGATCACCCTGCGCGCCCCGCTCTCGCGCGACGCGCCACAGAACCTCCGGATCGTCCGGATCCAGCGCATAGGCCCGCTCTGCCGCGTCGCGGGCCTCTTGCCACAACGTCTGGCGTTCTTCCCGCGATGCCGCTTCCAGCGCCAGAAAGCTGAGGTTGAGCGACAGGAACGACCATGCCTTTGCGTACTCCGGATCGAGCGCGATGGCCCGTTTGAAATGCCTCGTTGCAAGCGTGAACCCCTCGCGGTTCCAATGGTGCTTCGCCTCGAGCCCCAGCAGGAAATGGTCGTAGGCATCAAGCGAGCCGGGTTGCCTTGCCTGTGAACTGGCCAGCTCGGCCCGGGCGATCGCACCGGTCAACGCACCGCCCAGAGGACCTGCGATCCGGTCGAGAACATCCGCCTCGAGATCCAGAAAGCCCGTCTCGTCGCGGTTCCAGCGATCCGACCAGATGAGTTTGCCTGTCTCGGCATCCATCATGCGCGCTGACACCCTCAGCGCGCCATCCTCGGCTGCCAGCGTACCCGCCAGAAGAAATCTCGCCCCAAGGGATTCGGCCGCCGGTGGCAAGGTGGAGCCCGCCAGCGTCTCGGTCGCCTCTGGCGCGACGACATCCAGCCAGTCGTTGCGCGCAAGCTCCGTGGCGATTTCAGCGGACAGCCCCGCGCCACGGCGCTGCCAGGTCTCGTCACCGGTCACGGCCTCGAATGGCAGGACCGCAATCACCGGATGCCGGGTATCGTCGGACGGCATCTGCCGTTGCGACCAGACGACGACAACGCAGATCACGGCGAATGACGCAAGCCCGGCCATCGCAGGCCATCGCCTGATCTTGCCTGCACCGGCCCCCGTCGCATCCAGAAGATAGCCCTGGCGCGGCACCGATCTGATGATCTCGGACCCATTCGCGCCAAGCGCCCGCCTTGCCTCAGCGACGGCCTGATAAAGCGAATCCTCGCTGACCGTCACATCCGGCCAGACGGCATCCATCAAATGGTCCTTCGAGACGACGCGGCCCTCGGCGGCTGCAAGCGCCTGCATCAGCGCGCGGGCCTGCCGCTTCAACGGGATGGCTTCTCCGCCGCCCGTGAAGAGGTCGCCGCTCTCCGGGTCAAACCTGTGGCCACCGAGGTCCATGACACGCTCCAGACCAGATCATCCTACCACCTGAATCTCGATTCAGAGAGAATTCAGACCTCCATCAGGACATTCAGACTGTGTTTGGGCCTGATCTCCCTTGTCACAACACGGGAAGGGCTATCAGAATGACACATCAAAGCGTCATCGAAACGCATCTTCGCGCTGGCCTCGCCGCTGCCGCGCTGTTGCTGCCGTCGACTCTGCCGGCCAGCGGCGACGAGATCGCTGTCGGGGAAGCTTTGCTGACTTACGAAGAGGCAGGCAGCGGGCCGGTGGTCCTGTTCCTGCATGGCGCGGTTTCTGACCATCGGGTCTGGGGCGGCATCCGCGATCGCGCCGCCGAGCGACATCGCTTCGTGGCCTATGACCAGCGATATTTCGGACCGGCCGAATGGCCCGACGAGGCTGCCGGCTTAAGCGTCGCGACCCATGCCGAGGATCTGGCAGCGGTGATCGATGCCTTGGATGCCGGCCCGGTCCATCTGGTGACATGGTCCTATGGCGGGCTGGTCGGGTTGCACGCAGCAATGCGCTTTCCCGAGAAGTTCCGGTCCATCACCCATTTCGAGCCGACGGTTTCGTCATTGCATGCGGGCCTGTCAGGCGAGCGTGCCGCGATCGCACAGAAATTCTTGGCCTTCGGCCCAATGGCAGAGGCGCTGCAAGCCGGCAAGAATGAGGATGCCGTCCGGCGGCTGATCGAGGCGGTGTTCCGGCTGGAACCCGGCGAGGCCGAGACACATTCCGATCTTGCGCAGCAGATGTGGGACGACAATGCGCGCACCCTTCCGCCCTTTCTGGAAGCCGTCGCTGCAGCGGAACCCATCGACTGCGACGGGCTTGCGCGCATCGAGGTTCCAACATTGGTGATCCAAGGCAGCGACGCCTATGTTCTGGATGCGATGATGGCCGACGAGGTGGTGCGCTGCCAGCCGAACGCGACCGGTTCGGTTCTCGAGGGAACCAACCATGGAGGACCGGTTCAGGACCGCGCGGCGTTCATCGACGCTGTGCTGTCGTTCGTTGATTCTACGGATGGCCCCTAAGGGCGCAGGGGAGATCGAGGACGCGCGGCGAGTGACCGAAAGGTCCCGCAGCGCGGCCATCGACCCACCCGCCCTCTACGCAGTTCGCCACGATCAGCCCCCGGCGACCATCCACCACTTGCTCCGCATCCCGCGCCAGATCGAGCCGCTTGGTCTGCTTCACCTGCGGCGCGAGCAGAAAGATCGGCAGCGCGGCAGCGCGTTCCGCTAAGTTCGGCGTGATCTATACCGGAGGCGACCATGCTTGCATTGCTTTACACCACCGGATCGCCCTTCGCCCGTGCCGTGCGGATCGTCCTCGACGAAATCGGGCTGGACTATGAGCGCCATGAAAGAATCGTCGCGCCAAGTGCCGGGCAACTTGCGCCCCCGACATTACAGGTGCCCGCATTCTGGGACGGTGACTTAAAGCTTTGGGAAAGCGGCACTATCGTAGAGTATTTGTTGTCGACCTTTCCGCAGCGGCCCGCCGTTGAGCCTCCTCTGGCCAGTCAAGCTTTCCGCGCGGACGACCTGTGGCGGGACAAGCTTGTGTTCTCTACGATCCAGACCTTTGGGACTGCAGCGACCACCGTCTCCCAAATGATGTGGACGGAGGTTGCTTTAGATGCAAACGCCCATCTCAAGCGCTCGGCCGAGAAACTCCCCCACATTCTTGGATGGCTCGATGGCCAACTCGCCGATCCGGAGAGCGGGTTCCAGCCGGGGTTCCTATCAGTCCACGACATCTTTCTCGCGGCCCATGTGCGCTTTGTCCAGGCGAGACCGCTCGGGATCGACCTGTTTCTCCAGAAGTACGAGAAGGTCGCGTCGCTCCTCGAGCGTCTCGACGAGCGGGACAGCTTCAAGGCCAACCCCATCTGGTGGTGGGAGCCTGGGATTGTTGGCTACACGCCAGACGGCACCCCAGTTTTCAAGGGCGGAGATCGATCGGCCTGAAAGACTGCCCTGTCCGTTGACCGCTCGCCACCCAGTTCGCCACGATCAGCCCCGACACCACGTCGTGCGCGCGCTCGGCGTCCCGCGCCAGGTCGAGCCGCTTCGGCAGCTTGACCTGCGGCACCAGCAGGAAGATCGGCGCGGTGACCTGGCCGCGCCCGGTCTTCGACCGCGACGCCACCGCTTGTCCCTTGGTGTTCAGCCGCCCCTCGGCCACCAACAGGCTCGGGCCGGCCCGGCGGTAGACGAACCGCAGCCGCAGCCCGGTCTTCCGCTCCCAGGCGGCTGGCGTGATGCGCCGCCCGCCAAGCGCCTTCCCTGCGGCCGGCGTCGGGATCGCCAGCCAGAGCCCGTTCTTCGAGCGGATCAGCGGACCTGCGTCGTGGGCGCCGACGATCACCGGCGCCTTCGACCAGACCACCGCCGCGGCGTTGAGGCTGGCGCCGGCCTTCGGAAACACCTCCGAGCGGATCGAGTTGGCGAGCCGCGGTCCGAGCCCGGCGCCGACGATCTGCCCGCGCCAGCCGAGCTTCAGCCCGGTTCCGGCCTCGCGGATCGCTGCGGTCACCGCCCGCTCGCCGGCAGCGATCTCCGTCCTCATCATCGCGACGAGGTCGGGCCGGATGTCGAGCTTGAGTTTCATGCGGGCCTCGTGTCGAGCGTCCAGACCAGCCGTTCGCGGTCCCGTACCGGCTCGCCCTGAACGACGAACGCCTCGCCGTCGATCACGATGCGGTCGCCCGGTCGTGGGTTCGCGACTTCTGCGACGCGGACGTCGAAGCGCGTCGTCTCCGACCAGAGCCGCGCCTCGCCGAACTCGGTGATGGCGTCGGCCCGGCGAGCGATGACACGGACGGGGAACGGCTCCCCGTCCGCCGGTTCGTAGACCGCCTCCCGCGCGAGGTTTGGATCGGCGAACAGCGCGTCGACCGCGGTGGCGAAGGCGGTCACGTCCGCCGCGCCGAGCGCAGCACCTGCGGCCGGGTGCAGATCGGCAGCGGGTTGCTCTCGATCTCCAGCCGCACCCACTCGTCGCGCTCACGGTCCGGGATCGCCCGGGCGTAGAGCGGCAGGCCGAGGGTGTTGACCGTCTCGAAGGTGTCGGCCGGGGCGTAGTAGATCTCGAAGAGCCCGTCGACGCCCTCGGGATAGAAGAACGCCTTGTCGGCCGGCACCCCGAAGGCGGCGTTGCCGCGGTAGCGGCGGAAGCTGATGCCGCCGAAGCTGACCTCGTCGGCGACCCGGCTCCTGAGATCGGCGGCGGCCGCGGTGTTGAGGTAGGTCTCCCGCACCTCCTTGTGGGCGACGAGATCGGCGAAGAACGCCGAGCCGCATTCGGCGCGGAGCTGCACGGCGCCCGTCGCGAGCCCGCCCATGCTCGCCTCGACGTCCTCGATCAGCGCCTGGCAGCGCTTCCTGAGCGCCCCCGAGGCCGGCGAGGCGTTGTCGAGGTCGAAGTCGACCTCGGTCGCGGGCGTGATGGCGAACTCGGTGAAGTAGTTCACCACCGTCGCCCCGTCCTTCGGGTCCTTGACCAGCCCCTGGATGCCGTTGAGGAGATGGTACTCGAAGGTCGCCTCGGCGTCGCGACGCAGGTTTCCCAGGCGCCGCGCGACCTCGGTCTGCACTTGCTGCAGCGCGCTCTCGGAGCCGAAGTCCCGGACGCTCTGGATCTCGGCGGCCCAGATCACGTCCTGCTTCTTGAACTGGCGGCAGACGAAGGCGCGCACGTCGCGCCGCTCCGCAACCTGCTGGTCGTAGGCCGACCCGCGCTCGGAGAACGGGATCAGCGACAGGGTGCCGTCGCGGCTCTCGATCACCACCGTGCGCGAGCGCACGCCTCGGTCGCCGAAAAGGCCGGAGCCCGACAGCGTCGCCGGCTTGAAGGGGATGTTCTCGAGCGCCCGGGTGAGCTCGATGATCGAGAAGGCGTCGCCCTCGAAGATGTCCATGCTGGCCATGTGCGGGTCTCCCTTAGCGGACGATGATGCCCGCGACCGCGAGCGCGGCATGGGCGGCGGTGATCTCGGGCTCGCTCGGCGTGCCGGCGAAGACCAGATCGTGGCGGTTGACGATGGCGGGGCCGCGGACGAGCGCGACGGCGGGCACGTCGCCGGCGCTGGCGTCGGCCTTGCCCCAGAGCACGGCGACCGCGGTCTCGGAGCCGTCGGTGGCGTCCGGGTCGTGGGCGACATACTTGCCGCCGACGGTGACCTTGCCGAGCACCGTGCCGGGCTCGAGCGTGCCGGTGTCGATGGTGACGACCTCGCGGCAGTAGTCGCGGAAGGCCTCCCAGACGAGAAAGCCGCCCGGATGGCGGCCTTCGGTGAGCGTGGGCATGTTGGATTATCCTCTCGGCTTGAAGGTGCGGGCGATCACCTCGCCCCAGGGCCGGGCGTCGGCGGAGCGGCCCGGTTGCGGATGGAGGGCGGTGACCTCCGGGGTGGCATCGGCCCTTGCGGCCAGTAGCGCCGCGCGCACCTCGTCGAGGCTGGCGCCGGCCTCCAAGAACCGCCGCGCCTGCAGCGGGAGGCCGGCCAACGCACAAAGGTCGATCACCGCGGCGGCATGCGCGAGCGCCTCGGCGCGGATCGCGGCGGAGGCCGAGACCGGGTCGCGTGCTTCGGGCGGCGGGGGATCGACCGCGTCCATGCCCGCGCCGTCGTCCTCGGCATCGCCCGCCGGCGGATCGGCCTCATCATCGGCAGTGTCGTCCTCGGCCTCGCCGATCTCGGCCGTGGCGTCGACCAGTGCCGGAGGCGCGTTGCGGAACCGCGCGATGTCGAACCGCGCGGCGATCCGCACCGGCTCGGCAAGCCGGTCGGCGAAGCCGAGCTCGACCGCCTCCGCGGCGGCGAGCCAGGTCTCCTTCGCCATCAGCGCGGCGATGTCGTCCTCGGCGCCGCCGGATTTCGCGACGTAGCCGGCGACGAGGCTGCCCTTGATCTTGTCGAGCGCCTCGGCCATCGCCCGCATGTCGTCCGCCGTCCCGTACACCACGCCCGAGGGGTCGTGGATCATCAGGAAGGCGTTCTCCGGCATCACCACCTCGTCGCCGGCCATGGCGACGTAGGAGGCGGCCGAGGCGGCGATGCCGTCGATCCAGACGCTGACCGGGCCGGCGTGGCGCTTCAGGGCGTTGTAGATCGCCACCGCGTCGAAGACCGAGCCGCCCGGGCTGTTCAGCCGCAGGGTCAGCGCGCCGTCGTCGGGCAGCGCGCCGAGCTCGTCGAGGAAGCTCTTCGCCGAGACGCCGTAGGCACCGATCTCGTCATAGATCGAGACTTCCGCGCCCTCGGCGCGGGCGCGGATCGCGTACCAGGATCGCATGCTCTACTCCTCTTCGGTGTCGGGGGTCCGCTCGGGCGTCGCCCGCGCGCCCTGGGTCTCGCCGGGCTTCGTGCGGTAGCCGAGGCCGAGTTCGTTGGCCCGGGCAGCGTCCGCCGCGTTCTCGCGGTCGATCTCCTCGATGTCGTAGCCGGTCGCTTCGACCGCCTTCCGCCGCGAGAGCAGCCCGGCGTCGATCGCCAGCACCTGCGCCTGGATGTCCTTCAAGGGATCGACCCAGTCCCAGCGCGGCGGGATCCACTGCACGGCGCGCCAGCGCGCCGGAGCCGAGGCGTAGCCGGGCAGATCGAGGGCGCCCACGAGCACCGCCGCCTCCATCCACCGCGCCCAGATCGGGCGGCAGAGCTGGTGGGCGATCACCCCGTGCTGCAGCTGCTCGACCCGGCGGCGGAACTCGACGAGCTCGGCGCGCAGGCTCGAGTAGTTGGCCTGACGCACGTCGCCGGTGACCAGGTGATACGGCAGCCCGAGCGAGGCCGAGACCCCGAGGAGCGTCCGGTACTGGAACGCCTCGTAGCCGCCGCCGACGTCCGCCGGCGCCGAGAACTTCACGTCCTCGCCGGGCAGCAGCACCTGTAGGGTGCCGGGTTCCAGGCTCGCCGTGGACGTGCCGTCGTCGGCGACCTGCGTTTCGCCGAGCAGCGCCTCCTCGGGAGCGGTCTTGGTGATGAAGCCCGCGAACATCGCCGCGGTCTTCTTCCGGTCGAGCTCGGCGTCGTCGTACTGGTCGAGCAGGAACAGCCGCACCATCGCCGGAGCAACATGCGGCAGCCCCCTGATCTGGCCGGCATCGATCGGGCGATAGATGTGGAGCACCTCGCTCGCCGGCACGCGCACCATCTCAGGGATGGGAGACCCGCGATCCGTGCTGTCGCCCGGGTGCCGGCGGCGGAAGTGGTAGGCGAGCCGCCGACCGATCGCGTCGAACTCGATGCCGCAGCGGATGCGGCGGCCGCCGCCGAGGTCCTCGGTCTTCTCGAACGGCAGCATCTCCGACTGCAACAGCTGCAGCTGCAGGGGCACCAGCAGGCCGTCCTCGGCCCGGCGCGGGCGGAGCCGAACGAAGCATTCGCCGGCGACGAACATCTCGCGGGCGACCATCGCCTGCAGGCCGTAGAAGTCGGTCAGCCCGTCGGCGTCGGCCTCGTCGGTCCAGGCGAGCCAGAGCCGCTGGACGCGATCGCGCACCTCCGCGTCCTCGATCAGCGACGACGGCTTGATGCCGTCGCCGACCAGGTTGGCGGCGAAGGCCTCGCAGGCGTTGGCGGCGTAACCGTTGCTGACCACGAGCTCGCGTGCGCGGGCGAGCAGCCTGGGGCCGCCCGAGGCGACCAGCGAGTTGAGGTTCTCCAGTGGCGGCTGCCAGCCGCGGAGGCGGCGCTTCGCCATCGCGCCTTCGAGCCGGGCGCGCACGGCCGCGGGGTCGCCGCCGGGACCCCGCCGGCGGAAGGCGTCGAGGATGCCCATCGGTCAGAGGCCCTTCGTCGCAGTCACGCGGACCTGCCGCACGATCGGCCGGCCCTCCGCGGCGGCGATCTCGCGGTCGAGCGCCTCGATCGCCCGATCGATCTCGGCCATGCTGCGGTAGTCGACGGTGCGGCCGTCGTAGCTGACCCGCGCCACGCCGCTGGCGCGCGAGGCCGACAGCGCCTCGCGGCGAGACTTCAGCTCGGCGATTGATGCCATGGTGGGTCGCCCGGTAGGGTCAGGGTTCAGAGAGGACGCCGTCGATGATCGAGCCGATCGCCCGCATCCGGATCGAGCTGCAGGAGATCGAGCCGAAGATCTGGCGGCGCGTCGACGTGCCGCTGTCCGTGACGCTCTTCGCGCTGCACGACATCATCCAGGTGGCGATGGGCTGGAAGGACGCCCATCTCTTCGAGTTCGTCGTCGGCGACAAGGTCTACGGCGAGCCGGACCCCGAAGACGCGCTCTACGAGCGCAAGGTCCATCAGGCAAAGAGCATCCGCCTGAAGACCCTCGTTGATCGCGGCATCGGGCGGTTCGTCTATGCCTACGACTTCGGCGACGACTGGCGACACGGCGTGATCATCGAGGACGTCCGCGACGGTGCAGCCGACATCGACTACCCCGCCTTCGTGGATGGCGCCCGCCGCGGGCCGCCCGAGGACGTCGGCGGCGCCTATGGCTTCATGGACTTCCTGGAAGCTATGCTCGACCCCACCCATGAAGAGCATGCCCGGATGCTCGAGTGGTACGGTGGCCCTTTCGATCCCGACGACATCGACGAGCGCCACATCCGTGTCGTGCTCTCCATGATCGCCGACCGGCGCAAGGGCCCGCTCGCCAGCCACCGCAGCGGCCGCCGGGGCCGGAAGGCCTGATCACCCCATGTAGCTGGATCGAACGCTGCGCCGGCGCAGCACGTGGCGGACGGGCCGCACCGTGCCGGCGGCCGGCGGCGCGGCCTTGTCATCATCGCCGCCCGTCCCCAGCTGCGCCTCCAGGTCGGCCCAGCGCGCCTCGGACCAGCGGTCGGCGCCGGCGATCCAGGCGGCGGCGCGGGCGTAGACCCGGGTGTCGAGCGCCTCGTTCCGCTCGCGGAGCTTCTGCCATTCGAGCCGGGCGAAGCCGCGCTTCGTCTTCACCGTAACCAGCTGCTCGGCGACGAACTGCTTCAGCCACTCGGACTCGACCCAGTCCGGCAGATGCACCGTGCCCGGCGCAAACGATGCACCGGCGGCCAGCTCCTCCGCCGTCGGGCGGTCGAGCCGCAGGAAGCGGTAGGTCTCGGCCTTGAAGGTCGAGACCGCCACAGTCCACAGCCGGGCGCCGCGCCGGAGACGACGGCCGCCGTCGGTGACGTCGACGTAGGTCGGGCCCGACACCGGGCTCGCCCGGTTGAAGCCCTCGACGCCCTTCACCGGCGCGACCTGCGCGAAGCCCTGCCGCCGCGACCAGGCATAGACCGCAGGCGCCTCGTAGCCGGTGTCGACGGCGAGGCGCGCGATCTGCAGACCAGCGCCGCTGGCGTGCGGCCAGGTGCGGCCTAGCACCTGGGCGAGCGCATCCCAGCCGGCGTGGTGCTCCGGCCCGCCGTCGATGACGACATGATCGACGAGCCAGCTCTCCAGCCCGCGGCCCCAGGCCCAGACGTCGACCTCGATCCGGTCCTTCTGTACGTCGGCGCCGGCGGTCAGGAAGAGGCCGCCCTCCGGGACGGTGCCCGCGGGCCACGTTTCCCGCCGGTCGTAGAGCCGCCGCCAGTCCGGCGCCTCGCCGGTCTCGACCCAGGTCTCGCCGAGGATGGTGTTGCGAAAGGCGCGGATCGCCTCGTCCGAACCCTGTGCGGCCTCCCACGCCCGGGCGATCCGCTCCCAGCTCAGCCACCCCGCCGGCGAGTAGAGCGCCGAGAGGTGGAAGCCGATCGTCGAAGGATCGGCCGAAGTCGCCGTCGCCCGCCACTCGCCGCCTTCGAGCATGGCGGTCTTGTGGTGCTCGGCGATCGCGGCGTCGCAGCTCTCGCAAGCGTAGGCGGCGGTCTCGGGCTTGCCCTTCTCCCAGCGCAGCCGCTCGAACTTCAGCCACTGCGACGTGGCGCAGAGCGGGCAGGCGACGAAGTAGCGCCGCTGGTCGCTCGCCTCGTACTCGCGCTCGATCCGGCTCAAGCCCCGGATCGTCGGGGTCGAGGCGAGGAAAACCTTGCGCCGGTGGGCGAAGGTCAGCGACCGCGCCTCGGCGAGCGAGACCGGATCGCCTTCCTCGTCGACCGAGGCGGGATAGGCGTCGACCTCGTCGAGGAAGATGTAGCGCGCCGGGGTCGAGCGCAGCCCGACCGCCGAGTTGGCCCCGGTCATGATCAGGATGCCGCCGGCGAACTCCTTCGACAGCATGGTGTTGCCGGCGTCGCGCGAGCGGGCCGGCTTCACCTTGTCCCGCAGCGCCGGGCTCTCCTCGATCAAGGGATCGATCCGCTGCCGCGAGTTCCTCTTGGCGAGCTCGACGGTCGGCTGTACCGCCAGCGCCGGTCCCGGCGCCTGGTGAATGATGAAGCCCAAAAAACAGCTTCCAGCCTCCGTGGCACCGACCTGTGCAGCCTTCATGAAGACGATCCGCTGCGCCGGATGCCCCGGCGAGAGCGCGTCCATGATGTCCTTCATGTACGGCGTGCGCCGGGTGCGGTAGCGCCCGGGCTCGGCGGCGGCCCGCGAACTCAGCATGCGGTAGCGGTCGGCCCATTCCGACACGGTGAGCAGCGGATCGGGCTTCAGCCCGCCGCCCCAGGCGCGCAACAACGCCGCGGCCCCGTCGAACGCCAGGATCGGGTCGTCATCCGAGATCGAGCCGAGCCTCGGCGAGCTCGTCGAGATGCGCTCGGACATGGGCTTCGAGAACCTTCTGCATGGCGGCGGGATCGAGCCCGACCTCGGCGGCGATCAGCGCCGCGGCGCGGGCCGGCCAGTTCACCCAGGCGTCGCGGGTCTCGCGGGCGAGCCGGAAGACCAGCGCCTCGGCCCGGGCGCGGTCGACCAGCTCGCCCTTCAGCTTCTGGAGCTTCAGCCGCCGTTCCTGCGACTTCAGCACCTCGTTGGCGGTCTTCGCCTGCAGGAAGGTCGCGCCGCCGCCGGAGGGCGTCGGCAGCCCGTGCTCCCGGAGGGTGTCGCCGACCGCGGAGAGCGCGGCGTTCGGCACCGGCTTCAGCTTCGGCTGCGCCGAGGTTGGCGACGGAGCCACGCGCTGCTTCGACGGATCGGTCGCGGCGGCGCGCCGCGCATCGGATGCCTCCGGATCGATCGAGCCGTCGACGTACAGCACCAGCCGCCCGGCGGCCTTTGCCTTCTGGATCGCGCCGCGCGAGAGCCCGGCGCGGGCGGCGTACTCGCGCTCGCTCATGCCCTGCATCGCGACCCCAAAATAGCAATCTTATGATCCACTTATCGACTTGGATCGTGCGCGGAACCGAGCATGTGTGGTGTCAAGCAGACGCTTGAATGGAGCACGACAATGACCACGATCCTGCCCAGCCGGAACACCGAATGGGGTTACTGGGGCACCATCGGCCGCATCGAGAACGACCCTGCCGCCGACCCCGCGAAGGCCTGGGACATCGCCTCCCGCCGGATCGCCGAGGTGACCACCGCCTCGTCCGAGGGGGTGCGCGACTTCCTCGACAGCCGGCACGGCCGCCACTTCGCCGACGATGTCGCGGGCGAGCTCGCGAAGGGCGAGACCCTGAAGGAGGCGATCGATGCCGCGATCGCCCGATGGATGGGGTGGCGCATCGACCGCAAGACCAGCCGCGAGACCGGGATCCCGAAGGGGCTCCCCTACCTGACCGGCCTCGCCAACCACTTCGCGATCATGGCCCAGCTTCCCTACTGATCGCCGCCCTTCCGGCTCCGCCGCGCTCCCGCCGGGATGCGTGGCTCGGGGTCGTAGCAGGCGCGGGATGGTCCCGCGTCTCGCAATGAAGGACGACCCGATGACCAAGCTCTCCGACACCCAGTCGATCATCCTCTCTGCCGCCGCCCAGCGCGCCGACGGCAACCTGCTGCCGCTCCCGGGCAGCCTGCGCGGCGGGGCCGCCACCAAGGTGGTGGCCGCGCTCCTCACGCGCGGTTTCATCCGCGAGCACATCATCGACAGCCCACGTAAGGCGGACGCTGCGATGAACACGATCTGGCGCAACCTCCCCGAGCCGGACGGCCGCGGGGTGCTGCTCTTCATCACCGCGGCCGGCGCGGACGCCATCGGCGTCGAGTCCGAGGCGGTGCCCTACGCCTTCAACGAGGGAACCAACTCCGCCGGCGAGCCCGCCGCGGGTGCGCCCACGAACGCCGACGAGGCGCCGGTCGAGGCGACGCCGAAGCGTCGGGGCCGGCCGCGGAAGACCGCGCCCACCGGCGCGGAGGTCGCGCCTGCGCCGAAGACCCGCAGCGGCACCAAGCAGGAGCAGGTGATCGCCCTGCTCCGTCGCAAGGAGGGCGCGACCATCGCCGAGATCGTCGCAGCCACCGACTGGGCGGCTCACACCGTCAGGGGCTTTTTCGCCGGGGCGCTGAAGAAGAAGCTCGGTCTCAACGTCACCTCGGAGAAGCCCGAGGGCGCCAAGGACCGGGTCTACCGGCTGCCGCAGGAGGCGGGGCGTTGAGTCCCGCCGACCGTCCCGACCCGCGGCATCGCATCCTCGGGCTCGCCCTGCCGATCGCAGCGTACCCGCCGGTGCGTAAGCACGAGCACGTCTACGAGGCGCGCGTCCCTTGGCGGCTCATCACCGAGCTGCGCGAGGCCCTCAGCGACGCCGGGGTCGACTGGAAGGCGACACAGGCCGCGCTCCGCAACTCGGACGCCTGATCGGTCGATCACCGCGTCGGTAGCCGCCGCCCTCGCAGGCGGCGGCTACTCGTTCGACACCGCGCACCGGCAGCGCCTCGACGCCGTTGAAGCGTACGCGATCTGGTGATGCTCACGATCGCGACTGCTTCCTACTTGCGGCGCCGGACGTCGCTTCGAGCCTGTTCAGGGCCGCCCGCCCGACCCGCGCCACATCCACCGCGAGGGTCGTGCGCGCCTCGGCGAGCGAAGCGGCGACGGCATCGGCGGATTCGAAGCTCATTCGCCGCTCGCGACCGACCTCGCGAACGAGCCAGTGCATCGGGGCCGACGGCAAGCTCTCGTATCCCGCCAGGCCGCGGCGAAGTTCGTCTCCGGCGCAGCGCAGCGCCGTGGCGGTATCGATCGGGATTCGGCGGAGCTGAGCGATGACCGCCAGGCAGACCACATCGCGCCAGTCATAGTGCCGCCACTCTCCCTTGCGGGTCGACATGCTCGGCAGGAACACGCCCCTTGAGATCCACTTGCTGATCTCGTGGCGAGACAGTCCGCAGGCCGCGGCGACCTCGTTAATCGTCCAGATCGTCATGCAGCGCCCCATTGATCTGCCATCGCCGCGGCAACGCCCGGATAGGTCCGGCTCCGGTTCCTCCAGCGATCAGGCCCCGGCGGCTCGCGGTGCACGCGGGCGTCGCGTCCCTCGACGAGATGCGCCGGCGTCAGCCGCGGCAGGCTCCGGAGCCAGAGGCAGGTCGCCTTGGTCTCGGGGTGCCCGAACTGCCAGGGTTGAATCGTCTGAGACGGTGCCGGGATGTCGAAGAGCCGCCGGACATGCCCGAGCATGATCGGGTTCTCGACCGCGACCCGCGGGATCGGCGCCCGAATCATGTCGAGGAAGAAGGCCGCCGCGTGCCCGAGGTTGGCCCAGCGGTCCCCGGCGGCGCCGTTCTCCCGGCGGCATCCGAGGTAAAGATGCTTGGCGCCGCTGTTGGCGAGGAAGGTGCACGGCGGGTGCGCGATCAGCAGATCCCAGCCATCATGCAGGACGGCGCGGACGTCCCCGACGATGTGCGGACCGGGCCGCTCACTCGGCAGCAGGTCGCACGACACGGCGTCATGGCCGCGCGCCCGGAAGGCGTCGCGAACCACGCCCGAGAACTCGCAGGCAACGAGGATGCGCATGGCAGGGTCACGCGGCCGGCGGCTTGGGCGAGCGCTTCGGGGCCGCGGGCTCCACGTCCGCGTCGGCGCCGAGCCGCTCGACCTTCACCGTGGCGAAGCTGCGGCCGTCGCCGTCGAGAGTGGCGTCGCGCCCGGTCTCGGTCTGCCAGCGCTCGACCGCCACGTCGACATAGGCCGGGCTGATCTCCATCGCGAAGACCCGCCGCCCGGTCGCCTCCCCGGCCATGATCTGCGAGCCAGAGCCCGAGAACGGCTCGTAGCAGAGCCCGCCGCGCGCCAAGTGCTGGCGCATCGGGATGGCGAAGCAGTCGAGCGGCTTCGGCGTCGGGTGGTCGGGGCGCTCCTCGCCAGCGAGGCTCGGGATCACCCAGGTCGAAGCCAGCATCTCGTCGGCGACCTTCGGCGGACGGTGCGGACGCACCCAGCCCATGAAGCAGGGCTCGTGTTTCCAGAGGTAGTGCGAGCGGGTGAGGACCCCGCGGTCCTTCACCCAGATGATCTGCTGATGCACGAAGGCGCCGGCCTTCTCCCAGCAGGCCTCGAGCATCGCCTGCCGGCGCGAGGCGTGCCAGCAGTACCAGGCGGCGTCCTCGGCGATCGCCTCGTCGATGGCGGCACGGATGAACCCGTCGTAGAGCTCGGCGCCCTGCGAGCTGTCGTCCCAGGTCACGCCGTAGGAGGGCGACCAGTCCTTGTTGCGGGTCGGATGGTTCGAGCCGTCGTAGTCGACGAGGTAGGGCGGATCGGTCGCGAACAGCGCCGCCCGCTCGCCGTTCATCAGCCGCCGCACGTCGGCGGCACTGGTGCTGTCGCCGCAGAGCAGCCGGTGGTCGCCGAGGATCCAGAGATCGCCCGTCCGCGACGCCGGGTTGCGCGGCGGCTCGGGCACCACGACCGGGGGAACGCTCGGCCCCTCCGTGGTCCCGCCGCCCACGTCGAGGGCGAGCAGCTGGTCGAGCTCGGCGTCGGAGAAGCCGGTGAGCGACAGGTCGAAGTCGTCGGCCGCCAGCGCCTGCAGCTCGGCAGCGAGCAGCGCCTCGTCCCACGCTCCAAGCTCGGTCAGCTTGTTGTCGCTGATGCGGTACGCCTGCCGCTCTTCCTCGGTCAGGTGGTCGAGCACGATCACCGGCGCCTCGGTCAGCCCGAGCTCGGCGGCGGCGAGGATGCGGCCGTGGCCAGCGATCACCTCGCCGTCGCCGGCGACCAGTACCGGGTTGGTCCAGCCGAACTTCGCCATCGAGGCGGCGATCTTCGCGACCTGGTCCGCCCCATGCGTCTTCGCGTTCCGGGCGTAGGGCTTCAGGCGATCGAGCGGCCAGGTCTCGATGCGCTCCGGAGCGAAGCTCAGGGTCATGGGTAGCACCTTGGGGGCTTGGAACGGCGGACGGCCGGTGGATTCCGAGAGTGGATTCCGTCACTGGATTCCACTGGGTCCCGTGGACTCCTTCAGGGGTCCAGCGGAAGCCACCCCCGGAAGGGGAGAAGTCTTTGTTTTGTCGTCGATATCAGGCGAGCAGGTGGATTCCGGGTGCCGGGTGGCTTCCCAAAAATTCGCGGCTGTCGCTAGCGAAGTTGCGCGCTTGGCGCTCCCGCATACGGTTCCCGCTAGGAGGGACCCATACAATCAGTGGCTTAGAGGCCGATGCTCGCGTTCTGCTTCATCCGGTTGGTCGGCAAGGGCATCTGCAAACCGATCTCCGACCTGTCCCCCTCGTCCTTCGCCGCGCCCGCACTTTCCGAGCATGATGTGTTTCTAACGATTGCCGCCGCGGAAGTGAATCCCTCTCGGTGTCTCAACTCTTGATGTCTCACGAAGTCGATTTGTCTTGACAGCCGATCGAAGTTTCCCTCGCAGAACGGCCCCAATCAGTGGGCCATGTTCGGCTACGCGACCCCGATCACCTCGACTTGCTCCGCACAGGGGGAGCGCGTTACGTCGAACGAGCATGAAGCGAAATCTCCGCGCCCGGGATCTCACGACTAACCCATTCCGGGCGGCATTGTCTCGAACACGGGCAGACCGTCGCCCGGACGGTCCCAACTGGCCGCTCGCCCCACATAGACATGCATCTGCGGCTTGAACACTTCGAGGTCGTCGAGGCTCGATGCCCGCAGGGCGACGGTCCCCGGCATAGCCGAGTTGAGGGATAGGATCGGTGCGCCGCAGGTGGGGCAGAAGCAGCGCGTGATGATATGCCCGCTGTTGGCGGGGCGCTCGTAGGCGCGCGTCTCGCCTGTCATCCGAAGCGCCGCCTCAGGCACGACGAGATGAGAGCAGTGCCCCGTGCCGCTGGAGCGCCGGCAATCCTCGCAGTGGCAGTGTCCCGCCATCATCGGCTCACCGGCGCAGCTGTATCGAACCGCCCCGCACAGGCATCCGCCCGTGAACGCTTGCGCCATCGACCCCTCCTGTGATGTTGACGCTCTCACAGATGCTATTACGTTGCATATTGCAAGTGACAAGAGATGAGGTCAATCACGCCGATGGGTCGAAGCGCGGACATGGAGGACTTCCGATCAGGCTGCCCCATAGCCTCTGCGCTCGACCTGATCGGCGATCGCTGGACCCTCGTGATCCTGCGGGACCTCGTGAACGGCAAGACGCGCTACACGGACTTCCTCGACGGCCCGGAGAGGATCGCCAGCAACGTCCTGAGCGCGCGCCTGACGGCCATGGAGCGGGCGGGCCTGATCGAGAGCCGCCTCTATCGGCAGCGTCCGAAACGCTACGAGTACCACCTCACGCCCAAGGGCGCGGCGTTGCTTCCGACGTTGCACGCGCTCTGCCGGTGGGGCGAAGCGCACATAGCGGGGCGCTGGAAGGCGCCGGCGAGCTTCATGACGAAGAAGCCGGAAGACCTCGCTCCGAAGTGATCCGTGGAACGACCGCCGTCTCGATCACCCCTCCAGGAAGATGTCGAGGGTTTCCGGTCGAACGCCGTCATACTTCATGGCAGCCGCGGCCGCGTCGCTCTTCATCAGCGTGTCGAAGGCCGCCATGTCGGCAACTTCCATGGACAGCGCAACGCGATTGGGGGCGCTTGGGTGGACAAACGTGGTGATGTTCGTCGCCACGCCAGCGAAGACCTCCTCCCTCTTCGGGGACGCGAGCCAGTGCGCGACATCATCGACTTCATGGGTGGCGATCAGTTTCGGCATGACGAAATCCCCCCTTGTTGGCAGCGCCGGGCTGCGCCTGTCAGGCTCTCACGCGCCGCATGGAATAGCAAATCTGCTTTCTTCGGCGCTCGCGGCCAATCCGCCTTTGGCCGCTGATCACTGCCGCTGCGCGAGCCGACCACTGCCGCAATGGGGCCGGAGATCCACGATCTTCGTGTGCCCTCCGGCCAATCCCCTTCTTACCCCGCCCGAGCCACGACGAACCGCCGTCCGCGCCGGTGGTGCACCTCGCGGCCGTTGAGCCGCCAGGCGATGACGCTGAGCGCGTAGTCGTATCGCCGGTGCGCCGTCGGCCGACTGATGCCGAAGCGGTGGCACAGATGCTTCCACGGCGTGCCCTCGACACGTGCCCACATGAGCTGGCACTCGTCGCGCTCGAGGAAGCGGTTCCAGGTGATCGCCTCCTCCATCCGGCTGATCGCAGCGGGGTTCGGCGGCGGCCGGCGCATCGGGACCGGGTTCGCCCCGACCCGGTCGCCGAAGCTGCGCAGGATCTCCGGCCAGGTGCTGAAGTAGCCGCTGAGCCGGACGTGCGGCAGCTGGCGCAGGACGTCGGCGGCCTCCTCCACCCGGTCCTCGACCATGTCGCGGGTCCAGTCAGTCATGAGCCGCCTCCGGACGTTTGCCGTAGAGCTTGTCGCCGAGCTGGCGGACGAGCTCGCGCTCCGGCCAGCTCAGCCGCTCGTCGTCGACCGCGACAGCCAGCACGCCCTGTTCCAGCCAACCGTCCCGCTTGACCTTGTCGGGTGCGCGACGCTGTCCGCCGTAGCCGCGCGGGTGCCACTTCATCGCGTTCATGACCGCACCTCCTCGAGCACCGCGGCGTAGCCCGCGACATCGAGGATCGAGTCCGCATGCGCGGGGTCGTGGCCGAGCCGGGCGAGCTTCAGATCGATCAGGCAGAGCACAACCTGCGCCGGCGTCACCGTGTGCCCGAGGGTGAGCGACCAGCGCGCCGCCACGGCCGCCATCGATCCGGCAGGGGCGCCGTAGGCGCGGCGGCGCTGACCGACGACGCGCGCTGCCTGCCGGAGCATTGCCTCGCCGTTCACCGCACACCTCCGCGGGTCTCGATGGCCCAGAGCAGGATGGCGATCGCGTCCGCCTCGTTGTCATCGCTCGGGCTGAAGCCGCGGGAGCGGGCGGCGGCAATCATTGCCTCCTTCGGCGCATTGCCCTTGCCCGTGGCGTGGATCTTGATCGTGCCGACCGGGACGCCCTGGTAGGGCACGCCGCGCAGCTCGGCCCAGCTGGTCAGCGTCGCCATCAGTCCCCCATAGACGTGCGCGGCGTCGGTCCCGGCGTGCCGGCGGACCTCCTCGAACCAGATCGCGGCGATCGGGCCGCTCAGCTGGTCAAGCTCGGTGAGCCAGTTGGTGAAGCGCAGGTAGCGCATGCCGCCGCCGTCGTAGCGACTCGGGCGGAACGACACGGTGCCGCTGGTGATCAGGCCGTCGTGCGCCCGGAGCGCCCAGCCGGTGGTGGTGCCGAGATCCAGCGCGAGGATTGTCGGCGCCGCCGTCAGGGCGGTGGGCGAGGCGGGCCTTGCGTCGCCGTCGTGCAGAGTCAGAGTCGCTGCAGCCATGATGGTCTCCTTGGAGGCTGTCGGTGGTGGAGGGCGACGGCGGCCCGGTGCTTGGCGGTACTGGCCGTCGTCGCCTGATCGTTCTTCCGGACGCTCGGGGAGCCCGGCAGAGAACCCCGTTACGTATGGGATCGGGTGCCAACCCTTCAGGGTGGCACCCCCATACGTAGTATGGGGGATAGAGCACCTATCATCATATTTTCGCTGCAAGCCTTTGTTTTTTCTGTTGAAAACATCATCCGACATGAGTGAGGGCATGATGTCGGCACCTCACTCATGCTCATACGCAAGCCATTGATTTCGCTGGAGTCTGCATGCCGCACTCATATGAGTTCAGGCCTCACTCATATGAGTGAGGTCGTCTTCGGAGCCGGCGGGATAGACCCAGACCGACGGGTTTTCGACGTCGAGGCAGGCGCCCGACTGCGAGCATTTGTAGTGGCTGGGGTGCACCGGACGGACGTCTTCGGTGATCTCGCCGGTGTCGGGGTCGACGATCTCGACAGGCGCTCCGAAGATCATGCCCTCGACGCAGAGGTAGCCGAAATGCGAGCGGGTCACCGGGTATCCGAAGTCGCGCGCATCGCGGCGGAACTTCACGAAGCCGTTCGTCGCCAGCACACCCAGCCGCTCCCGTATGGTGTGCTTGCTGCCGAGCCCGCCGGTGTTCTCGAACTTCTCGGCGAACTGCAGGCCGAGGTAGAGCCGGCCTTCCTGTGCCTCCGAGAAGATCGTCTGAAGGATGACGTCGTGCTTGCGCGAGCGCTCGGCATCGAGCCGGGCGCCGACGTCCTGGCGCACCAGTCGCTCATGGTCGCGGTCGAGCTCGACCCAGCGCCCATCTACCTTGTCGATCAGCTTCGACGCGAGCGCCGGCCCGTTGCGGAGCTCGATCTCCAGCCGCCGCTCGCTCCTCTCCTCGTCGGGCCGGTGCATGATCAGCCCGGAGGTGTAGAAGCCGCGGAGCGCGCTGGCGCCGGAGAGCGCGAGGAACGGGTCGTCCTTCACCTGCTGCTTGCCGAGCTTCTTGGTGTGGTGGGCGAGGATCACGCCGCAGTCCGGGTTCACCGCCTCGCGCAGAACCTCGACCCGGTCCTTGAGGAAGAACATCATCGCCGCGTTGTCGTTCTCGCCGGCGCCGTCCGGGCCGCCGTCGAAGACGTTGCGGATCGGGTCGATGCAGAGAATGTCGACGGGCGCCTCGGGGAAGGCCTCGGCGATTGCGGCGGCGGCCTGGGCGCAGCCCTGACCGTCGAGGAGCAGCTTCAGCTTCGGCGTGGCGACGAAGGTGTCGCGTGCGGCGGCAATGACGCGTGCGTCGAGCCGGATCGCCTGCAACCGTTCGCGGAGGTAGTGGTACTGGATCTCCGCCTGCAGATAGAACACCCGCAGCGGCCGCGGCGGGGTGAAGCCGAGGAAGGGCACGCCCGCGGCCATGTGCACGAGCCAGCTGATCAGGAAGTCGCTCTTGCCGACCTTCGGCGCGCCGCCGAGCACGAGGAGCCCGCCCGGGGTCAGCACGCGGGGCGCGATGATGTCCTCGGGCATCGGCGTCACGTCGTCGAGCAGCGCGCCGAGGGTGAAGGCGGGCATAGCGGCGGACGTCGCGCTGGCTGGCGCGCGGAGAAGGGGCGGCCCGTTCTTCTCGATGTGCTTGCCCCAGAGCCGGTCGGCCTCGGCCTTCAGCCGCTCCTCCGGCCAGCTCGGACGCAGCATGGCGGCATTGTAGCCGCGGATCGCTTCCCAGCCGTCGTCGGGGGTGATCCGTCCCTCGTGGACCTGGCGGATGTAGTGGCCGATGGCGGCGCTGGCGCCGGCGAAGCGGGTCCAGTCGTCGCCACCGCCGGCGTGGACCGGGGTGGTGAGCACCGCGTCGAGCGACGGCTTCTCGCCAGCGTCGGCGGCGGACCCGGCGCCCAGGCCTGCGAGCGGCGGCATCTCGGCGACGAGCTCGGCGAGGTCGTCGAGCTCGAGCTCGACGGAATTGTGCTCGCGAATCTCGACGATGCGCTGGAAGCCGCCCTTGTGGTAGACGCTGCCCGCGACGCGGATCGGCTGGTGCGCCGAGCGGAAATGCGTGTCGCCGCCGACCTTCAGCGCGATCTCGCCGCGCAGCCGGCAGAGCCGCGCCAGGTCCGCGCCCTCGGCCGGCTCGGTGAGCTTCCACCAGAGATGCAGCTTGAGATCGCCCTCGGGCGTGCGCCCGCCGCTCTCGATGACGAGCGTCGGGCGGCCGAGATGCCGGACGAGGTGGTCGAGCTTGGCGGCGATGTCGCCGGCGTCGAGATCGACGACGACCGCCTGCATCTGCAGCACGTCGGCCGACTTCGCCTGGCCGGGCTCCGCGACGGTGCCGGGGATCACATAGACCGCGGCGCCCTCGCGCCAGGCCCAGGTGGCGAAGGTGGCGAGCTTTTCCGGGGCGCTGGCGTCGGCGTCGATCCAGACGTTGTGCGGCTTGCCGTCCTTGCCCTGACCCTTGTCGACGAAGCCGCGCACCGGGATCAGCCCGTCGCAATACCCGAACACCACGTCGAGGAAGGTGGCGATCTGGCCGGCGTCGGGCTCGATGCCGAACGGATCATCGTCGATGGGCGCATCGTTGAAGTCGCGCCACGGGTTGAAGTGGACGATGGTGTCGTCGGTCACCGAGGCAGGCTCCAGCAGCGCTCGGCCCAGGGGCAGAAGCGGCAGTCGAGGAAGTCGCGGGTGGCGGCGATGCGGGGCAGCAGCTCGCCCGCGTCGGTCGCCCGCAGGATGCGCACGGCGCGATCGGACATGCGCTGCGCGAGGGCGGCGTCGAAGGGCACGAGCTCGTGGTGGAGCTCGGCGGTGTCCTTGTTGATCGCGGTGAAGAGCGCCGGGGCGACGGAAATGCCCGGGACCGTCGGCTCCATGTAGGCCTGATAGAGCGCGATCTGCGCGGCGTAGACCGGTTTGGCTACGCGCATGCCCTTGGAGACGGTCTCGCGCCAGTTCTTCGCGTTCATGGTCTTGCATTCCCAGAGGGCGGGAACCCGGAGACCGAGCGCGGCGGGTGCGGCGGCGATGACGCCGTCGACGTGTCCGCGGACGCGGCCGCCGGCGACCGAGAAGCCGAACTGCCCGCCGTCGGCCTTACGGGTATAGAGATCGAGCCCGGCGGCGCGCAGCCAGAGGATCGCCAGGTCTTCGAGGGCGTGGCCGGTGGCGAAGATGCGCAGGGTCTGGCCGGCGAAGTCGGCGCCCTCGTCCTTCGGCGTCGCGGTGAACTCGAACTGCAGCGCCCGCTCGCAGGCGTGCCCGAGGCGCGAGCCGCCGAGATAGTCGCGCGGCGGTGTGGCCGCCCGCTCGGCCTCGAGCGCGGCATCGACCAGCGTGTTGACGCGGTCCGCCATCGATGGCCGGGGATTGAAGTCCAGCATCAGAACGGGATCTCCGCGTCGGCGGCGATCGCCGCCATCTCGGCGCGGAACGCCTCGACGGTCGTGACGATCAGCCGGTGCATGTCGTTCGCGGTGAGCTGCCCGAGCGGCCGGTCCCAGCCGATCCGCTCCAGCTCGGGCGCGAGCGCGCGCATCACGGCGGGCAGCGCCTGGGTTTCCTCTTCGGTGAAGTCGATCATGATCAGTCCTTTGCGTGCTTTGCGGGCGTAGAGCGCCTGGCAGGTCATCGAGCAGAACCAGCGCCGCGGACGCGGGCGGGTTCGGTCGTGCGGATCGAAGAAGCCGAACCCCGTGGCGGGGCCGGCGCAGACCGCGCAGAGGCAAGGCCGCGGATGCCAGAGCAACCGCCGATCGCGGACGGATGCTGGTGCTGCCATGGTTCACGCCGCCCGTCCCGGCAGCGGCGTCGCCTGGCCGACGAGCTGCCTGATCTCGCGCCGGTTGAAGCGGAAGGTGATCAGCGCCGAGGCGTGGTAGCGGGTCAGGCCGAAGTCCTGCCGGCGCTCCCGGGGGAGGTACTGCAGCTGCCTCTCGGTCACGGACTGGCTGAGCCAGCTGCGGGTCTTGTAGGCGCTCTCGTCGGACTCGTGCGCGTTCAGCCAGTCGTCCGCCTGCGCTAGGCAGACCGGGCGCTCGCCGATGCCGAGGAGCCGCGGGCTCTCGCCCTTCGCCCCGCCCACCGCATGCCAGCGCCCGCCGAGGCAGAAGATGCCGCCCCAGGCGGTGAAGCCGTTCGCCATCAGCGCCGCGTCGTCGGCGAAGAGGTCGACCCATTCGAAGCTCGAACGCTTCAGAAGGTCGATCTCGGTCATGATGAACCCGGCGATCGGCTCGGCGCCTTCACGCACGAGTTCGGCGCCGCAGATCGGGCACTCGGTGCAGGCGAGCGGGATCTCCGCTTCGCACTCCGGACAGTTGCGGGTCGGCGCGACACCCTCCACCGGCTCGCGGCCGTCGAGATCGACGTCCTGCTCGAGCGTGCCGTGGGTCAGGCTCGATGCGCCGAAGTCGAGCACGATGCAGTCGGTCTTCACGACACCCGGGTGCTCGGCCGGATCGACGGTGCGCAGCCCGCGCCCGACCATCTGGATCATCGTCGACTTGGCCGAGCTCGGCCGGAGCAGCACGACGCAGGAGGTCGGCGGATGATCCCAGCCCTCGGTGAGAACCGCGACGTTGACGATCACCCGGACATCGCCCGCGGCGTAGGCCGCGAGCAGCCGCCGGCGGGCGTCGATGTCGAGATCGCCATGCACGACTGCCGCCGGCACCCCGGCCGCGTTGAACGCCGCGCCGACGTTCTCGGCATGGGCGACCGTGGAGCAGAACACGACCGTCGGACGGTCGGCGGCCTTCTCCTTCCAGTGCCGGATCACCTCGTCGGTGACCGGGGCGCGGTTCATGATCCGCGCCACCTCGGCCATATCGTAGTCGGCAGCGAGCCGGCGCACCGTGCGCAGTTTCTCCTGCACCCCGACATCGATGATGAAGGTGCGCGGCGGCACCAGGTGGCCGGAGGCGATCAGCTCGCCGAGTCGGACCTGGTCGGCGACGTTGTCGAAGATCTCGCGCAGGCCCTTACGGTCGCCGCGGTTCGGCGTGGCGGTGACGCCGAAGATGCGGCAGGCGGGATTGGCGTCGCGCGCCCGGTCGATGATGCGGCGGTAGCTGCCGGCGACGGCGTGGTGCGCCTCGTCGATCACCAGCAGGTCGAGCCCCGGCATCGCCGCGAGGGCCGCGGCGCGGGTGAGCGTCGGGACCATGGCGAAGGTGACCTGGCCTGCCCAGGACTTGCCCGCAGCGTTGACCACCGAGGTCGCGACCCCGGGGTGGACCCGGGTAAACTTCGCGCGGTTCTGCTGGGTCAGCTCGTCGCGGTGCGCCAGCACGCAGGCCTTCGCATCGCTCCCCGTTACCAGCGTGCCAGTGACCGCCGAGAGCATGATCGTCTTTCCGGCTCCGGTCGGGGCGACGCCGAGCGTGTTGCCGCGCTCGCGAAGCGCAGCGAGGCTGCGCTCCACGAAGGTGGTCTGACGCGGGCGAAGTCGCATCGGCCTACTGTGCCCAGGCGGGCCGCACCGGAGCGCCGGGGCCCGGCTGCGGCCGCGGCGCGGCCGGCGCGGTGTAGGCGGCCGTTGCAGGGGCCGCCGCGACGCCGGCCATGAACTGGGCATAGTCGCGATGATCCGGGGTCACCGCGCTCCGGATCTCGTTCTTGTCGTCGCCGTCGGTGTCGCTGCCGATGTCGATGCGCGCGACGAACTCGAGCCCGTCGAGATCGGCGAAGCCGGAGATGCGCCGCGCCGCCTGCGCGTGCGGCGAGACATCCTTGGCCGAGATGCCGCGCGCCGAGTTCAGCATGCCGCGGACGAGGCTCCGGCCCTTGTTCGCCCAGTCCGGGCCCTTGGGGCTGTAGAGCCCGATCAGCGTGAAGACCTTGCGCCGGGCGTAGGGGCCTTCGAGCACCGTGAACTCGCCGTTGAGGTAGACCGCGCCGCTGGTGGCGCGGGTGGCGTAGCCGCCGGTCCAGCCCTGCGTCGGGTCGTCGAAGCCGCCCGGGCGGATGGTCAGACGCACCTTGGCGAGCGTGCCCTTCGGGATGACGTTGGCGTTGTCCGGCGCCGAGTTGAAGTCGTTCCAGAGTCCGGTCACGGGGAGGCTCCTGTCAGTTGCCATGGGAAGGATTGCTGTCGTCGGCCGCGGGGCCGGCGGGGGGCGCGGGAAGCGCGAGGGGTGTGTAGGTCAGGCGCAGCGACGCCGGCTGCACCGGCCCGTGCACCTTCTCCATCAGCCGGCCGAGATGCGGCGCCTCGACCATGTCGAGACGGCCCGAGCGGTCCTTGGCCGGGAAGCCCCAGGGGTTCAGGGTCTGGCAGACGAAGGCGCGGCCGGCCTTGCCGTTCGCGTCCGGGATCTCCGCCATGGTGATCACCTGGTCGACGATCCCGGGCAGCTCGAGGCCGGTTTTTGATCCGTCGATCTGCGGCGAGAACACCTTGCGATTGAAGTCGTCGAGCCGCTCGTCGAGGATTCCGACGAACCAGACGTTCTTCGCCCGGGTGTGCTGCAGGTGGGTGAGCCAGCCGATCATCTCGCGGCCGTGCAGCCCGTAGGCGCCGCGCACGTCCGGCTTGCCGGTCTTCTCGGAGGTGGCCTCGGGCTGGCCCTTGCACCACTGGAAGCAGAGCCGGCCGGCGACGGTGATCGAGTCGATGAAGATGGTGTCGTAGCGGTCGAGGACGGCGGGATCGCCGAACTTCGTGCAGACCGCGTCGTAATGCGCCTGGCTGTAGGACTGGTCCTTCCGGAGCGCCGGGTTCGGTCCGCCGATGAAGACGGCGAAGTCGCGGCACTCGGTCCAGGTACGCGGGCGGATCGCGTCGCCTTCCCAGCCCTCGATCGCGAGATCACCCGCTTCGAGGTCGAAGAAGAGCGTCGTCGAGGCGTTGAGCGTCCAGAGCAGGCTGGTCTTGCCGAGCCCGGACCTGCCGAAGATGCAGCCCTTGATGCCCCGCGGCTCGGCCAGACGCTGGTCGGCGGTGATGATCGGGAGAGCCATCACCGCACCTCCCCGAGCTGCAGCCGGAACGTCGGCTTACCCGGCCTGACGGTGCGAGCGGCCTCGAAGCCATCACGGATCGCCGCCGGCCAGGCGCCGTACTTCCGCTCGGAGACCTTGAAGCTGGTCTCGACATACTCGGCCGGGTCGTCCCCGGCCGCGCGGATGCGCGCGACCATCTCGCCGAGCTTCGTCTGATCCCACTCGATCCGCTTCGGCAGGTCGGCGACCACCGTGACCTCGTCGTCGTTGAGGCGGACGGTGCCGGTGTCCTTGCCTTCGGCGCGGCGCGCCGCGGCGGCGCGGTCGGCGTAGCGGAGCGCGATGGCGCCGTTCAGCCAGTCGGCGAGCGAACGCGCGGCCTTCGCGGCGTCCTCCGCCTCCTCCTGCAGGACAGCGAGGAGATCGGCGGGAAGCGCCGCGATCTCGCCGATCGGCATCGTCGGCAGGTCCCCGAGCCGGGGACGGTTGGCGGGGGTGTCCACTTACGCGGCCTCCTCGGTGATGACGTGGGCCGCGAAGTCGGGGAGCGCCTTCTTCCCGCGGGCTCGGGCGACGGCGATGTAGCTGTAGTCCTCCGGTCCGTGCCGGTGCTGCACCAGGTGGACGAGGCCGCGCTCGGCGAGGTCGTGGGCGCGGGCGCCGAGGAGGCCGATGGCCGCCCGCTCCGGCGTGTCGGCGAAGGGGCCGAAGGCGGTGCGGTCGAGCGCGAGATAGCCGCGGTGATAGGTGAGGCTTGCGCCGGGCTGGGCCTGCGCCACCCAGGCGCAGAGCTCGATCTCGCTGACGCGGGGTCGGGGAATCCGGATCGTAGGCGTTTTCGCCATGGGTGCTCTCGAACGAAGTTGCGGGGGATGAAGCGTTTGCGATGCCGAATCATTATCCCAGATTCTGCAATCAACAAGATGTGAAAATCTCGCGCTCGCATTTTGTTCGAAAAACCCGGAAAGTGCCGGCGATCGGGGAGCAGGAAGGCAGGATCAGGATGCAGCAGGACGAGAGGCACGCGCTGGCGCGCTTCGCCGACACCTCGATCGAGGCGGCGTCGTTCCGGCTGCGCGCCGCCCGAATGGCGCTCGGCGTCGACCAGAAGACGATGGCCGCCGCCCTCGACATGCCGAGCTCGAGCTATGCCAGCTACGAGACCGCCAAGGCCTATCCGTCCATCGACGTCATTCGGCATTTTCGCCGCGAGCACGACATCAGCTTCGACTTCGTGATCTACGGGGACTTCCGGCGCCTGCCGGTCGAGACGGCGGAGCGCGTCTTCGCCGCCATGCGCGACATAGAGGCCCGAAAGGGTCGAGCAGAAGGTCCAGGCTGACCGGGACCGCCTTGCGGATCAGGATCGCGAGCCGCACGCGGCGCTGCATGTGAAGCGACTTCCCTCAAGACCGAGTGTTCTTGAAGGTCAGTGATACAACTTATGGTTGATCCGACTAGCTGGGAAATCCCACACTCGATGGGAGATCCCACACTTCGGACGGGGTCTAGAGAATAAATCCCAGCGCCACCGCCTTGGCGACGGCCTCGGGGGTCGTCCGGCAGCCGAGCAGCTTGCGCGCCCGGGCCAGGCGCTCCTCGACCCCGCGGCTGGTGATGCCAAGCTCATGGGCGATCACGTCGATCTTGCGACCGGAGGCGACGCCAGCGAGCGCCTCCTGGTCGCCGGGCGCCAGTCTGATCCTCGGCGCTGCCGCCAGCTCGACGTTGCAATAGGCCAGGTGGAAGTCGTGCAGCACGTGCCGCACCCCGCCCATGTAGCGGCGGCCGAGCGGCTGCTCGAGCGGGGCGTTGATCTTGAAGAGGCCCCGTCGTCCTCCGGGGCCGAAGGCAGCGACGTCGAAGCCGTGCCACCATCCCGCGCCGATGGCTTCCTGGGTGAGCTTTGCCCAGCGCTCTCGCGACGCCCGCATCCGCGGCGGGCAGCCTTCGTCGCGCCGCTCCCGGTCCCAGACCGTCGGCTCGGCAATCCGCATGCGCTCGAGCAGCAGGTGGTCGATCTCGTGACGTCGGTTGCGGACGTAGTCCTCGGCCAGCGCCCGGATCGGCGGGCTGGCGGACACAGCAAGGCGGGCGCCGTCGGCGATCGGAACGGCGTGATAGTAACGCGCCCGGGTGACGCCGTGCTCGTCGCGCAGGCGATCCCGCATCTCGTCGAAGAGCGGCGCGAGGTCGGGAAGGGTGCGGTCAATCACCTCGACCGAGCGGATGTAGCAGTTCATGAGGGCGGCGATCCGAGGCTGATTCTGTCAGGGATCGCCCACCTATCGCACTCGCGAACCGATCGCCACGCAAATTCCATGATCTCGTATCAATATGATTGACGACGCGAAAAAACCGGATCACGATTCATTTCGTGCAGCCCGACTCCCGGGGCGCCGACAGCAATCCCCGAACCCCAGCAGTGTGGCTTTGACACCCGCCCCCTCTCGCCCCGTGAACCGCCCGAATCCACTGCTGCCGGAGCGCATGTCGGCCACCGAGCGCCGCACCGAGGTCTGCGAGCTGCTCGCCTTCGGCCTGATCCGGCTCCGCGCCCGGCAGTCAAGTCAAGTATCTGACTTGACGAGAGAAAGTTGCCTACACATCCCGCCCGACCGGAGCGGTCATGCAAAACCGGAACGACGGAGAACCGCATGACCGACCCGATCCCCGCGCGCGTCGCCGCGCTGAAGACCATGCCGATGCCGGAGCTGAAGGCGCAATGGCGCGCGCTGTTCGAGACCGAGCCGCCACCGTTCAACCGCCGCCACCTCGAAAATCGCATCGCCTACCGCATCCAGGAGCTTGCCTACGGCGGGCTGAAGCCGGAGACGCTCCGGCGGCTGGAGATCCTCGGCGAGCAGTACGACAGCGACAACGTCGCCACCCGCCGCATCCGGCATGACGCGCGCCCGGTCGCCGGGACCCGGCTGGTCCGCGAGTACCGCGGCGTCGAGCACACGGTCACGGTGCTTGCCGACGGCTACGAGTGGCAGGGCCGCCCCTACCGCTCGCTCTCCGCGATCGCCCGCGAGATCACCGGCACGAGGTGGAACGGGCTCGTCTTCTGGGGCCTCAAGCGGCAGGGCGGTGCATCATGACGAAGCCCGTCACCCGCAAGCTCCGCTGCGCGGTCTACACCCGGAAGTCCAGCGAGGAGGGGCTGGAGCAGGAGTTCAACAGCCTGCACGCCCAGCGCGAGGCCTGCGAGGCGTATGTCGCCAGCCAGCGCTCCGAGGGATGGGCGCTGATCCGCGAGCCCTACGACGACGGCGGCTTCTCCGGCGGCACGCTGGAGCGGCCGGCGCTGAAGCGGCTGCTCGCCGACATCGAGGAGGGGCTGATCGACGTCGTCGTGGTCTACAAGATCGACCGGCTCAGCCGCTCGCTGATGGACTTCTCAAAGCTGGTCGAGGTCTTCGACCGCGCCGGCGTCACCTTCGTGTCGGTCACCCAGTCGTTCAACACCACGACCTCGATGGGGCGGCTCACGCTCAACATCCTGCTCTCCTTCGCCCAGTTCGAGCGCGAGGTCACCGCCGAGCGCATCCGCGACAAGATCAGGGCGTCGCGACAGAAGGGCATGTTCATGGGCGGCAACGTCCCGCTCGGCTACGTGGCGAAGGACCGGAAGCTCGTGGTGTCCGAGCCCGATGCGGCGATCGTGCGCAGCATCTTCGAACGGTTCGTCAGCATCGGCTCTGCGACGGTGCTGGCTCGGGAACTGCGGCGGGAGGCCGTTCGCACCAAGCGCGGCAAGCTGGTCGACAAGGGCTACCTCTATAAGCTGCTCAACAACCGTACCTACCTCGGCCTCGCGGTGCACAAGGGGACGGCGCATCCGGGCGAACACGCGGCGATCATCGATCAGGATCTGTGGGACAAGGTGCATGCGATCCTCGCCGAGAACGTCCGCACCCGTTCGGCGAACACCCGGGCACAGACGCCGGCGCTGCTGAGGGGGCTGATCTTCGGGCCGAGCGGGGCGGCGATGTCGCCAACGCACACGCGCAAGGGCAACCGGCTCTACCGCTACTACGTCAGCCAGGACGTGTTGAAGCGCGGGCCCGACGCGTGTCCGGTTGGTCGGGTGCCGGCAGCGGAGATCGAGGCCGCGGTGATCGACCAGCTGCGCGGCATCTTCCGGCAGCCGGAGATCATCGTAGGCACATGGCGCGCGGCGCGGGCCGAAGCCGACGACATCACCGAAGACGAGGCGCGGACGGCTCTCACCGAGCTCGATCCGCTGTGGGACGAGCTGTTCCCGGCCGAGCAGGCGCGGATCGTGCAGTTGCTGGTCGAACGGGTCGAGGTGCGGATGAACGGCGTCGAGGTCAGGCTGAGGCCGAACGGGCTCGCCGGGCTGGTCCGTGAGGTCGCGGGCAGCAGGAGGGCAGCAGCGTGAAGCGGGCCACGATCTCGGCCGACGGCGAGACGATCACCGTCCACATCCCGCTGACATTCAGGAAGCGCGGCGGGCGGAAGCGGGTGGTGACGCCGGACGGTGCGGAGTGGGCGCCACGGCCGCGGATCGACAATGCCATGGTGAAGGCGCTCGCGCGGGCGTTCCGGTGGCGGAAGATGCTCGATGAGGGCGTTCATGCGACGATCGAGGACCTCGCCCAGGCCGAGCGGCTCGCACCGTCGTACGTCAGCGGCATCCTGCGGCTCACGCTGTTAGCGCCGGAGATCGTGGAGGCGATCCTCGACGGACGCCAGCAAGTGGACCTGCAGCTCGACACCCTGCTGGAAGGGTTCCAGTTGGAGTGGAGCCGGCAGTTCGAGCGGTTGGGAAACCACTGAATTATCCGACCGCGGTGGGGTGCAGAGCCAGATCGGCGCGCTCCTTGGTGGGCGCGATGGGCGGACAGCCGCCATTTGCAGTGGCCCGGCCGGATCGGCCACAAGGACAGAAGCGGCCGTTCGTTGCGTTACCGCTGCCGGGCGTCCGGGTCTTCGGCAAGACCTCGAAAATGGGCCAGCGCGACATCCGCAACCTACCAATCATTGGCGCCATGGCGTTGGTGCGCGACAGCTCATGGGCGCAAGAACACCATGGGCTGGCTCGACCGTATGCCGGCGCGTAGACCTCGACTGGTGGTTGCAATCGCTCTGGAAAACAAGGTGCCCAGATCAATTTGGGCGATGCTTACAAGGACAGGACTATCGAGACCCGGTAGCGGCAGCGACCTGAATGTCGACTTTCGGTGCGCCGGCGTACCGAGCATCTGTTCCGCCCTGCAAGACTATCCAGGGCAGCGGGCCGAACGGATATGAGTCAGGGCGGCGGATACGCGCGCGCGCCCCGAGCTCCGCCGCTGGCTGCCGCCCGCACATAACTCGAGAAACCCACGGCCGACTGCTCAGCCGGCCTCTGGAATCGGCTTTGTCCGGGCCCGTGAGCTCAGGTTGCCGCCGTCGATTCGCCGAAGCGAGATCTCGAGCCGGGCCTCGGCGGCGGCGATCTCGTTCAGCACGCGACGGGTGTAGGTCATGTGATCCTCGGCGGCGCGACCGGCCGCTTCCGGGTCGCGCGCCATCACGGCCTCGAAGATCGCCCGGTGCTGCGCGAGCAGGACCTCGCGGACCTCGGAGCGGGCGTAGAGCTTCTCTCGGTTGTGGAAGACGCCGCGGCGGAGCATGCCCGACAGCGCGCGCATCACCTGGAGCAGGACGACGTTGTGGCTGGCCTCGTAGATCGCGACGTGGAGATCGACGTCGCCGTCCGCCTCGTCATGTGGGTCTGCCTTCTCGTGCGCGGCGTCGATGCGGTCCATGCAGCGTTCCAGCATGGCGCGATCGACATCGTTCGCGCGCGTCGCGGCGAGCGTCGCGGCCATGCCCTCGAGCGTCCGGCGCAGCTCGAGATAGTCCTCGACCACGTCGTCGCGCGTCGAGAGCAGGTCGATCAGCGGATCGGTGATGCTCGTCGCCAGTGGGGCGACGACCCGCGCGCCGCCGGGCTCCGCAAGCAGCAGTCCCTTCTCCTCGAGCATCTTCATCCCCTGGCGCAGCGTCGGCCGCGACACGTTGAGCCGAAGCGCCATTTCGCGCTCGGGCAGCAGCGGCTCGCCGGGGCGGAGCGAGCCCTCGAGAATCAGGTCCTCGATGTGCCGCGCCGTCGACTCTCCGGCGCTGCTTCCCCTGATCGCGTCCTTCACCATGCGGCCTCCCGCGGAAGCCCCGCCCTCGAGTTTGGCGCGGGCGCTTCCGGCGAGACGAGCCTAACCGCGATCGCGCCGGGGGTGAAGTCAATTTATGGATTGACGCAAGTGGCAAAATTGTTTTACCAATGGTGAAACGTTGGTCTACCCCAAGGTCCAGCACGAAGGGGAGCTCCCGACGCCCGGGCAAGCCCCCTCACACGGAGGAGCCGCATGACGATCCCCGCCCGTGGTCCGGCTGCCGGACTCCCGCCCCAGCCCGCGCCCGAAGCCTCGCGCGGGGACTTGATCGCAGAGCTCGGCCGGATCGTCGGCACGCGCCACGTGCTGACCTCCGCCCGCGACACCCGTGGCTATACGCGCGGCTTTCGCTACGGCAGCGGCCGGGTCGCCGCGGTGGTGCGCCCCGGCAGTCTCGTCGAGCAGTGGCGCGTCCTGCAGGCGGCGATTGCAGCCGGGCGGGTCGTGATCTTCCAGGCCGCGAATACCGGCCTGACGGGCGGGTCGACACCCTGGGGCGACGACTACGACCGGGAGATCGTCCTCGTGAGCCTGCGCCGGCTGAAGGGCGTCCACCTCATCGAGGAGGGGCGGCAGGTCGTCTGCCTGCCCGGCGCGACGCTTGACGCCCTGGAGAAGGCCCTGCGCCCGCTCGGGCGCGAGCCGCATTCGGTGATCGGCTCCTCCTGCATCGGCGCCTCGGTGTTGGGGGGCATCTGCAACAACTCCGGCGGCGCCCTGATCCAGCGCGGACCCGCCTACAGCGAGATGAGCCTGTTCGCCGAAGTGCGCGAGGACGGCTCGGTCGCGCTCGTCAACAATCTCGGGCTGCCGCTCGGCAACGATCCCGAGGAGATCCTCGCCCGGGTCGAGCGCGGCGACCTGCCCGCGCCCCAGCCGACCGAGGCCTGGGCGTCGGATCGCGAGTATGCGCGGCATGTGCGCGACGTCGATGCCGAGACCCCGGCCCGGTTCAACGCCGATCCGCGCCGGCTGCGCGAGGCAGCGGGATGCGCCGGCAAGCTCGCGGTCTTCGCGGTGCGGCTCGACACCTTCGAGGCCGAGAAGGAGACCACGGTCTTCTATGTCGGCAGCAACGATCCGGAAGAACTGACCGGGATCCGCCGCCACATGCTGGCGACGTTCGAGCATCTGCCAATCGCCGGCGAATACATCCATCGCGACGCCTACGATGTCGCGGCGAAATACGGCAAGGACACCTTCCTGTTCATCGAGAAGGCCGGCACGGACCGGATGCCCGCGTTCTTCGCGGCCAAGGCGAAGGTCGATGCGATGACCGAGCGGCTCGGCCTCGGCGCCGCGGTGTCCGACCGCGTCGCCCAAGCGGTCGCCCAGCTCGCCCCCCAGCACCTGCCGGCGCGGATGAACGCGTTCCGTGACCGGTTCGAGCATCACCTGCTGATCAAGATGGGCGGAGCCGGCATCGCCGAGGCGCGTGCCTATCTCGCCACCATCTTTCCGTCCGAGACCGGCGACGTCTTCGAGTGCACCCCTGCGGAGGGCAAGGCCGCCTTCCTTCACCGCTTCGCGGTGGCGGGGGCGGCGGTGCGCTACCGCGCCGTCCACTCCCGCGATGTCGAGGACATCGTCGCCCTCGACATCGCGCTCCGGCGCAACGACCGGGACTGGATCGAGCGGCTGCCGCCCGAGATCGACGCGCAGATCGAGAAGAAGCTCTACTACGGTCATTTCTTCTGCCACGTCTTCCATCAGGACTACGTGGTGAAGAAGGGCCACGACTGCCTCGCCCTCGAGCATGCGATGTGGAAGCTGCTCGACGCGCGCGGCGCGGAGTATCCGGCCGAGCACAATGTCGGCCACCTCTACGAGGCGAAGCCGGCCCTGGCCGAGTTCTACCGCTCGCTCGACCCGACCAACAGCCTCAACCCGGGCATCGGCCAGACGTCGAAGTGCGCCTGCTGGGGCTGATCGGCCCGCCCTGCCACCCGAACGAACGCAAGACCAACCAAGCGTAGCGTGATATGCCTGTCACCGGAGGGAAATATGTCTGGAACAATAATATTCCTGCTGGCGCTGTTGCCGATAGCGACAGTGTTCCTGCTGCTCGTCGTCCTGGAGCGCTCGGCGAAATTCTCGATGCTCGTCGCCTACCTGGTGACGGTCCTGACCGCGCTGTTCGTCTGGGGAACCGACTACACCGAGGTCCTCGGCGCCACGGTCAACGGCGTGGTCACCGCCGTCAGCCTGCTCTACATCGTGTTCGGTGCGATCCTCGTGCTCTACACGCTCGAGGAGAGCGGCGCCTTCCGCTCCATCCGCGGCGGCTTCACCCGGATCTCGCCGGACCGCCGGGTTCAGTGCATCATCATCGCCTGGCTGTTCGGCTCGCTGATCGAGGGCGCCTCCGGCTTCGGCACGCCCGCGGCGATCGCCGCGCCGCTGCTCGTCGCGATCGGCTTCCCGGCGATGGCCGCGGTCATGGTGACGCTGATCATCCAGAGCACGCCCGTCTCCTTCGGCGCCGTGGGCACCCCGATTCTCGTCGGCGTCCGCACCGGTCTCGCCGACCAGCCGCTGGTCGAGTCCACCATCGCGCCGATGCCCTTCTTCGACTACCTGCTGCATATCGCGACGAACGTCGCCATGATCCACGCGGTGACCGGCTTCCTCATTCCGCTGATCATGATCGGGATGCTCACCCGCTTCTTCGGTCCGAGCCGGTCCTTCATCGAGGGCTTCCGCATCTGGAAGTTCGCCCTCTTCGCCGGACTCGCCTTCACCGTGCCCTACTACCTGATCGCCTCGATCCTCGGCCCGGAATTCCCCTCGCTCGTCGGCGGCATCATCGGCCTCCTGATCGTCGTTCCGGCGGCGCAGCGCGGGTTTCTCATTCCCAAGGAGGTCTTCGACTTCCCGCCCCGCAAGCAGTGGGAAGACCACTGGGTCGGCAAGCTCGACGACCTCGAGGATCACCGCGGCGACGCCCCGCTGATGCCGCTGGTCAAGGCCTGGGCGCCGTATGTCGTGATCGTCCTTCTCCTCGTCATCTCCCGCGCCGTCGCGCCGGTGAAGGCCTTCCTGACCTCTCCCGAGATGACGATCGCCTTCCGCGACCTCTTCGGCTCGGGCATCAATGCCACGGTCCAGCCGCTCTACCTGCCGGGGACGATCCTGATCCTCGTCTCGCTCTTCACCTTCGTCTTCCACAGGATGTCGACGAAGGAATACGGCACCGCCCTGAGGTCCTCGGGCTCGACGATGATCGCCGCCGCCCCGGCGCTGCTGCTGGCGGTGCCGATGGTGCAGGTGTTCATCAACTCGGCCTCGGAGCGCCTGTCCTCGATGCCGATCATCCTCGCCGAAGGCGTCTCGTCGGTGACAGGCCATGCCTGGCCGCTGTTCGCGCCGATCGTCGGGGCAATGGGCGCCTTCATCGCCGGCTCAAACACCGTCTCCAACATGATGTTCTCGCTCTTCCAGTTCTCGACGGCGGAGCAGATCGGGCTGGGCGCCGGCGGCGCTGCGCTCGTGGTCGCGGCGCAGGCGATCGGCGGCGCAGCAGGCAACATGATCTGCGTGCACAACGTCGTCGCCGCCTCCGCCACGGTGGGGCTCATCGACCGGGAGGGAGAGATCATCCGCAAGACGCTGATCCCGACCGGCTACTACGTGGTGCAGGGCGGCCTGATCGCCTCGGCGCTGATCGCCGGCGGCTTCAATGCCTGGTGGATTGCCGCGATCGTGTGGGCCGCGGGCGTGCTGACGGTCATGTCCCTCAACCGTGGCCGACCCGTCGCGGCCGTCGCTCCGACGGCGCGGTGACGCCATGAGCACCGCATCCGGCCCCCGCGTTGGTCTCTTCGTGACCTGTCTCGTCGACGCCATGCGGCCGCAGATCGGCTTCGCCGCGCTGCAGCTGCTCGAGGAGGCCGGATGCAGGGTGGAGGTGCCGCGGCAGCAGACCTGCTGCGGCCAACCCGCCTGGAACAGCGGCGACGTGGCGGACGCCGCGTCGATCGCCCGGCAGGTGATCGCCGCCTTCGAGCCTTACGACTATCTCGTCGCTCCCTCGGGCTCCTGTGCGGGCACCATCACGCACTATCCGGAGCTCCTTGCGAAGGACCCCGTCTGGGGTCCCCGCGCCGCGGCCCTCGCGGCGAAGACCCACGAGGTGCTGAGCTTCCTCGTCGACGTGCTCGGCTACGCGCCGACCGGCCTTCGCCTCGACGCCACTGCGACCTACCACGACAGCTGCTCGGGCCTGCGCGAGCTCGGCGTCCACGACCAGCCGCGGGCGCTGCTCGCGGCTGTCGAGGGGCTCGAGCTGCGGCCGCTCGAGGGCGACAACGTCTGCTGCGGCTTCGGCGGGACGTTCTGCGTCAAGTACCCGGCGATCTCGAACGCCATCGTCACGGAGAAGGCCGCGGCCATCGAGGCGACGGGCGCGGAGCTGCTGCTCGCAGGCGACCTCGGCTGCCTGATGAACATGGCCGGCAAGCTCCGACGCGAGGGCTCGAAGGTGCGCTGCTACCATGCCGTCGAAATCCTCGCCGGCGGCGGCGCCGGCCCCGCGATCGGAGAGACCGCATGACCGCCCAGGACCAGACGAGCTTCAAGGCCCGGGCAGGGGCGGCGCTGGCGGACACGACGCTCAAGCTCGCCATTGACCGCACCACCGGCACCGCGGAGCGCAAGCGCGCAGCGGCGCTCGCCGGCTTTCCCGAGTTCGAGGCGGCTCGTGCGCGGGGCGCGGCGATAAAGGACCACGTGATCGCCAACCTCGACCACTATCTCGAGACCTTCGAGCGCAACGCGACCGCGGCCGGCGCGAAGGTCCACTGGGCGGCCACCGCCGAGGAGGCCTGCGACATCGTCGTGCGCCTCTGCCGCGAGGCCGGCGCGAAGCGGGTCACCCGCTCGAAGTCGATGCTCGGCGAGGAGATCCAGCTGCCCGACGCGCTCGCCACCGCGGGCATCGAGCGGGTCGAGACCGACCTTGCCGAGCACATCATCCAGCTCGCGGGCGAGCATCCCTCGCACATCATCTGGCCGGCGATGCACCGCACCCGCGAGCAGGTCGCCGTGCTCTTCAACGCCGACCACAAGCCCGCGCCCGATGCCGAGGACCCGGCCTCGATGGTGCAGAGCGCCCGCCGCGTCCTGCGCGAGAAGTTCCTCTCCGCCGACGTCGGCATCTCGGGCGCGAACTTCCTCGTCGCCGACACCGGCGCCACCTGCACCGTGACGAACGAGGGCAACGCCGAACTCACCACCACGCCGCCGCGGGTGCACATCGTCACCGCCGGCATCGAGAAGCTGGTGCCGACCACGGCGCACGCCTTCGCGCTGCTGCGCCTGCTGGTGCGCTCGGCGACCGGCGGCGAGCTCACCCAGTACACCACCTTCCACTGCGGCCCGAAACGGTCGGGCGACGCCGACGGGCCGGAGGAGATGCACATCGTCCTCGTCGACAACGGCCGGTCGCGGATGATCAAGGACGAGTTCCGCGAGATGCTGCGCTGCATCCGCTGCGGCGCCTGCATGAACCATTGCGTCGTCTACCGCCAGATCGGGGGCCACGCCTACGGCGGCACCTACCCGGGCCCGATGGGCGCCGTCCTAACCCCGGTCCTGGACGGGTTGAAACAGTCGCGCGACCTGCCCTTCGCCTGCACGATGAACGGGCGGTGCGCCGAGGTCTGCCCGGTGCGGATCCCGTTGCCGACCCTCCTGCGCGCCTGGCGGGTACGGAGCTGGGAGGAGGGCCTCGAGAAGGCCCCGATGCGCGCCGGCCTCGGCCTCTGGGCGACCCTGGCGCGCCGGCCCGGCCTCTACCGCCTCGCGAGCGCCGTCGCGGTCCGGACCCTGCGCGTGCTCGGCCGAAGCGGCTGGATCCGGTCGCTGCCGCTCGCCGGCGGCTGGACGGAGCACCGTGACCTCCCGGCCCCCGCCGGCGCCACGTTCATGGAGCGCTACAGGGCGGAGCGCCCGCAGGGAGACCGCCGATGACCACCCGCGACAGCATCCTCGCCGCGGTGCGCGCCGGGCTCGGCGGCCGGCCGGCCGACCCGGAGGCGGTCGCCGCCGAGGCGGCAACCCTGCTCGCCGACCCGGACGCGATCCGCCCGGGACTGGCGGCGCCCGACCTGGTCGACGCCTTCGCGATCAAGGCCGCGGCACTCGGGACGACGATCGAGCGCGTCGCCGACCTCGACGACGTCCCCGCCGCCGTCGGCCGCTACCTCGCGGCGCAGGGCCTCCCCCCGGCGGCCGCCGTCCAGCAGACCGCGGCGCTCACGGCTCTCTCCTGGGAGGGGATCGCACAGGACTTGGCGACGGCGCCGGACCAACCCGCGGCGGTCGGCCTTGCCCGCCTGGGCATCGCCGAGAGCGGCTCGATCGTCATCCACTCCGCACCGGACTCGCCGATCCTGCTCGCCTTCCTGCCGCTCCACCACATCGTCGTCCTGCACGCATCGAGCGTCGTCGCCCACCTCGAGGACTACGCGCGCCTGCTCGACGGCGGGTCGCAGCCTCGCAATGCCATCCTCATCACCGGCCCGAGCGGCACCACCGACATCGAAGGGAGCTACGTCCGCGGTGCCCACGGCCCCGGCTTCGTCCATGTCATCATCGTCAACGACCGGTCGCGCGCCTGAAGGGCGCGGACGGCCCCCGGGTGTCCTACATCGCCGGAGCCTTGCCGCGGCAGGCATGAACGGCTGGTTCCGAGAAGCGTCGCTCTCTGGCCAAAGGGCAGGTATTGGCCGAACTCGACGATCGAGTTAGATGCCGGGTTCGGTCGGGACCCAACGCGGTGTACTAAATCGGCCCGAAGCTGCGCGAAAAACATGTCACATATTCAGAAGCTTAAACCTCTTCACCTTGGACGCCGAGGTGAAGAGGTTCAGAGAGCATGGGCGCGGAGAGAGCGGACTTCTGGCTTTTCGCCAGCTCCGAGGTGAACAGCCCTCTGGCTACAACCCTCGAAAACACCGAGAAATTTCGGCGGAGCGATCAAGCGGAGAACGGGTTGTCTCGGGAGGTTGGCGGAGGGGACGGGCCTGATATCCAACCTTCTCCACTTGTAAGCCATTGAATTTTAAGGACGTCGTGTTGTCGTTTGTGGATGTGCCACTACCGAGCGAGAACGCTTTCATCCGTTCCACCCTCC
>JAGOCP010000230.1:2940-5770 GCA_017998715.1 Thermoanaerobaculia bacterium | reverse complement strand
CCGTCTGGAATGATGTCGGGCACACCCTCTCGACCTCGACCCTCGACGGCCGGCCGACCCTCTTCCCGCTCGATCGCGTCATGCCGGCTTTCGCCGCCTGCGTCGAAGGGATGACCGTCGGCGAGCTGCGGCGCTGCTGGATCTCCGCCGCGGGCAACGAGGGCTTCCCCGGCGCCCCCACCGGCGCGCTGATCTTCGAGCTCGAGCTGTTGAATCTCGCCGACGCGGCGAAGATTTTCACCCCCGGCACCGCGGCGCCCACTCCGAAGCCCAACTGACCGGTCCGGCGGGCATCGCCCGCGCGGAAAGAACGAAAAAAGGGCCCGGCAGCGTCTCGCCGGGCCCTCGCCGTCGGTGTCGCCGTGGCGCGCTGCTCAGTAGCGGTAACGCTCCGGCTTGAACGGGCCGTCGACGTCGACGCCGATGTAGGCGGCCTGCTTCGGCGTGAGCTCGGTCAGCTTCACGCCGAGCTTCTCGAGGTGGAGGCGCGCCACCTTCTCGTCGAGCTTCTTGGGCAGCAGGAAGACCTTGTTCTCGTACTTGCCGGCGTTCTTCGCCAGGTCGACCTGCGCCATCACCTGGTTGGTGAAGCTGCACGACATGACGAACGACGGATGGCCGGTGGCGCAGCCCAGATTCAGCAGCCGCCCCTCGGCGAGGATCATCACCGCGTGGCCGTCGGGGAAGCGCCACTCGTCGTACTGCGGCTTGATGTTCTCGCGCTCGATGCCGGGGAAGTTCTTCAGGCCCGCCATGTCGATCTCGTTGTCGAAGTGGCCGATGTTGCCGACGATCGCCTTGTCCTTCATCTTCGCCATGTGCTCGACGGTGATGATGTCGAAGTTGCCGGTGGCGGTGATGAAGATGTCGGCGGTGGCGAGCGTCGCCTCGAGCGTCGTCACTTCATAGCCCTCCATCGCCGCCTGCAGGGCGCAGATCGGGTCGATCTCGGTGACGATGACGCGCGCGCCCTGGCCCTTCAACGCCTGGGCGCAGCCCTTGCCGACCTCGCCGTAGCCGCAGACCACCGCCACCTTGCCGGCGAGCATCACGTCGGAAGCGCGCAGGATGCCATCGGTGAGCGAGTGGCGGCAGCCGTAGAGGTTGTCGAACTTCGACTTGGTGACCGAGTCGTTGACGTTGATCGCCGGGAAGAGGAGTGTTCCGGTCTTCTCCATCTCGTACAGGCGGTGGACGCCGGTGGTCGTCTCTTCCGAGACGCCGAGGATCGCCGGCGCGATCCGGTTCCAGCGCTTCGGATCCTCCTTCTGGATCTTCGCCAGCAGCGCCAGGACGAAGGCGTACTCTTCACTGTCGGCCGCGGTCGCGGCTGGAACCGCACCGGCCTTCTCGAACTCGACGCCCTTGTGGATGAGCAGCGTCGCGTCGCCGCCGTCGTCGACGATCAGCGTCGGACCGCGACCCTGCCCGAAGTCGAGCGCACGGGCGGTGAAGTCCCAATACTCTTCGAGCGACTCACCCTTGTAGGCGAAGACCGGGATGCCGCGCGGATTCTCCGGCGTCCCGTCCGTGCCGACGGCGAGCGCCGCCGCGGCGTGATCCTGGGTCGAGAAGATGTTGCACGACACCCAGCGCACCTCGGCGCCGAGCGCGTGCAGCGTCTCGGCGAGGACGGCGGTCTGGATCGTCATGTGGAGCGAGCCCATGATGCGCTGGCCGGCGAGCGGGCGGCTGGCGGCATACTCCTTGCGCACCGCCATGAGACCCGGCATCTCCTGCTCGGCGAGGCGGATCTCGTTGCGGCCCCAGTCGGCGAGTGTCAGATCCTTGACGAAGAAGTCCAGCTGGGAGGCGGTAGCGGTCGTCATATCGAAGTCCTTTCCGTGCGGTTGAAGGTCGAAGGAACGTCCATGGAAGGCAGGTGCGTCATCGGGACCCTGCGGCGAGGAGGAGCGCCGGGCCCTTGGCCTCGGCTTCGGGGGCGAGCGGCGCGCACTCGGCGGCGGCGAAGCCCGCCACCGTGAGCAGCTGCTTCAACTCCTCCGCGCCGAAGCCGTTGCGAAGCTGACCCATCCTGCGCCGGAAGTCGTCGCGATCGTGGCGCAGAAGGTCGACGATCACGGCGCGGCCGCCCGGCTTCAGGATGCGGGCCATTTCGGCGACCGCCGCCGCCGGCTGACCGACGTGGGTCAAGGCAAGGACGAGGAGCGCGGCGTCGCAGGTCCGGTCGGGGATCGGCAGCTGCGCGAGGTCGGCGCGATGGAGCTCGACGTTGGTGAGCGCCCGCGTGCGCCGCTTCGCCGCGGCCAGCATCTCGGGCGAGGCGTCGACCGCGACGACCCTGGCGACCCGCGGCGCGAGGCGCACCGTCAGATCGCCGGCCCCGCAGGCGAGATCGGCGACCACCCAGTCGCGCGGCAGGAGCGCCGCGATCGCCGCCTCGCTGAAGACCCGGCCGTAGAGCTCGGCGCGCAGCGTCTGCCACTCTGCCGCGACGCCGGCGAAGAAACCGCGCCCACCTTCGGTGCGCTCAGCCAATCGTCTCTCCAGCCGCAGGCGGTCGTGCGCCAGCGTCGGCCAGCCCGCGATCTCTCCCTGGGTCACGGCCCAGAGCGTGCGGGCCGGCGGCGGCAGCTCGCCGTTCGCCATGGTGTAGATGTTCGCGGTGCGCTCGCTGCGGGAGACGACCCAACCCTGGTCGAAGAGAACCTTCAGGTGGCGCGACACGCTCGACTGGGGCAGCTGGACGATCTCCGCCAGCTCACCGACCCCGAGCTCTTCGCCGTCGAGCAGTGCGAGCAGCCGCAGGCGCGCCGGATCGGCGAGCGCGGCGAAGCGGGCCAACTGGCGCTCGACCGCGGGCTCCGCG
>JAGOCP010000230.1:0-2840 GCA_017998715.1 Thermoanaerobaculia bacterium | reverse complement strand
GGTGACCGCTCCCCAGGCCAGCGGAAGCGCCGGAACGGCGAATCTGGGCAGGAACTCGGTCAGCAGAGCGTGGAAGAGAAAGAGCGCCACCGGAACGGCAAGAAACGCCGCGAGCCGAAAGTTCCGGCCGCGCAGGGCGAGCGCGCCGGCGCGCACGATCGCCGCGGCAAGAAAGAAAGCGACGACGCAGGTCAGATCGAGCGGCAACAGACTCTCCGGCGAGCGTTCGGCGAACAGGCCGCGCCACGCGACGGCGGCGGTCGCGACCAGATGCCGCATCGGCGACGCGATGAACTCCCCCATCGCCTCCCGGCCGAGTCGGCGGTCGGCCGCGATCGGGTCCGCCGGCGGCCGGCGCTCGGCGTGCCAGCGCCGCAGCGAGCGGGTGAAGAAGTTCCCTTCGCCCCGCCACTCGTAGCGCGAGAATGTCGCTTCCGGCCAGCGGCTCGCCCCTGCCCGGCGCACGGCCTCGACCGGCGTCCAGGCCGCGACGGCGGGAAGCAGGCCTTCGCGCGCGATCTGCCGGTCGAGCTCGGCACGCGAATAGAGCACCGCTCCGCTGCGATCCGCGAGCACGAAACTGCCCGTTACCTCGAGATTGCGGGTCATCCAGGCCGCGCTCGGCGCGAGCGCGAGAAGGGAAAAGAGTGCCGCGCGCCGGAGGCGCCCGCCCAGCGGCAGTGCACGCGGCGCCAGGAGCATCAGGACCGCGCCGGTCGGGATCAGAACGAGCGTGGCGCCACGGGTGAGCGGGACCAGGCCGGCAGCGACGCCACTGAGCGCCACCCATCGCCAGGTCGGGTGGGTGACGCCGCGAATCCATGCGAACGCGACCAGGGTCACGAGCGCCGCCGTCAGGCCCTCGGAAGCTGGCGTCAGCGCCGCCTGTCTGAGCGCGGGACTGGCGGTGACGAGCGCGGCGGTTGCCACACTGGCGACGAAGCCTCCACCTGCCCCTTGGACCGCAGCGGCTCCGACTGCCGCCGTCAGCGCCAGCAGCAGGGCGCCCAGAAGCCGAACGCTCCGGGCAGCGGGACTCGACGGATCGTCGAGCCACTCGGCCTCCGTGCGCGGCAGATCGACTCCGCCGAGGCGCCAGGCCGTCGCCAGGAGAAAGGGATACCCGGGCTCGCGGTAGGCATCGGGCCTGGGCGCGGGCTCCGAGATCGGCGCCGACGAGTGCACGCCGCTCCTCGCCTGGTGGGTCGCCGCCCGCAGATAGTCGGCCTCGTCCCCGATCGGCACGATGCGGGGCGGCGCGAAAAGAAGCGTGAACGCGGCGCCGAGACCGACGATGGCGATTCCGACAGCGAAGTACACCGCTCTGGTGGAATGGGGCCGCAAGGAACTCAGCCTAGCCCAGAACGCCGCGCGTCCGCCCACCGGAACGGCGACGCCCGTTCGATCCCGCGTCGCACCGGCTCGGCGTGCGGGTTAAGCTCCGCGGGTTAAGCTCCGACGGTGAAGATCGACCTCCCTTTCCAGAACCAGGTCGTGGTCCTGACCGGCGCCTCCTCCGGCATCGGCCGCGAGCTCGCGCGACAACTCGCCGCCGAGCGCCCACGGCTCGTGCTCGCCGCGCGCGACGAGGCGGAGCTCGAGAACGTCGCCGCGAGCTGCCGCGCGCTCGGTGCCGACTGCGTGGTCGTACCGACCGACGTTGCCGACCCCGAGGCGTGCCGCGCTCTGGTGAAGCGGGCGGTCGCGGAGTTCGGCGGTGTCGACGCGCTGTTCCTCTGCGCCGGCCAGGACATGTGGTCGCGGCTCGACGAGCTCGCCGACCTGGACGTGCTCGAACGTATCCTGCGCGTCAACTACCTGGGCTGCGCCTGGACCACGGCACATGCCCTGCCGCATCTCAAGGAGCGTCGCGGGCGCATCGTCGTGGTCTCGAGCCTCGCCGGCCTGACAGGCGTCCCGACGCGCACCGGCTACGCCGCATCGAAGCATGCGCTGCACGGATTTTTCGATTCGCTGCGCATCGAGCTCGCGAGCAGCGGAGTCTCGATCACGCTCGCCTGTCCCGACTTCGTGCTCTCGGAGATCCACCGCCGGGCGCTCGGCCCGGACGGCAAGCCCCTCGGGACCAGCCCGATGAACGAGGCGCGGATCATGACCGCCGCCAAGTGCGCCGCCCTCATTCTCGACGCCGGCGCGCGGCGCCGCCGGCTGGCGATCCTGTCGTTGCGCGGGCGGGTCGGACGATTCGTCCGCCTGGTGGCGCCGGGTCTCATCGACTGGATCGCGGCGCGCGCGGTCGCCCGCGGGCACTGAGCCGCGACGCCCCCCTGTTCGCGGCTTCACACCAGCAGATCGTCGAGCGTCGCGCCGGTCGCGCGCTCTTCCGGCGCCGAGCCGCGCCGGAAGATGCAGGCGCCGCGCTCGCCGCCGAGCCAGCCGCGTGGACCTTCGATGCGGATCCAGGCGCGCTCGCGCAGGCCCACGACCGGCGTCGCGTTCTCTTCGTGAAACTCCGCCAGGCGCTCGGCGCGGGTCTCGCCCATGTGGGTCGAGCCGGGATCGGCGTCGAGATAGTGCGGATTGATCTGGAACGGCACCAGGCCGAGGGCGTCGAAGCCCTGTGGCTCGACGATCGGCATGTCGTTGGTGGTGCGGATCGTCGGACCGGCGAGGTTGATCCCGGCGGAGGCGCCGAGATAGGGCATCCCGGCGAGCGCCCGCGCGCGCAGCGGCTGCAGCAGCCCGGCCTCCTGCATCGTCTTCAGCAGGCGAAACGTGTTGCCGCCGCCGACGAAGACGGCCTCGGCGGTTTCGATCTGCCGCCTGCCGGTGGCATCCGCCGCGAGCTCGTCGACGCCGCGTCCGAGCTCCTCGAGCCG
>JAGOCP010000229.1 GCA_017998715.1 Thermoanaerobaculia bacterium | reverse complement strand
GCGCCCCGAAAGAGCTGCTGTTCGTCGGCATGAACCCCGGGCCGTTCGGCATGATGCAGACCGGCGTACCGTTCGGCGAGGTCGCCACGGTGCGCGACTGGCTGGGCATCGAGGCCGCCGTCGCGCCGCCGCCGCGGGAGCATCCGAAGCGCCGCGTCGAGGGCTTCTCCTGCCGGCGCAGCGAAGTCTCGGGGGCCCGGCTCTGGGGATGGGTGCGCAGCCGCTGCGGCTCGCCGCAGCGCTTCTTCGCCCGCGCCTTCGTCTGGAACTGGTGTCCGCTCGGATTCCTCGACGCCGGCGGCCGCAACCTCACGCCCGACAAGCTGCCGCGCGCCGAACGGGCCGCGCTCGAGGCGCTGTGCGACGCGGCCCTCGCCGAAGTCGTGGCGACGCTCGAGGTGCAGCGCGTCATCGCTATCGGAGCGGTCGCCGAGGCGGCGGTCCGGCGGGCCCTCGCCGGCGCCGGAAGAGACGCCGCGGCGATCGCCATCACCCGCATCCCCCATCCCAGCCCGGCCTCGCCCGCCGCCAACCGCGACTGGACGGGACAGGTCGAGGCGGCGCTCGCCGCTGACGGGGTGGAAATCGGCGAATCCGGCGCCGACTCCTAGCTCGCGAGCGCGCGCTGGTATTCGCCGACCAGGTCCAGCAGCCGCGCGGTCTTCGCGCTCTCCAGGTTCTCGAAGCAGAGGCCGCAACCCGGAGGCAGGGCGTGCGCCCGCGACGGGAAGTCGGGGTTCTGCCAGGTCACCCGGAAATCGGCGGTGAACTCCCCGCCCGCTCCCGGCAGCGGAAAAGAGAGCCGGCCGCGCGCGCCCGCGGCCGGCATGTCCTCGAGCGCGACGTAGACGCCGAGCGCGCTCAGGTTGCACAGGCTGCCGTGCCGCGTGCCGAATCTGCCGGTGAGGGTGCAAGCGGCGATGTACGGAATCCGCGCGCTTCCCGTGAATGGCTGACCGACGCCGGCACCGGCGTGCTGGTGCGGCGCGGCCAGGTAGGCCGCCACCAGAGCCGCGATCCGCCGCAGGTCGGCGGGCGCCACGCGTTGAAAGCGCAGGCCGCAACCCGGCGGCAGATCCGCCGGCCCATCGGGCGGCTCCTCGTTCACCCAGGTGACCGTCGCCACCGCTTCGATCTCCGGCCCCTCGTCCGGCAGGCGGAAGCGCACCGTGACTTCGCGGCTGCGCTCGAGCGGCGCCTCGAGATGAACATAGAGTCCGAGGATCGAGAGGTTACAGGTCAGACAGGAGGTCTCGAGACCGTCCCAGACGACGGTGCAGGCCTGCACGAACGGGACGCGGTTGAAACCGCTGTGGGGTTGGCGAAACACGGGTCGTCGCCCTCCGGCTCTGGCTCGCAGCTTATCGCCGCGCGGCGGCCGCGGCATCAGTCCTTCGAGAAGTAGTCCTCGCTCTGGTAGGCGCCGGTCGACTCCTTGACCAGCTGCATGAGCAGGTCGTTGGTGAGCGTCGAGGCACCGAGACGGAAGAGCTTCGGCGTCAGCCAGGCGTCGCCGAGCGTCTCCTTGACCAGGACGAGCAGGTGCAGCGCCTGCTTCGTCGTGCGCACGCCGCCGGCCGGTTTCATGCCGATCTTCCTTCCGGTGGCGAGATAGTGGTCGCGGATCGCCTCGAGCATCACCAGCACGACGCCCGGTGTCGCCGCCGGCTGGATCTTGCCGGTCGACGTCTTGATGAAATCGGCGCCCGCGGCGATGGCGAGGTCCGACGCCCGGCGGACGTTGTCGTAGGTCAGGAGCTCGCCGGTCTCGAGGATCACCTTGAGGTGCGCCCGGCCGCAGGCCTCCTTGACGGCGGCGATCTCGTCGGCGACCTGGTCGAAGTCGCCCGATAGAAAGGCTCCGCGGTCGATCACCATGTCGACTTCGTCGGCGCCGGCATCAACGGCGCGGCGGGTCTCGTCGAGCTTGATCGAGAGCGGCACGAGACCGGCGGGGAACCCCGTCGCGACCGAAGCGACCTGGATCGCCGTGCCGGCGAGGCCGCGGCGGGCGACGGCAACGAAGTTGGGATAGACGCAGACAGCGGCCACCGGCGGGACCGTCGCATCGCCGGGCAGCGGCTGGCGCGCTTTCTGGCAGAGTTGCAGGACCTTGCCCTCGGAGTCTTTTCCCTCGAGGGTGGTGAGATCGATCATCGAGATGGCGAGGCGGATTCCGGCGCGCTTGGCCTCCTTCTTGATCGACCGCTTGGCGAGCGCGGCGGCACGCTCTTCGACGCCGACGGCGTCGATGCGCGGCGACCGCGGCGGGCGGGCGTGAGAATGGGAAATCGGCGCTGGACCTGACATTTCGCTTGGAGTCTATCTTGCCCGAGCCGCCCCACCCATGGGGGCGGTCGGCGGGCCACCCGATCCGGGGTTCTCCGGCGTGCCCAGTTGAATCATGGTCCCCCTACGCCGCTTCCGGGAGGCGCTACCGCCCAATGTCCACGAAAAATATCCGCCGCTGGGACCGCATACTCCGGATCGCCGTCGGGCTGGCCATGCTGTTCGCCGCCTCGACCGGCGCCGTAGAGGGCATGTGGCGGGTGGCGCTGCTGCTGTTTGCCTGGGTACCGCTGGTCACCGGCGCCTTTGGGTGGGATCCGATATACGCTCTCCTGCGTATCGGATCCCATCGCGAGTGACTGCCAAGACCTCCCACCCCCACTCCGCCCCCCCTGAACCTGCGGCCGATCCCGCTGTGCCGCCACGTCCGGTAGCCGATCTGGACGACGTCGCCCGCCCGCTGACGATCCGCCGTCTCAAGTGGATCGCGCTCGCTGCCGCCGTGGCCTTCGTCCTCGTTCTCGAGTCGGCGCGCAACGCGCTCTTCCCCTACCTCTCGGGGTGGGGGGCGAATCTCCTGCTCGACGCCTTCGTCTTCGTCGCCACGCTCTTTCTCCTCGGCGGCGTCTTCGACGTCATCGAGCGCTTCCATGCCCAGCTCGAGCGCAAGAACCGCGAGCTCGCCGCCCTCCGCCAGGCCGGCCTGCTGATCTTCTCCGATCTCTCGGAAGAGGTCGTGCTGCAGTCCGTCGTCGACCAGGCGCGGATGCTCGTCGCGACGAAGTACGGCGCACTTTCGGTGATGAACGAGAAGGGCGGCATCCTGGCTTTCATCACCTCCGGGATCGACCCGCACCAGCGTCAGGCGATCGGCTCGCCGCCGGTGGGCAAGGGCCTTCTGGGCATTCCGATCCACCACGGCACGCCGCTGCGCGTCGGCGATCTGCGCGGGCACCCGGACAGCGCCGGCTTCCCGGCCAACCATCCGCCGATGAAATCGCTGCTGGCGGTTCCGATCCCGACGAAACCGCCCTTTCGCGGCAATCTCTACCTGTGCGACAAGCTCGACGGCGGCGCCTTCGACCGCAACGACGAGGAGACGCTCGAGCGCTTCGCAGTGAGCGCCGCGATCGCCATCGACAACGCCGAGATGCACCGCCGCAGCGGCGAGCTCGCGGTCGCCGAAGAGCGCCTGCGCCTGGCGCACGAAATGCACGACGGTCTGGCGCAGGTCCTGGCCTACGTCAACACCAAGGCGCAGGCGGTCCAGGGCTATCTGCGCAGCGGCAAGGTGCACGAGGCCGACACCCAGCTCGATCAGCTGGCGTCAGCGGCGCGCGAGGTCTACTCCGACGTGCGCGAGGGGATCGTCGGCCTGCGGCTCGCCGCCAATCCCGACCTCGATTTCGGCGCCGCCCTCGCCACCTTCGTCGAAAAGTGGGAGACCGAGACCGGCATCGACGCGACGTTCGTCGCCGAAGGGGTGCCGCTCCTCACTCCCGGCGCCGAGCTGCAGCTGCTGCGCATGACCCAGGAGGCGCTGGCCAACGCCCGCAAGCACTCCCGCGCCAGCCTCGTCGAAGTGAGCCTGCGGCAGCTTCCGACCGGCCTCGAGCTCATGGTGCGCGACGACGGAGCGGGCTTCGACCCTACCGTCCCGGCGCGCGGCGAGTTCCCCCATTTCGGCCTCCTCACCATCCGCGAACGCGCCGACAGCATCGGCGCCCGGGTCGAGCTCCACACCGCCCCTGGCAAGGGAACCCGCTGGACGTTTAGACTTCCCACTTTGAGCGACTCCCGGGAGGCACCATGAGAATTCTCATCGCAGACGATCACGCCCTCTTCCGTGACAGCCTGAAGAGCCTGCTCGAGAGCCGCGGCCACGAGGTCATCGGCGAGGCGCGGAACGGCCGCGAGGCGGTCGAGCTCGGCAAGCGCCTGCGCCCCGAGGTCATCCTGATGGACCTCGCCATGCCCGAGCTCGACGGCATCGCCGCCACCCGCCTGCTCAAAGCCGAGGCGCCCGAGGTGAAGGTCGTCGTGCTCACCGCCTCCGAGGACGACGCCCCGCTCTTCGAGGCGATCAAGTCGGGCGCGCAAGGGTACATGCAGAAGAACCTCGAGTCGGCCTCCTTCTTCGCCCTGCTCGACGGAGTGACTCGCGGCGAGCCCGCGCTCACTCCGGGCCTCGCCCGGCGCGTCCTCGCCGAGTTCGCGCAGCCGCGGCGCAGCGCCGAGAAGGAGCGCCACCCCGACGATCTGACCGAGCGCGAGCGTGAGGTCCTCGAGCTGCTCGTCCGCGGCGTCACTTCCAACCGCAAGCTGGCGAAAGAGCTCAACGTCAGCGAGAACACGGTCAAGTTCCACCTGCGCAACATCCTCGAGAAGCTCCACCTCAACAACCGCGCCGAAGCGGTGGGCTACGCCCTGCGCCATCGCATGGTCGATCTGCCCGAAGACTCCGAATAGGCAGACGGAAGCGCGACCGGCGGATCAGGCGCCGGGAGCTCGTTCGCCGGGTTCCCCGGCGGACTTCGCTTCGAAACCGGGGCAGAACAGAACCGGCAGTCCCGGATAGCGGGAAAAGCGCGCGTCGGCATCGGCGCGCGCGCAGCGCAAGAAGGTGCTGCGTGGCGAGCGCAGGACCTCGCCGTGCCGGCAGTTGAAGCACAGTCCGGCGCGGCGGGCGTCGAGCTCCGCCGGCGCACTCATCGCGGACTCTCGCTCCCCGAGGTTTCGTCCAGCGGCTCGAAGCGCCCGGCGGAGAGCGCCTCGACGCGCTTCGTCGGCCCGAGCACGACGAGCTCGTCGCCGTAGCCGACGACGGTCGTGGCGTCGGGGACGATCCACTCCGGCCCGGCCGGGCCCGGCCGCTTGATCTCGATCACCCGCACCGCGTAGCGCTGCGGCAGCGAGCACTCGGCGAGCGTCCTGCCGGCGAGCTCCTCGGTGACCGCGATCGAGCGCAGCGAGAAATCGGGCGGCAGCTCGACGGCCGTGCCCGCCGACCCCGGCTGGTCGCTCGCCACGAAGGTCGACAGCACCGCCGGCCGGCCGAGCACCTCCTGGGCGTAGACCGCCAACAGGTCGCGCTTGGTGACGACGCCGCGGAACGTGCCGTCCTCCGCCAGCACCGGCAGGCGCTCGAAATCGCTGCGCGCGAAGTCCTCGGCGGCGCGATGCAGCCGATCGGCGATGCCGAGGGTGGTCGTGACCGGCGCCATGAGGTCGTGAGCCAACACCACCGACAGCGACTCGGTCTCGCGCAGCGAGTGCTTGATGTCGTGCAGCGAGACGAAGCCCTGGAGCCGGCGCTCTGCGTCGACGACGAAGAGGCGGTGGCGCTTCGTGCCGAGGAAACGCTCCACGACCTCGGCGTAGGTCGCGGAGGGCAGCAGCGTCTCGGCGTCGTCGCGCACCAGGTCCGCGACGCGCAGCCCGGCGAGCGCCGCCTCTTCCATCCGCCACGACAGCTCGACACCGCGGCGCTCGA
>JAGOCP010000228.1 GCA_017998715.1 Thermoanaerobaculia bacterium | reverse complement strand
GCGACGTTACTTGGCGTCGACGGAGATGACCTTGGTGACGCCGTCCACCGACTTGACGACCTTGGCCGCTTCGCTGCGACGGGCGGCAGTGAACTCCTTGTCGAACTCGAGCGAGACCACGCCGCTCGCGGCGACAGTGCCGATCTTGAAACCGTCGGTTCCCATCTTGTCCACCAGGGCGAGCCGGACTTTGGTCGAGAGGACCGCATCCTCGAGCTCGGCTTCGGTCTCGCCGGCCGCGACGGCGGTCTGGCTCGGGTTGTTGACGTTGGCGGCGACATGCAGGTCGTTCTTCACGCCCTTGACTCCGGTGACCGACTTGGCAACGGAGTTGGCGAGCTCGAGCGTTTCGCGCTTGGCGACCGTGCCCTTGAGGGTCACGTCGCCGGCTTCGGTGGTGACGTCCACGTGCAGGCTGTCGGTGCCCAGCTTGTCGAGCAGGGCGAGCTTGACGTTCAGGGTGACGGTCCAGTCGGCCTGGTTGTCCGCGGCCTGCGCCGCGCTGCCGCCGATCAGCAGCGCGCCGATCAGGGCGATCTTCGCAAGGGTCTTGCTGTTCATCGGAATCTCCTCGTTCTGGTCATGCGCGGTTGGGGGTCGACGGAAGGGCTTCCGTCGTTTCGCCCGGATGGCGCGGTGCGTCGTTCTCGTCGAACAGTCGTAACTTAGAGGGTCGGCGCGGGGGCGGGAAGCGCAGTTTCTACCCGATCGCCGCGGCGAGGCCTAGGTAATTTCCACCGCCGCGAAGTGCGCTCAGACCTGAAAGCGGAGACTGAATGTGAAAGAGCGCCCCGGTTCGGGGACGGCGACGCCGGCGCGGAACGGGTCGCGCTGATACGAGAGATGCTCGCGATACGCTCGATCGAAGAGGTTCTCGACGCCGCCCAGCAGCCAGAAGCGGCCGAGCTCGACGCCGGCGCGGAGGTTGCCGATCGCCCACGCCGGGGTCGGCGTCTCCTGAAGGCCCGAGTCGACGCGCGCCTGTTCGGCCGCCGCCACCCCCTCGAGCTCGGCGTACCAGCGGCCCGGCTCCCAGCGGAGTGCGAGGTGCCCCGAAAACGGCGGCAGTTCGGGCAGGTCCCGATCGACGATTCCGGATCGGGGAGCTAGATCCCGCGAGCCGCGAAGCCAGGCGACTTTCGCCTGCAGCGCGAGGCTCTTGCCGAGCGGCGCGAACGCCGTCGCCTCTGCGCCCCACATCCGCGAATCGTGATTGATATAGGTGCGGGCGTGCCCGTTCATGACTCCGGGCACCATCTCGAGACGCGCGCCGTCAACGACTGTGAGGGCGTCATCGAGGCGCGCCATCCAGCCGGTGAAGTCGATCGTGAGGCGGTCGCTGTGGAAGCGCGCGCCGAGGTCGAGTTGCGTCTGGCGTGGCGGCGCAAGACCCGGGTTGCCGACCCAGTCGGTGCCCATCCGGCGCAGCGCGAAGTAGCGCTCCTGCGGATCCGGAGCCCGTTCGGCGCTCCCCAGGCGGGCGGAGAGCTCCCAGTTCTCCTGCAGACGATAGACGATGCCGGCATTTCCCGACAGCAGCGTGTCCTCTGCCGAAGTCGACCGGGTGCGGTGATAGGCGAAGTACAGGTCGGTGTTGGCCAGCGCCGGATCGGCATCGGCCTGGACCCGTTCGGCGCGCAGGCCCGCCTCGAACGTGAGCTTGCCGCCGAGCGGGCGTGCGAGCTCGGCGTAGAGCGCGGTGCTCTCCTGGCGCACCCCCGGCAGGCTGGCTTGCGCGCGGTAGGCCATTCCCGCCATGCGCGTCGTGGCGTCCCACTCGCGCCGTTGACTTTCCGCGCCGACTGCGAAACCGCCGGTGAGCGCAATCTCGCCGCGGGCACTCCAGTCCTCCGACCGGGCTTGCGTCGCCATTGAATAGGCGAGAGGTGCCGCCGACGAGGAGACGCGCAAGCGGTCGTCCATATCGTGCTCGACGCGCGACCAGCCGAGGCTGCCGACGACCGAAACGACGCGGGACCCGGCGCCCTCGGCACGATAGGTGGCGCGCGCGCGAGTGGCGTCGTCGCGACTGGCATCCATCTGGAGGTAGGGGTAGAGCTGCGTGGCGGAATCCTGGCGCGTGGCCTCGAGCTCGAGTCTCGCGCCCGGTCGCGGAATCCAGCCGACCCCCGCCCAGCCGGTGGTGACGTCGAAAGCGCGGTCGTCGCGCGCCGCGGCGCGATATCCCGCCGGCGCCGAGAGCGCGAGCAGCTCGGTGAAGGCTCGGCCGTCGCCGTCTTCGTAAGCATCGCCGCGGCGGGAGGACAGACCGCCCTTCAGGCTCCAGCGATCTGCGGCCCAGGTGACAGCCGCCGAAGGCGCGAGGTATCCGAACGCTCCCGCAGCGGCCAGGAGATCGACATGCAGCCCCGGCTCCGGCTTGCGCGACAGAATGTCGATGCTTCCAGCGAGCCCCCCCGTGGCGGCGTCGAACGGGCCGCGATGAACGACGATGCGCTCGATCTCCGCGAAGTCGATGTGGAAAGCGGGCGGATCCATCCGGTTGGGGCAAGCTCCGTGCAGGGCATGGCCGTCGATGCGCACCGCCAGGCTGTCGCCCTTCTGCCCGCGCAGCGAGACATCGTTGGCGATGCCCCCCTTGCGCACCTTTTCGAGTCCGGGCAGCAGCGCCAGCGCCTCGCCGGCGTCGCGCGCGAAGCTCTGACGGATTTCGCGCGATCCGAGTCCATCCGCGCCGGCGGATTCTCGGACTTCGATCATCTCGACGAAGAGGTCGATATCGAGCGTGAGCGTAACGGCGCCGGAAGCAGTCGCGAGCAGGTCGAGCGCGGCCTGCGGCTCACCCCCGCCCGGGGGTTGGGCGACCACCTGACAGTCGAGCCCCTCGGGCAGCGGGAAGAGGATGCGCCCGAGCTCGTCGGCGACGACGGATCGGACCGGCGCTCCGGGCGGGCAGGCGAGCAGGACGAGCGCGCGCGGCACGGGATCGCCGGCGCGATCGACGACGAGTCCGGTCAGCGTGCGGGACTCCGCGCGCAGCACGGCTGCGGAGAGAGAGGCTGCGAGCAGCAGTGGGATCCACGGATGCTTGGGATGCATGGTTGTACCTTCCTTCGCTTCGCCAGCGCTGCGGCGGCGCCCGCGGGTCGGCGTTTCCCCGGAGCGGAGAAGGGACGCCCGAGGCCGCCGACACACTCGGCCGGGCCTCGTTGCGACCTTCGGTCAGGCGGAGCGCAGCGCGGCGCGAGGAGGCGGCGGTTCGGGGGTCGCTACGGGGGAAGAGAGCCCTGCGGAGTTGGCGAGGCAGCGGAACGCCTTCTCGCTCGGCGGCGCGAAACCGCCGAAGAGGGCAGAGCAGACGCCGGGCTTCTGCCGAGCGAGACTGCCGGCCTCGCCCCCTTGATGGCAGCCGCAACCGGCGCGCATGCCGGGGGTGGTGGCTTCGCGCCTCCGCGCGCAGCTCTGGCCGGCGCGCGCGAGGGGGCAGGCGACGGTCGTCGCGCGCGTGCAGCAGGCGTGATTCGAACAGCGGCAGTTGGCGCCGACGGGAGGTTGGTGAACGGCTGCGGCGAGGAGATCCGGCAACAGCAGAGCTCCGGCGAGGAGCGCCAGGAGGCCGACGCGCATAGTCCGGGTCCGCAGCTTCACCGCCTCTAGGTTAGCGGCAGACTCCCGCTCCGGGACCCACCGATCGGGTGGGCTGCGGCCGCGGCGCGAAACGCGGGGGCTCGGCGCCGGGGTGGTCTCACTCCGCGGGCGAAGCGCTCCCCCGGCAGACTTCGGTGTCGGTGACGACGACCGCCATCGCGATGTCGTGCGGCTCGACCGGCAGCTCGTCCACGAGCTGTTCGGCGAAGGCGAGGCCGATGGCGGGAAACGGGCGGCCGGCGAGGAAGCGGTCGAAGTAGCCGCTGCCGTACCCCAGGCGGTAGCCGCGGCGGTCGAAACCGAGACCGAGGACGAGCACGGCGTCGAGGGTCTCGTCGATCGCTTCCGCCGCCACTTCCGGCGTGCCGCGCGGCGGCTGCTGCAGGCCGAACGAGACGGTGCGCAGCGGGCAGGGATACGGGTGCACGTGCAGCTCGCGGTCGCGCGGATCGGCGCGCGGCACATAGAGCCTCTTGCCCAGGGCGACCAGGCGGTCCACCAGATGCCAGGTGTCCACCTCGACGCCGAACGACAGGCAGGTGAGGATGCGCTCGGCACCAGCGATCTCGGGCAGCTCGAGGATGCGCGCGGCGATCGCCCGCGAGGCTTGGGCGGCGGCCGCGGAGTCGATCTTTTCGAGGTCCAAGCGCAATCGCTCGCGCAGCTCCGCTTTGGTCAGCGGTAGTGAGGCTCCGGCCATCGGTCTCGCGCGCTCTCGCCTACGGCTTCTTGCGCGTCGCCAGGTAGTCGGCGGCGCTGGTCGGGCCGGTGACGAAGGTGTCGGTGTGCTCGGCGATGTACTTGCGGAAGCTCAGGAAGAAGTCGGCTCCCGAGGGCAGCCCGAGCTTCTTCCACGCCTCGCCGAGCGCGGCGGACTTCTCGGGCGGAATCTCCGCCGGCTGAATGAGCATGAAGTCCCAGCTGGCGCCGTCGCTGTGGACGTAGAGCTGGCGCGGGGGCAGTCCCGCCATCCGGTTCGCCTCGTCGTAGGAGGCGATCGCTTCGAGGAAGGCCTGGTGCTCGCCGGGAGCGATGCGGTAGATCTCGACCAGCATCCGCTGCGGTTCGCTCTGCGGCTCGGGCGCCGGGGCGGGCTCTGGGTCGGCAGCGAAGCCGGTGGCCGCCGTGAAGATCGCGGCGGCGAGGCAGGTCAGCATGGCGGCGTTTCGACTGCGCATCGATCGTTCTCCTCGGGTCGTGAAGGGTTGGATGGCCCGGCTGTTCAGTTCCCTGGCGCGCCGAGAACGAGCTCCCGGCGCTCGCGGCCGGCGCGGGCGTGGGAAGCCTCGACCGCGATCTTCGTTCCGGCCGGCGCCGCCACCACCCAGTCGGCGACGGCGCGATCGGGGGTGCCGGGGTGGTAGCCCCACCAGGTGGCGGTCGAGCGCTGCGCGATGCGTCCCTCGAGCTCGCCCAACGCCCGGCGGGCCTCGCCGTCGATCAGGCGTGCCCCCGCGGCGAGCGCGAGATCGGCGAACACCCCGCGGCTCACCTGCTGATCGACCGCCTTCTGGGCGCCGGAAGTCGGCAGAAAGCCGCGGTTCTCGACCACCAGGCGCACGCGCCAGAGGTCGGCGCCGATCGCCTCGGCCGAGAGGTCGCGGATCGCGAGTCGCGGCGTCGTGAGCCCGAGGTAGACGAGCCAGTCGCTGTGCGGCGCGACCTCTTTCTCCAGACGATCGAACGGGATGTTGTACCAGAAGCGCACCAGGTCGAAGCCGCCGATCTCGACCTCTCCCAATTGCGGGTGCTGGAACTTCCGCCACGGCACGAAGCCCTCGCCGTGGAGCTCGGTGTCGCTCCAGCGCAGCAGGGCGACTTCGTCGGCGACGGGATGGAATCCCCAGAGCCAGGCGGAGGCGGTCGTGCCGGCGAGCGAGATACCGGCAGCGCGCAGCGGATCCCAGAATTCGGTGATGAAGGAGAGGATGCCGCGCTGATCGTAGAGCCAGCCGAAGGCGCTCGGCAGATAGCTCTCGTTCTCCTTGCTGCGCAGCTCGAGATACGACATGGCGCGGTAGCCGGTGAGCTCGGCCGCCTTGCCGGCCAGGGTTTGGTAGATCCGCCGATCGGAGTCGGGCAGGTGCTCGGCGAGGTTCACCGGCGGCGTCAGGACCAGGCCGCCGAAAGTGTGGCAGGTGACGTGGGCGACGATGTTGGGTCGCGCCGCGATCGCCGCGACGTAGGCCGCGACCTCGGGCTCCGA
>JAGOCP010000227.1 GCA_017998715.1 Thermoanaerobaculia bacterium | reverse complement strand
CGGGCGCGCACGATGTCGGATCTTCGGGGATTCTCGCGCCTGGCGGTCGAGGCGACGGTGGCGATGACCGATCTGGTCGAGGAGGTCCACCGCAGCGTCACTACCCTGCCGGAGGTCGGAGCGCCCGATCCGGCCCGCCGCAAGCGCATGCGCGGCCTCACCGGCTTCGTCTATCGGACCATCCGCACGATCACGCACTGGGTCGGGCACAGCGTCGACGGCGGACTCGCCCAGCTGCAGCCGCTCCTCCTCGCCCAGCCGGCGGTACTCTCGGCGCCGCCGGCAGTGGCGGGTTCCGTCTCCCCGCACCGTGACGCCATCCTCGCGGCGTTGAACGGCGTGCTCGGCGACCACCTCGAGGCGACGCGCAACCCGCTCGCCATTCCGATGCAGTTCCGGCGCGCGGGAGTCGCGCTCGATCCGGCGAAGGAGAGAGGCAGCAGGATCCTCCTCCTCGTGCACGGCCTCTGCCGCAGCGACCTGGGGTGGCTACGCAAGGGGCACGACCTCGGCGCGAACCTCGCCGCCGAGCTGGGGTTCACTCCGGTCTACCTGCACTACAACAGCGGACGAGCGATCGCGGCCAACGGTCGGGAGCTCGCCATGCGCCTGGAGTCCCTGGTCGCCGATTGGGGAGAGCCGGTGAGCGAGATCGTCGTCGTGGCTCACAGCATGGGGGGTCTGGTGATGCGCAGCGCCTGCCGCGTCGCCGAGGACGAGCGCCTCGCCTGGCGCGACCGGCTGCGCAAGATCGTTTTCCTCGGCACACCGCACCACGGCGCGCCGCTCGAGCGCGGCGGCAACTGGGTGACGCTCGCACTCGACAAGTCCTCCTACACGGCAGCGTTCGCGCGCCTGGGGCGGATTCGCAGCGCCGGCATCACCGACCTGCGCTTCGGCCAGGTGCTGCCGCTGCGGGAGCGGGATCGCTTCGCACCCGGGAGAGGGCTCGGCGACATGCTGCCGTTGCCGCGCGGCGTCGCCTGCTACGCGATCGCGGCGACCCTGGCGAAGGACCCGGCATCGGCGCCTCTTCCCGGGGTGATGGCGAGCGCCAAGAGCGTTCTCGGCGATGGCCTCGTCCCGATCACGAGCGCGCTCGGCGACGACGCCGATCCGGTACGGCAGCTGGGCATTCCGGCCGATCGCCGCTTCGTCGCCTACGGCACGAGCCACCTCGATCTGCTGAGCCAGAGCGAGCTCGGCGACCGGATCCGCTCCTGGCTGATGGTGTCGAACACGACTCCGGCAGAGAGCGGAATCGAGACTCGGGGAAGGGTGGAGCCGCGGTCGGGCCGGCGAGACGTCAGCTCTCCAGTTGGCTGAGGCTGACTCCGGACTCGACGATCAATCGCCGATAGACCTCTTCGAGCTCCGCCGCATACGCGAACGGCTCGGCGAAGACGATGCGCCGGATGCCCGCCTGGATCGCCTCCTTGGCGCAGCCGAAGCAGGGTCTGAGCGTGGTGTAGAGCGTGCCGCCCTGGGTCGAGTTGCCATGCCGCGCCGCGAAGACGATGGCGTTCTGCTCGGCATGCACGCAGATGCAGGCGTCGTAGCCGGCGCCCGGTGGCGCGTCCGAAGCGCACCGCGGGCAGCCGCCCTGATCGCAGTTGGTCACCCCGATCGGCGTTCCGTTGTAGCCCGTGGCGATGATGCCGTTGTCGACCACGATCACGGCGCCGACGCGTCGCCGCAGGCAGCTGGCGCGCTCGGCGACGGTGCGGGCGATGGCGATGTAGTAGGCGTCCCAGCTGGGTCGTGCCATCCGCAGCCCTTTCGACCTGGTGAGAGGGCGCTCTCGGCGGGCGCGCCGCCTGCCCGCCCCGGCGTCCGATTCAGGATCTCGCCGACAGTCTACTGACTTCGCTGGCGCGCTCGCTTCGTCGAACCCACTCGCGTCTCGCCGACGTCAGTCTCCCCCCGGACCCGGACTCGCCCGCCGAAGCCACCCTGCTAGGCGGGGGGCGCACCACTCCTCCGGGGTGTTGCCTTGCCGCACCGCGGCGCAGACGATGACAAGCGGAGGTCGTCGAGTACACGGTCCCGAATCCCGGGATCGGGACGGGTCCTCCGGTTGAACGGCCCTGGCAGCACTCCGGTTCCGGCGCGGTCCGCCGGACGTCGACATAGAGCTTCGAGCCTCGCCGCGCCTCCAGGGCGCCTGCCGGTGAACCCTCCCTCGCCGCCTTCGGATCGGGGAAGTCCATGCCCGTTGCGCTGCAGGCCATTGCCCGAGCGACCCTCCCGAGGATCTCATGAAGGCCCGTATCGCCCGGCGCGTCATGGTCGCCGTCGGACTGGTCTCGCTGACCTCCTTCGGAGCCTCCGCCTGGCTCGCCAGCCGCGCCCACGAGCGCGAGCTCGCCGCTCTGGTCGAGCGCCAGGCGCTGATCCTCTCCGACACGATCCGCAACAGCACCCGCCACGCGATGTTGCTCAACGAGCGCGAGATGGTGCACCGCATCATCGAGCAGATCGGCCGCCAGGGAGGCCTGGAGAAAGTCCGCGTCTACAACAAGGAGGGCGAGGTCATCTACTCGCCCGATCCCGCGCTCATCGGCACCACGGTCAACCAGCAAAACGAGGCCTGTGACGGCTGCCACAGCGACGGCGGTTCGGTGGCGGAGCTCTCGGCCGGCAGCCGGACTCGCGTCTTCCGCGGCGAAAGCGGCGAGCGGCAGCTCGGCGTCATCACTCCGATCGCCAACGAGCCGGTCTGCGCCAACGCGGGTTGCCACGCCCATCCGCCGCAGCAGCAGGTCCTGGGCGTTCTCGACCTCACGGTCTCGCTGGCCGATGTCGACCGCACGGTCGCCGCCAGCCGGCGGTCGGCGCTGCTGTTCGCGCTCGCCGGAGTCGCGGTGATCAGCGTCCTGCTCTCGACCCTCTTCCATCGCTGGGTCGGACGGCCGGTGCGAGCCCTCCTCGGCGCGACCAAGCGCATCGCCGCCGGCGACCTCGACCATCGCCTCGCCGTACCCCGCGCCGACGAGCTCGGCCAGCTCGCCGAGTCGTTCAACCAGATGACGTCGAAGCTCGCCGAGGCCCGCAGCATGATCTACCAGTCGAACAAGCTGGCATCGGTCGGGCGGCTGGCCGCCGGCATTGCGCACGAGATCAACAACCCGCTCACCGGCGTCCTGACCTACTCGAGCTTTTTGCTCAAGCGCGCCACGGACCCCGAGTCGAAGAGCGACCTCGAGACCATCGTGCACGAGACCAAGCGCTGCCGCGACATCGTGCGCGGGCTGCTCGACTTCTCGCGCCAGGTGCCGCCGAAGAAGACCTCGGTCGACCTGAACGCCATCGTCGAGCGGGCGCTCGCGATCGTCGACAACCAGCTCAAGGTGCAGAACATCCAGCTCACCAAGACGTTGGCCAAGGACCTGCCGGCCTTCCCCGCCGACGCAAACCAACTGCAGCAGGTGGTGCTCAACCTGCTGGTCAATGCCGCCGATGCCTTCGAGCTCGGTGACCGCCAGGTCTACGTGGCGACCGACGTCAAGGAGATCGCAGGCCGCGCGATGGCCGAGATCAAGGTCGCCGACAACGGCACCGGCATCCCGGAGAAGAACCTGGGAAGGATCTTCGAGCCCTTCTTCACCACCAAGGAGAATCGCGGCACCGGGCTCGGTCTCTCGGTCTGCTGGGGCATCGTCACCGAGCACGGCGGAACGATCGAGGTCGACAGCAAAGTCGGCCGCGGTACGACCTTCACCGTCCGGCTGCCGCTCGAACCCCCGGCCGCACCCGCACCGGCACCTCCGACGGTCGTCGCGACCCCCGCGGCGCCGACCCCGGCTCCAGCGGCAAAGGAGCGTCCCGCATGAGAAACGGATTCGACGTGCTGCTGGTCGAAGACGAGCCCGTCGTGCGCGAGGCCGCGGCGCGAATCCTTCGCCCGGAGGGCCTCACCCTCGACCGTGTCGAGGATGTCGACGGTGCGCTCGCGCGACTGCGCAGGTCGGACTATCGCGTCGTGCTCTCCGATCTCATGCTGCCGGGATTCTCGGGCTTCGATCTGCTCGAGCGCGTCACCGGCGAACGGCCCCAACTGCCGGTGATCCTGATCACCGGCTATGCGACGATCGAGAACGCTCTGGCGGCGTTCAAAAAGGGCGCCTTCGACTTCCTGCCCAAGCCGTTCGACGTCGCCGAGCTCCTGGGGGTCGTGCGTCGCGCGCTCCGCGCCACCGAGCTCTGCAGGTGGAATGCCATCCCCTTCGTCTCCGGCCGCACCGGCGCCGCCGAGCTGCCGGGCGAACCCTACTTTCTCGGCCAGCACGCCTGGGTGACCCTCGATGGAGGCATCGCGACTTTCGGCCTCGCCGAAAGCTGGCCCGGCCTGCTGCCCGGCATCGTCTCCGCCAACCTGCCCAAGGCCGGGGCGAATCTCACGCAGGGCCTGTCCTGCGCCGAGCTCGGCACCGCGGACGATTCCATCCACCGCATCTGGGCGCCGCTCTCCGGCTCGGTGCTCGAAGCCAACCCGGCGGTCCGCGAGGACCCCGATCTATTGAACCGTGCCCCGTTCACCTCGGGCTGGCTGGCGCGCGTCGCGCCCTCCAACCTCGAGGCGGAGCTGGACGCCCTCACGCGCCGCGCCGGCGCCTCGGCATACCCGGCAAGGAACGGCGGGGAGAAGGAGAAGCGATGATCTTCCTAATGGTGCTCCTGACGGTGGTGGTCTTCGCCATCGTCGATTTCACTCTGCGCATGACCCTGAAGAAGATGCACGATGCACGCGCGCGCCGCGAGCGGCAGCAAGCCCTGGACATCGGGCTCAGGCTGGAGTTCGCCGACGAGGCGACGAGCCTGAAGCGCGTCGAGGTCGCCTCGCCGCGCGCCCGGATCCTGGCGGTCGACGACGAGCCGGTGATTCTCGACAGCTTCCGCAAGATCCTGGTGCTGGCCGGTTTCGCGGTCGATACGGTCGAGACCGGACAGGAGGCTCTGAGCCTGGTGCGCAAGAACGACTACGACTTCGTCTTCACCGACCTCAAGATGCCGGGAATGGACGGCCTCGATGTCGCCAAGGGCGTGCATCATCTGCGCCCCGATATCGACATTGCCATCATCACCGGCTATGCCACCGTCGAGTCGGCGGTCGACGCCATGCGTTTCGGCGCCGTCGACTACGTGCAGAAGCCGTTCACGGAGGACGAGCTGGTCGAGTTCGTCAACCGTCTGCTCTTGCGCCGCGAGGATCGCCGCGATCGCCTGACCCCGCCGGAGATCCGCCTGGTGAGTCCCTCGACCTCCGGCGTCGCCTCGCCGCGAGTCGTCAACGTCCCGGGCGGCGTCTACGTCTCGCCCGAGCACAGCTGGGTGCGGATCGAGATGACCGGAGAGGGTCGCATCGGTCTCGACGACCTGGTGCAGAAGACTCTCGGATCGGCGACCTCGATCGAGCTGCCCGAGCCCGGACGGAACGTTCGCCGGGGCGAAACGCTCTTCCGGCTCGACCTCGACGGGCAACGCCTGACCTTCGCCTCGCCGCTCTCGGGCAAGGTCGTCCACGTCAACCACGATCTCGACTATCAGATGGATCTGATGCGCCTCCGCCCGTACGACCAGGGCTGGATCTGCACCGTCGATCCGCAGGAGCTGACCGCCGACCTCGCCCGTCTCGTCATCGGCGCCGACGCCGTCGAGCGCTATCAGACCGATGCCCGGCGCTACACCGATCAACTGCAGGCGGAGCTCGCGGCCGAACCCGCCGTGCACGGCCAGGGTCCGCGGCCCAACGGCGTCGAGCGCCGCGCCGCATGTCGCGCCTTCTCCCGGTGCTTCCTCGCGCCGGCGCAGCAAGCGGAGGCGGTCAGTCAACCGGTTCACGCATGAACCGG
>JAGOCP010000226.1:3060-5944 GCA_017998715.1 Thermoanaerobaculia bacterium | reverse complement strand
AGCACGCTCCCGCCGTTGACGTTGACGATCTCGCCGGTGAGATGCCGCGCGAGCGGCGAGGCCAGGAAGAGGATCGGCCCGGCGACGTCTTCGGCGGTGGCGACGCGGCCGAGCGGAATGCCGGCTTCGATCTCGCCGCGCTGCTCGCTGTGCAGCGCCTCGCCCGACATCTCGGTGTCGACCCAGCCCGGGGCGACCGAGTTCACCCGGATGTCCGGCGCGAGCTCCATCGCCCAGGCCTTCGTCGCCGAGATCATCGCTCCCTTCGACGCCGCGTACGGGCTGTAGAACGCCTCGCCGCGCTGCCCGGCGGTCGAGGTGATGTTGATCACGCTCGCCTGCTTCGACAGGCGCAGGAACGGCAACGCTTCGCGCAGGCAGTAGAAGGAGCCGGAGACGTTGATGCGCATGGTCTCGATATAGCGGTCCTCGCTGAACTGCGACATCGGGTTGTGCTGCCAGACGCCAGCGTTGTTCACCAGGCAGTCGAGCCTCCCCCATTCGGAGCCGACGAACTGGAAGAGCTCGACGATCTCGGCGGGCTGCAGGAAGTCGCAGGGGAAACGCCGGTGGTCCTGGTCGGAGATCGAGTAGAGCTCGTCCACCAACGCCTCGGCCTCGGCCTCGCGTTCGCGGTACTGGACGAGCACGGCCGCGCCGGCGCGTGCGAAGAGACGCGCCGTCGCCGCGCCGATACCCCGGCTGCCGCCGGTCACCAGCACGTGCATTCCGGAAAGATCGATCATCGTCAAACCTCCACGATCAGAGCGATGCCCTGCCCGCCGCCGATGCAGGCCGAGGCGACGCCCCGGCCGCCGCCGCGGCGCTCGAGCTCCTTCATCAGGGTGAGGGTGATGCGCGCGCCGGTCGCGCCGAGCGGATGGCCGAGGGCGATGGCGCCGCCGTTGACGTTCAACTTCGCGACATCGAGCTCGAGACCTTTGACGCAGGCCAGGATCTGACCGGCGAAGGCCTCGTTGATCTCGATCAGGTCGAGGTCGGCGAGCTTCATGCCGGCCTTGGCGAGCGCGGCCTGGATCGCCGGCACCGGTCCGATGCCCATCCGCGACGGCTCGACACCCACCGTCGCCCAGGAAAGGATGCGGCCGAGGGGCTTCTTGCCGAGCTCGGCGGCGCGCTCCTTCGACGCCAGCAGCAGCATCGCGGCGCCGTCGACGATGCCGGAGGCGTTGCCGCCGGTCACGAAGCCGTCCTTGTCGAAGGCGGTCGGGAGCTTCGCGAGATCCTCGATCTTCGTCCCCGGGCGAGGATGCTCGTCCTGGGTGACGGTCACCGCGCGCTTGCCTTCGCCCACCGTGACCGCGACGATCTCCTCGGCGAGCTTGCCGGCCGCCATGGCGGCGACCGCCTTGGCCTGGCTGGAGACGGCGAAAGCGTCCTGCTCTTCGCGCGAGATCCCGTAGTCGCGCGCCAGGTTGTTCGAGGTCTGCGCCATATAGAAGCCGCAGAAGGGATCCATCAGCGACTCCCAAAGCAGGTCTTCGAGCTTGCCATTGCCGAGCCGCAATCCCTTGCGCGCACCGCGAACAATGTGCGGCGCCTGCGACATGTTCTCCATCCCGCCCACCAGGCAGGCGCGCGCCTCGCCGGCGAGAATGAGATGCGAGCCCGAGACGATCGCCTGGATGCCCGAGCCGCAGAGGCGGTTCACGGTGAGAGCCGGGACCTCCTTCGGCACTCCGGCCTTCAGCGCCACGTGGCGGGCACCGTAGATGGCGTCATTCGAAGTCTGCAGGGCGTTGCCGACGACGGTATGGTCGATCGCCGCCGGATCGACGCCGGTGCGCTCGAAGAGCGCCTTGGCCGCCCGCGCGCCGAGCTCGATCGCCGACAGATCGGCGAACGGGCCGTTGAACTCCGCCATCGGCGTGCGGACGCCGTCGATCAGCACCAGGTCCTGGATATGCATTCGGTAAGCTCCTGAGAGAGAAGGTGGATCCATGCGGCCGCGGCCGCAGGAGAAGGCTATCAAGAAAGGCCGCGGTCAGACCTCTGCCGCCAGCCGGTGAATCTCCCGCCGGATCGGGTTCATGTCGAGGCGCGAAGAGAGCCGGTGCGCGAGGACGATCACAGAGCGCCCGCGCTCCGGCTCGAGCCACAGGCTGCCGCCGGTGAAGCCGGTATGGCCGAAAGCGCCGGGCGCAAGCGCCGGCCCGCTCGAGCCGTCGGCGCTCTGGCGCGCCCAGCCGAGCGCGTAGGTGCCCTCGCCGGCGAGCGCATGCTCGACCGCCGCGCCCGTGAGGAGGCGCTCCGGCCGCAGCCACTCCCGCGCCAGCGTCAGCATCTCGTCGGCGGTCACGAAGAGGCCGGCATGGCCGCTGAGCCTGCCGAGCGCCCGCGAGTTCCCGTCCTGAGGGACGCCGCGCAGGAAGGGCGCCTGGCGCGAGAGCTTCACTCCCTGCTCAGCGGCGAGCTCGACCTCTTTTCCGTTGTCGAGCCGGCACTCGACGATCTCCTCCGGCGGCGGATGGCCGGCGAGCGCGCCGAGTGGAGCGAGACCCAGGGGGGCAGCGACGTGGTGATCGAGGAGGTCGGCGAGGCTCTTGCCGGTCGCCTTCTCCGCCGCCAGGCCCCACAGGATGTAGCCCAGATCGCTATAGGTCGCGAGCTCGCGGCGATCGTCGCCAGTCTGCGGCCAAAGGCTTTCGGACAAGAGAAAAACGGAGAGTTCTTCGGCGTTGGAGAGACGCTTTCCGAGACGCGCAGCGAGCGGCGCCCAGGCGGCGATCCCGGACCGATGGCGGAGGAGATCCTCGAGCGTCCGGTCGCGACTCCACTGTCCGGCACCCGGAAAGAACTCACCGAGCCGGGTCGCTAGCGGCAACGTCTTCGAGCCGTCGAGCACCAGGGCGAGGGTCGCCAT
>JAGOCP010000226.1:0-2960 GCA_017998715.1 Thermoanaerobaculia bacterium | reverse complement strand
GATGGCGGAGGAGATCCTCGAGCGTCCGGTCGCGACTCCACTGTCCGGCACCCGGAAAGAACTCACCGAGCCGGGTCGCTAGCGGCAACGTCTTCGAGCCGTCGAGCACCAGGGCGAGGGTCGCCATCCACGGCTTGGTCAGCGAGGCGGCGTCGAAACGAGCGCCCGGCTGGAGGCTCTCGCCGCCGAGGCGATAGCCGGCGGCATGGCGGCAGCGGACCTGCTGCGAATCGGCTACCAGCGCTTCAATGGCGCTCACGGCGCCGCCGAGGCGGGCGAGGCCATCCAGGTAGGCGGCGAGATCGGGAGCTTGCGGTTGACCGTCGGGCATCGAACCCGTATCTTGCCCTGAACCGTGTCTCTGCGCACCGGCTCGCGCCTCCTCGTCGCTCCCGACTCCCTCACCGCCGAGCGCGCGCTCGTCGGCGAGCTCTCCCGGCTCGCCGACGCCGAGCCGCTCTCCCGCAAGACGGTCGTCGTCCCCTCGCACAGCCTGCGGATCGCCCTGCTCGCCCGCCTGGCCGGCCTGCGCCCCGCCTGGTTGGGACTCGAGGTCGTGACGCTGCGCGGTCTGGCGCGCGCCATCCTCGAGCGCGCCGGCCGCGACCACCGCTCCGGCGACGCCCTGTTGCCGGTGGTGGTCGAGCGCCTGGCGCGGCGCGAACGCGCTCTCGCGAAGCACCTCGAGACCCTGGTCGACGGCTTTGCCGGCGCCCAGGGGGCGGTGCGCGACCTGCTCGACGCCGGCTTCGGCGAGGAGCATCTCGAAGCCGCCCTCGAGCGGCTCGAGGAGGAGCGCAACCAGCTCGGCGCCGATTCCCTCGATCGCGCGGCGGCGCTCTGCCGCATCGCCGCGGCCAGCCGCACCGAGCTCTCCGCGCTGGGACTCACCGTCGACGCCGACCTCTACGCCGAGGCCGCCGAGCTCCTGGCCTCCCAGCCCGACCGGACACTCCCGGCATCGGCGATCTGCCTGCACGGTTTCGCCGATGCGACGGGAGTCGCCACGGATCTACTCGCCGAGGTCGTCCGCCAGCGGCCGACGCTTGCCGTCCTCCTCGAGCCCTGGGAGCTCGACGGCGAGAGTCGAGGAACCTGGCGTTTCGGGCGCCGGCTGAGCGAGCGTCTGCAAGGAACCGCCGGCATCGAACGGCTCGATCTGCCGCCGAGTCCGGCGAGACTGACCTGCTTCACCGCCGCCGATCCGGCCCGCGAGATGAGCGCCGCGGTCGGTCGGCTCGCGCGGCTGCTCGCGCAAGAGACCGCCGCTGGCGAACGGGCGGAGGATCTGGCGATCGTGGTGCGCGATCCGGCTCCCTATCGCGCGCACCTGGCGCGCGAGATCGACCGCCAGGCGCTGCCGGCCTCCGGGAGCGACGGTCCGCCGACGCCGCTCGGCCGTCGCGCGCGCGGCCTGCTCGAGCTCGTCGAGCGCCAGGACGAAGCCTCGCTCGGCCTCGCCTTCGCGGTCGCCGGCGACTTCCTGGCGCGTGGCTCCGGAGCTCGTCCCTGGGAGCTCCGCCTCGCTGCCTTGGCCCTCGGCGTGCGCAGGCTCGGCGCCTTCGTCGAGCTCTCGATCGAGCTCGATCCAGTGCCGCTGCCGGTGAACGACCGCTTCGTCGCGCTGGCGCCTGGGAGTGCGGAGCTCCGGGCGGCCGACGAGGACGAGCCCGAAACCGCGGGCCGGCTGTCGCTGCGCTCGCGGACCGTGGCGCGCGAAGCGCTGCGCCGGGCGCAGCGCCAGGCCGCCGCACTCCTCACCCGATTGGCGACGTTCGCGCGCCGGCAACCGCTCGCCGCCGCGATGGCGGGCATCACCGGCCTGGTCGAGACCGTCGTCGAGCTCGAGGACGAGCGCACCGCCCTCGAGCTTCCGCTCGCTGGGCTGAAGGAGGCGGCATCGCCCGGTAGCGCGAGCTTCGAGATCACCGCCGCCGAGGCGGCGCTCCTGGTGCGCGAAGCCTGGCAGGACGTCGGTGCGGCGCCATTGGGCGGGCAAGGCGGCGGTGTTGCGCTGCTCTCGGTCACCGAGGCGCGCGGCCGGACGTTTCGCCGCATCGTCCTCGCCGGTCTGGCGCGCGACCGCTTCCCGCGCGCGGTGCGCGCCGATCCCTTTCTTCCCGACGGCCTGCGCCTGCGCCTGCGCGATCTGCTGCCCGATCTGCCGGTCAAGCGCGAAGGGCACGACGAGGAGCGGTTCCTCTTCGCCCAGTTGCTCGGCGCAGCGCCCGCGATCGATCTCTTCACGCCCAAGACCGACGAGGAGGGAAAGCCCCTTTCCGCCTCTTCCTTTCTCGACGAGCTGCGTCGGGCAGGAAGAATCGAGGCGGCGCTTCCCGCTCCCGAGCCGGAAAGGCTCTCGGCGCTCGATGCCGCCTGCCGGACAGCCCTCGCCGGCGAACCAGCCGCGCTCGGCGCGGCCCTCGAAGCCGCTTACCGCGAAGGCGCGGATCGCTTCTCGGCCGGTGAGCGCCCGCCTGGCGCGCCCGGCGCGGATGCCGCGCAGGGCGCTGTCCGTGGCGACGACACGGCAGGGCGGTGGACCGCGAGCCACCTCGCGCTCCTCGCCGAAGTCGGCGCCGATCCCTCGGCCCCCCGGGCCGCGGCTCTCGGACCATTTTTCGGCTTCGTCGGCGGACGAGTCGGAGCACCCTCGACGACGACCGCGAAAACGACTTTGCCCGCCGCCGCAACCGGCGCATCGCAGCTCGACCCGCGACGGATCTCGCCGGCGGTCACTACGCTGCAGGGGGTTGCTGGATGCGGCTGGCGGACCTTTCTCGGCAAGGTGCTCCGTCTGGCGGCACCGCTCGCGGGGGAGGACGAGATTCCCCAGCTTCCCTCTCGCCTGACAGGCACGGTCGTGCATGCCGTGCTGGAGCGCATGGCGCCGCCGGCGCTGCGCGACCTCCGTACCCTCGACGCGGCGATGGCCCACGCCGATGTCGACGTGCGCTGGC
>JAGOCP010000225.1 GCA_017998715.1 Thermoanaerobaculia bacterium | reverse complement strand
AGCAGGAGCCCCTCCGGCCGCGCCAGCGCCGCGAGAGCGAAGATCAACAGCGAGAGCGGCGGCAGCGACTCGCCCTCCGCGCCGGTCGCGGCGCGTTCGCGCAGGTGGCGGGCGAAGCCGCCGAGCATCAGCAGGACGAAGAGATTCACCTCCATGCCGGAGAGCGCTGACCAGACCAGCCAGTCGCTCACCGCCACGAGCGCCGCGGCGAGAGCGGCGCGCGCCGGCGAGAGGCCGAGCCGGCGGCCGACGAGGTCGACGAGCAGCACGCTCCCGGCCTGCGCCGCGATACCGGCGAGCTTCGCCCACAGGAAGATCGAGCCGGGCAACATCGCGAGCAGGCCGAGCAGGGCGGTCCACAGCGGGGCCGTCGTGCCCGCGACGAGCTCCTGCGGATTGAAGGCCAGGCCCTGGCCGTGCGCGAGGCTGCGGGCGAAGACGAGGTGGATCCAGCTGTCGTCTAGCGGAAACTGCCAGTCACCGTCGAACAGCCAGGCCTCGGCGACGAGCAGGAGAAGTGGCAGCGCGAGCGCCAGCGCGAGCAACAGGAGGATGCGGACAACGCCGCCAGCGGCCTGCGGCAGGGCGGTGGCCGGCGGGAGAGTACCGGACGCGGGAACGGGCGGCGCGCCGAGAGAGCGATCCAAGAGGCCGCCATGATAGCGGATGCTAGAGTTGCGGCACCCATGAAGAAGGCCGTGCCGACAGCCGCCGAGCGCCTCGTTCGCAACTGCGCTCGCGCCGCTCTCTACCTGGCGCTGCTCGCTTCCGGCCTGGCGCTCAAGCTGTTGCTGGTCATCGCCCACCCGCCGGTGCCGCCGGAAATGCAAAAGATCGATGCGCTCCAGGCCCTGTGGAGCGGCGTCGATTTCCTGGCGCTGCCCGAAGTGCAGCTGATGCGCGAGTACATCGCCATCGACACCAGCGAGCCGGACGCCAACGAGATCCCCGGAGCCGAGTTCCTCGCCGCGCGGCTCGCCGCCGCCGGCCTCGAGCCGCACGTCGAGAGGCTGGCCGACGGACGCGCCAATGTCTGGGCCTTCGTCGAAGGCGAGGACCCGAAGGCGATCGTTCTCGCCGGGCACATCGACGTCGAACCGGCGGAGGGGCCAGGGGAGTGGGTCTTTCCGCCGTTCGGCGGGGTGATCGACGGCCCGTGGATGTACGGCCGGGGTATGTACGACATGAAGAGCCTGACGATCGCCCAGCTCCTGGCGACGACCGACCTGGCGAAGCACGCGGCAGAGACCGGCCGCAGGCCGAAGCGCTCCGTCCTCTTCCTCGCCACTTCCGGCGAAGAGACCGGCAGCGAGACCGGCACACGCTGGCTGCTGCGCGGGCATCCCGAGCTCGTCGCGCGCATGGGCGTCGTCCTCACCGAGGGTGGCGTCGTCGAGGCGACCGCCGCCGACCAGGTCAAGTACTGGGGCATCGAGTTCGCCCAGAAGCGCTTCACCGAGGTGGTTTTCTGCAGTTCCGACGCCGCCAAGCTCGAGGCGCTGCGCGAGTTGCTGCGCAAGCAGGGCGCCAGCGACCCGGTGATCCCGGTCTCGCCCGCAGTCGCGATCTTTCTCGCGCAGTACGGCCCGACGCGCGGCCTGGGGAACCTCCAGTCCTGGCTGGCGGATCCCCGTGCGACCCTGCTCAACCGCCCGGTCTTCGATCGTCTCACCCCGTTCATGAAGTCGCTCTTTCGCAACGAGGTCATGACGCTCTCCGTCGAGCCCGATCCGACTGGCGGCTTCAAGCTCCGCGTTTTCGTGCACCTGCTGCCCGAGGCCGATCTCGGCGCCGTGTTGGCGGAGCTCCTCCCCGAGTCGGTCACCCTCGGGACGACCTTCCACATCGGCGAGGACCTCGGCGGGCGGAAGCCCTCGCCGGTCGACTCCGCCGATTACCTCGCGCTGGAGCGGGCGATCCGCGAGCGCTACCCGGACATCGTCGTCGGCCCCTACTTCCTGCCCTGGACCGCCACCGATTCGCGCTTCTACCGCGCCGCCGGTATCCCGAGCTACGGCTTCTCGCCGTTCCTGGTCACGGTGACCGACACGATGGGGATCGCGCGCGCCAACGAACGGATGCCGCTGCCGGGGTTCGTGCAGGGCGTGGAGATCTACCGCAAGCTGGTGCGAGAGCTTGCCGAGTAACACTCTTTGTCCAATTCGACTGCTAATTTTTGTCTCTCCAATTCTCTGAGGCGGCTTTCACCCCCTGTTTACAATGGGTTCCGAGGGCGAGAGTCCTGGCACCCTCCATGCAATTCATGAGACCGGACAGCCTCCGGAATCAACCGAAGGCCGCAGATCCCAAGGCAAGAGGAGAGTTCATGATTCAGAAACTCCGGAATCGCCAGCGGGGCTTCACTCTGATTGAGCTTCTGATCGTGGTGGCAATCATCGGCATCATCGCCGCCATCCTGATCCCGAACTTGATCGATGCCCTGCAGAAAGCAAAGCAGAAGCGCACCATGGCCGACATGCGCAACGTGGGCACGGCTTGGCTCTCGTGGGTGACCGACGTGGTTTCCGGCGCCGCGGCAGGTCAGCGGGCCTGGGATGGCTCGGACTACACTGCGATCACCTCGGCCAACCTGTTCATCACCATGCACCCCTCGTCGACGTTCTTCTACCTCAACGAGCTGCCGGCGAAGGACGGCTGGAAGAACAGCTACCTCTACGGCTACACCGGCAATCCGCTCGGCTCGCAGGTCATCGCGATCGGCAGCGGCGGCCGTAACGGCGGCGATCAGGCCGTCACGTTCACCGGCACCATCTCGACCGGACCGTTCACCCCGACCGACTACGACCAGGACATCATCTGGGCGGACGGCTTCTACGTTCGCTGGCCCGGCGGCACCGACACCGGCGGCGGCAGCTAAGCCTTCGCCCCATCGCAGTCGTCTTTCCCGAACGCCGCGGTCTTCCGCGGCGTTCGTCTTTTGTAGACTGCAGTCCTCTTGCGCCGCCACCTGCAACTGCTCGCCGCTCTCTGCCTGTTCGCCGGGCCGCACGCCCTCGCTGCGGCGCCGACACCGCTTTCACCCGGCGCCGCGACGCTCGCCGCCTACCTGCGCATCGACACGACCCATCCGGCGGGCAACGAGCGCGCCGGCGTCGAGCTCCTCGCGGCAGCCCTGCGCGCCGGCGGAATCGAGCCGCAGATTCTCGTCTCGCCGCTCGGCCGCGCGAATCTCTATGCGCGGCTTCCCGCCACGGCCACGGCGCCAGGCTTGGCCGCGGAGACCATCGTCCTCCTCCACCATATCGACACCGTCGCCGCCGGAGCGGGCTGGAAGCACCCGGCTCTCGCCGGCGAGGTCCACGACGGCGAGCTCTGGGGCCGCGGCGCGATCGACGCCAAGGGCCTCGGAGTCGCCCAACTGATGGCCTTTCTCGACCTCGCGCGCTCGCGGGAGCCGCGCCGCCGGGCGGTCGTGTTTCTCGCCGCGGCCGACGAAGAGGTCGGCGGAGGCGAGGGGATCGGCTGGCTTCTCGCTGCGCACCCCGAACTGTTCGTGAACGTCGCCGCGGTGCTCAACGAAGGCGGCGTGAACAAGGCGGTCGCCGGCCGCCCGCTCTTCTGGGGCATCGAGGTCGATCAGAAGCGCCCGCTGTGGATGGAGGTCCGCGCCGCCGGGCGCCCCGGCCACGCCTCGGCCGCCAACCCGGAGAGCGCCACCCATCGCCTGGTGGAAGGCCTCGCCAGACTCCTCGCCGCGCCGCGCCCATGGCGCGTCACGCCGGCAGCGCACGACTTCCTGGCTGGGCTCGCCCGCTTCGATCCGCAGGCTCGCGGCGCCTACGCCGAGCTGCGCGCCCTGGCGGCGGCGACTCCGGGAGCTGTGTCTGACGGTTCCGCTGCGACCGTCGGCCGCCGCTCGTTCCCGCTGCCCGGATTCGAGAGCCTGCTCACCGACACCCTGCAGGTCACGACACTCGCGGGCTCCGGCGAGATCAACGTCGTCGCCGGCGAGGCCCGCGCCGGCCTCGACGTCCGGCTCCTGCCCGATACCGACGAGAAGATGTTCCTCGGCGAGGTCGAGCGGGTTCTCGGCCCGGGGCTCGCGGTGGAGGTGCTCCTCTCCGCGCCCGCCACCTCTCCCTCCCGCAGCGACAGTCCGGTCTATCGCGTGCTCGCCGCCGAGCTCGCGCGCGACAACGGCGCGCCGGTCGTTCCGGCATTCATTCCGGCGTTCACCGATTCGCGTTTCTTCCGCGCCCGCGGCATCGCCGCCTACGGCCTCTCGCCCTTCGCGCTCGACGGCCTCACGCTGCGCACCGTGCACGCGGCGGACGAGCGCATTCCGCTCGCCGTCTTCGATCGCGGCGTCGCGACCATGAGCCGCGTCGTGCGCGCTCTGGCGCGCCTCGATCCCGCGGCCCCCTGACCGCCGTCTGACGTCGGCCGGGCGAGCCCGGGACAGCTGCCATACAATCGCGCGCGTGCCGCCCCTCTGGTTCTTCGTCGTTTACGCCGGCCTGGTGGGGCTCATTGTCGGCAGCTACTTGAACGTCGTCATCCATCGCCTGCCGCAAAACCTGTCCACGGTCGTGCCGCGCTCGCGCTGTCCGAAGTGCGGCGCCGCGATCCGCGCCCGAGACAATCTGCCGGTCGTGAGCTGGCTGATGCTGCGCGGACGCTGCCGCGACTGCGGCGCGCCGATTTCCGCGCGCTATCCGCTGATCGAGCTCCTCACCGGCGCGCTCTTCGCCGGCGCCGTGCTGCGCTTCGGCGCCACCGCGACCGCCGGCGCGGCCGCGCTCTTCTGCGCCGCGCTCGTCGCCCTGGCGGCGATCGACGTCGAGCACTTCCTTCTACCCGACCGCATCACCCTGCCTGGCCTCGCGCTCGGCCTCGCCGTTCAGCCGCTGGTCTCGTGGGGTGCCATCCCGCAAGCGATCCAGGGAGCCCTTTTTGGCGCCGGCATCCTGCTGGTCATGGCCGGGCTCTGGGAGCTGCTGCGCGGCGTCGAAGGCATGGGGCTCGGGGACGTCAAGATGCTCGCCATGATCGGCGCTTTTCTCGGCGTTCACGGCGTCGTCGTGACCCTCGTCTTCGCTTCGCTCACTGGCTCGGTCGTCGGCATCGCCCTCCTTGCCCGCGGCTCGATCGAGCTTCAGGGAAAGCTCCCCTTCGGGCTCTTCCTCGCCGCCGGCGGCGCGGTCGCGCTGTTCGCCGGCGAACCGCTCGCCCGCGCCTACCTCGCTCTGCTATGAAACCCGCCGGGAATCGCGCCCGGGGTTTGCGGCGCGAAGCGCCGATTCTCCTGCCCGCGTCGCTCCTGCTGTTCGCGCTGCTCGCCGCGGTGACGCTGCTCTCCTATCGCACTGCCGTCGCCGGCTTCACCGCCGAACGCGAGCAGGCGACGCTGCGCCTCGCGGGGACGCTCGCCGAAGCGATCCGCCTGGCGAAGAGCGACGACCTCGACTCCCTGGCGCGCTGGCTCCCGGCAGGGGCGGCGCTCGCGGTCTACGACGCCCGCGGAGCTCTGCGCGCCAGCTTCGGGTTCGCCGACGCCGACGCGGCGGCGGCGCCGGTGCCGCGCGCCGCCGAAGTGGCTGCGCCGCGCGTCGAAGGTCTGGGCGTGCGCTCGGCCGCCGAGCCGGCGGGGGCGGAGCGGCTGCGCGCCTATGTCCCGTACGAGCGCGGCGGGCAGCGCTTCCTCCTGCGACTCGAAGTTCCCGAGCCGGCGCTGCTCGCCCAACAGCGCAGCCTGCGCATTCTCACTCCGGCAGTCATCGGCCTCTCGGTTGCCGTCGCGCTGCTCGCGATCTTCTTCCTGCGCGCCCTGGTGCGGCCGTACGAGGAGCTCCTCGAACGCGCCCGTACGGTCGCTCCTGGAACCGCGGCGCCCCCCGGGAGTCCGCCGCGCGAAGCGGGCGACGAAGTGGAGTTCCTGCTGCAGACCTTCGATCGCGCCCTCGTCGCGCTGCGCAGCGCGCCGCTCGACGAGCTTTCCGC
>JAGOCP010000224.1 GCA_017998715.1 Thermoanaerobaculia bacterium | reverse complement strand
AGCGTCGAGGGTCGCGTGAAAACTCGCGGGTGCGTGGCGACGCGAAGAAAACCAGTGAGAACCGCTTCGGAAAGTGCGAACGCTTCGCCGTCGCCGATCTCGGCGAAGAGCCATTCTCGATAGGCCAAGTGTCGATCCGCGTCGTCGCGAAAAGCCCCGACGAGGATGTTGACGTCGAGCAGAATCATGGCAGGTCGTTCATCACGTCTTCGAGTTCGGCGTTGCTTTCGAGTCGCACCCCTGGACGGAGGCCTCCTCCCAGGGTCGAAACCGGGAGGTCGATCTGGGCGCGGGCCTCCGCTCCACCCTGGACGCCTGGGCGCGTCAGGTAGGCCGAATAGATGGCCTCGGCAATGACCTCTCCCAAAGTTGCATCCCCTTCAGCGGCCTTTCTCTTGGCGAGGTCGAGCGCGGACTCCGGCAGGTTGATCGTGGTTCGCATAGCCCCATTCTGCCGGGTACGCATCGCGATGTCAATTGATGATGCGTTGATGCGAAGCACTCGAGAGGCGAAGTCTCGCCGCGATCACGGCGAACTCAGCTCGTAGACGCCTCGACTTCGCAGCACAGCGTACTTACTGCGAGTCGAAGCTCCATCGGCCAGCGATCGGCATCGCCGGAGCGCGAAAGAAAGGGATGGCGAAATCTGCGGGTCCTTCCGTAGCCGTCGAGCGCAGCAAGAACTGCCCGGCAGCCGGCTCGAAGACACCGACCCCGTCGAGAGCTGCACCCTGCCAGCGTCCGGCCACCGGCACTCCGCCCAGCGGGCCGAAGCGGAAAGTACGAGTCGGCTCGTCGACGCGGCAACCGCGCAAGCGAAAGGTGGCCGTTGCGGGCTCGTAGAGCCCCAGCTGCACCTGCGGACAGGCGGCAAACCTGCCGGCGATCGGCATCTGCACGACGCCTGCGTCGCCGAACGCCACCGTCCGGATCGGCGAGCTTGCCTCTGCCCGATCGCGCAGCAGGAAGAGCCCGCGCGCCGGATCGTAGACACCGACGCCATCGACACCCAGGCCGGCGAAGTCACCAGCTACTGGATAGCAAGCGGGACAATCCCATCCGACGAGCACTCGGCTGAACTGCGGCGCGCCCTCGCCGAAGTCGTCCGAGAGATGGAAGGCATCCTCGCCGGGTTCGAAATAGCCGACCGTGTCGCGCCCGTCCCCGTCCCAGTCGCCGGCGACCGGCAGACCTGCGGAAGGTGCGACCTCGATTCTCAGCAGCCGCCCATCGGCGGCGCGGAGTTGAATCGCCGTCGCGCGCTCACCGGCGATGAAGCTACCGACACCATCCCTGGCCGCCTTCGACTCCGTTCGACAACTGCATAGGAGGGCAAGCCCGGCGAGCCCGAGAAACGTGCGGATTCTGCGACTCATGTCAGCACGTACCAGGCCCAATCGAGCTCGAACGGTAGCTCGTGAATCAGGTTGACGGCCGCGAGCCCGAGATTTGCCAGGCAAACTCCAGCGACACCGATCCTGAGCGCCAAAGGATGCCGCGCCTCGAGAGTCGAAAGGGCAGGCAACGACACGAGCAGCAACCCAGGCAGAGCGGGCAGAAAGTGCCGGTTCCAGAACGGTGCGCCCGAGACGAGAATGAAGGCGAGCGAGGCGGCGATCCAGATCGCTCCGAGAAGGGTCGCCGGGCGCCAGCGATCGAAGGGCACGAGCCGCCAGGCTCGCGGAGGACGCGCCAGGAGCAGGAGCGGAAACGCTTGCAGCAGAATGGCGAGGCAGGCGAGCAGGCGCGGCCCCGTGCGGGCATCCGCGAACATCAGCGCCTTGTGGCTGGCAGCCGCGAACGAAGGACCCAGCCCCGCGGTGTAGCTGAACCCGAAGAAGAGCACGACGGGCACGACCGCGACCGCCAGCCAGCTCCAGGCCTCGCGCGAACGCAGCGCATCGCGGATCCCGGCGACGGGTCCTCCGGCCCCGTGCGGCCTCCCGCCCGCAGGCGCGGCGAAGAACGCGACGCGCAGCAGGCCGGCCGCCGCGATGGCGGGCCCGAGCGGCAACAGCGAGAGCCGGATGAAGAGTCCGGCCGTCAGCAGCGCGATGAGAACCGCGAAGCTCCGCAGCGCAGGGCGGTCGTCTCCGAGCAGGCGATGTCCGAGCCACAGGGCGGCGACGACCGCCAGATATCCAGGCATGTCGGTGCTCGTGCGGGCGGCGGTGCGGACGAAGAGGAAGTGCGTCGTGGCGAGGGCGAAGGCGATGAAGGCGACCGCTTCGCCGGCCCCGGCGTCGCGCAGCAGATCCAGGACGAGTGCCGCAGCCGCGAGCGCCGCCAGGGCCGAGAGTCCGACATAGGCCAGTTGGAGGCTGCTGCCACCGAAGAGCAGCAGGGCCAGCGCCGCTGGGACGCCGGGATTGTGCGCGTGCGGATAGGAGAGGGCGAAGGCCCGCAGGCATTCGACGGCGTTGGCCGTGTTCCCGGCCAGCAGATCGTGCAAGCGCAAGGCATAGAGGTCGTAGTTGTCGGCCATGAAGTGCGCCGGATGCAGCCAGCGATAGTCGCGCTGATAGAGGGCATAGGCCGGCAGCAAGAGGGCCGGAGCGAGGAGCGCCCACGGCCAGCGGCGTCCGCTCCACAGCCCCCAGGCGACCGCGATCGCGGCGGCGAGAAGACCGGCAAGACCCAGTTTCATCCACGGGGAGGCATAGACGGGCTCGAAGCGGATCGCCGAGCTGAGCCGCTCGGCGCCGTGGCGCAGCTCTCCCTCGGCAACTCCTCCGGCATCCCCGGCAACCAGCTCGAGGGCTCCGCCCGGCTCGACGGTCACTCGCAGTTCGTACTCCTTGCCAGCGCTGGCGGCCAGCGGCGCGAAGCGCAGGGTCGCGACTTCCCCGACCCTCGACAGATCGCCGATCTCGAAGCGCCGATCGAAATGTGCCGCGGCACCTCCCGACTTGGCGAGCTCGAATCGCACCCGGCCGGAAGGCATTCGCGGTCGCACAGCCACCCGCACGGCGTCGAGTCCATCGGCACTGGCGCGAAAGGTCTGCACAACTTCTTCGCGCGCGGCTGGCGAGTTCAGGGATCCGACCATCGCGCCGCCCGAAGCCACGGGCGAAAGGAAGATGAGCCCAGAGCCGGATCGCACCCGTCCCTGCTCGCCTTCGAAGGTCAGTGTGCCGCGGCCCGCGGTCGAGATCAGTTGCAGCGCATCGAAGCGCGATCCGGGGGAGTCGGATTCGACGACGACCTGGAATCCGCCGGCCGGCAGGGTAACAAAAGCGCGTTCCCCACCGGCGCGACGCAAGGGGACCGACGCTGGGAGATCGCCGGCAGCGACCTTGGCGCGCAGGGAATGAGGGTGGGTGCCCGCCTGGACGCGGAAGCGAGCCTCGGGACCTTGGGTGCATTGGCCCACGAGGCGCAGCTCGAACTCGCCCGAATACGGCACGCGGACATCGAGCACGACCGCGAAGGCCGCCGCGTGCAGGTCCGCGCCACCGGCCCGCACATCGACACGGGTTCGAGCCACAGGCGCAGGACCCCAGACGATGAGCGCTATCGCTGCCGCTCCAAGGGCCTGACCCGCGACTCGCGCCGGGATCGATCGCCGCGCGCTCCTGAGGGAGTGATCTCTCGAAGAACTGTCCATTCACACCTTACCTTCGCGCTGGACTGCAACATATACGTTTCGGGCGGTCCCGTCGTCGCGGAGCTCGATCCGAGCTCCTGTAGGATCGCGTCGATCGCTCTCAGCAGCATCGAGGAACTACCGCGGCGCACTGGAGGATTCTCTGTTCTACCCAATTTGTCGCTCGAGATCCCACATTCGACCAATTCGAATCGAGAAGGCGGACGCGCCGCGGATCGACGCCAAGTGGGAGGGCAACCAATGACTCCCTGGCGCCGAGCGTTGTCGAGCTGGAGGAAGAGCGCCGCCGAGCCTACTGTTGCAGAAGAAGAACCGGCGACCGACGATCCGATCGACGAGTGGCTGGGCAGAGAACTGCTGGGTCTCGATGGCGGTCTGGGGCTATTTCGCTTGGCGCATCTCCTCGATGCCATCGAGCGCGCGGGAACTCTCGGAAGCGCCCTCTCGGTCGGCAGCGGAGGCGGACTCCACGAAACCTGGCTGGCCCGCCGGAATTCCAGCCTGTCTGTTTGTGGCGTGGACCTGCGGGCCCCATATGCCGGTGTCGAGCTGCCCAATCTCCGCTTCCGGCAAGGCAACCTGCTCGATCCAGATTTCGCCGATCTGCTCCCGGCATCCGATCTCGTCTTCTCGATCGAATGCCTCGAGCACATCGAGGAAGATCGTTCGGTCTTCGCAAGAATGGCGCAGCTCGTCCGCCCAGGCGGCCACCTCTACCTCGAAGTACCTTTCGCCAGCGAGAGTGAGCAGGCCGATCCCGAACTTTGCCGTCGCGAGCGCGAAACTCATGAACATGTCCGGCCCGGGTACTCTGCGAGCCAGCTCGAAGCGTTGGCCCGCGACCACGGACTCGTCCCGCTGGAGATCGCAGGCGCCTTCTGGTTCCCGGCTCAGCCCACGGTCTGGCTGGCGCACCTGCACCTTGGCAGGTCCGCGATCTCTCCTCACTGGCGGACCTTTCTCGCTATCGCCGAGCTCGATGTGAGGTCTGGCCTGCCCGCTCACCGCGCCGAGGCGACGGCGATCAAGATGCTGGCGCGACGGCCATTGCGGTAGGCACGCGCGAGGGCCTTGCGGCACTACAATGATCCCGAGCCCGGAATGCCGGGAGAGAGGACCCCATGTTCTGTCCGCAATGCAGGTCGGAGTATCGCGAAGGGTTCAGCCGCTGCGAGAGTTGTGACGTTCCGCTGGTCGCGGTGCTGCCGCCGGAGCCGGGAGATCCGTCGGATCGCGATCTGGTGACGGTGTTCGAAACCGGCGATCCGGGGCTGCTGGCGATGGCGCACTCGATTCTCGACGAGGCCGCCGTCCCCCACCTCACCCAGGGCGAGGGGATTCAGGACCTCTTCGGGCTCGGCCGCCTGGGGACCGGCTTCAGCATTCTCACCGGACCGGTGCACATCCTGGTCGAACGCGACCGCGAGGCGGAGGTGCGGCAGCTGCTCGACGGCCTCGAGGAAGACGCGGCGGCGCATCACCTCGCCGACCAGGCCAGCGAGGACGAGCGCGACCGCGAACCCGAAGCCTGAGGCGGCGCCCGAAACGGCGCCGCGCGTCCGGCGCTACGGTGACGCCGACGACCAGCTGTCGGTGTTGCCGCGCTCGAAGCCGTCCGTGAAGAGATCCGTCAGGTGGTGGATGCGGAAGTGGTCGGCCACTGTCGCGTCCGGGCGGATCATGCGGACGTCGAGATCCTGCCCGTCGATGTCGATCGCCAGCGAACCGAGTTCCGAAAGTCCAACGGCGAGCGCCGGCCACGGAGTGATCGTCCCTTCGAAGCGACTGCCGGTGCCCGAGACCACGTAGACCGTGCCGCTGTGCGGCCCCGGCGCCTTGTTGTAGGCGCCGTCGCCGAACGGATCGCCGTCGCCTCCCTGGCGCAGCATCGTCGCCGGCACGAAGGTGTCCGTCGTGCCGTAGTGCCCGTCGATCAGGAAGGTGCGCTCGTAGCCGTGGCTGTGCCCGGTGAGCACCAGGTCGACGCCGTGCGCCTCGAGAATCGGCACCACGTTCTCGCGCATCCGCTGCATGATGCCGCCCGAGTCGGCCGGGTTGTCGCTGTTGTGCGTGCCCTTGGTGTACGGCGGATGATGGAAATCGACGATCGTCCAGGCCCTGGTGTTCGCCGCGAGGTCGGCGGCGAGCCAGGTGAGCATCAGCGAACCGGGCGTCGTGTCCGAGTCGGCCGAGTCGAGCTGCACCACGTGCAGGTCGCCGCTGTTGTAGGAGAAGTAGGCCTCGGTACCGCTGCCGACCCCGCCCGCCTCCCCCGCAGCCGGCAACGAGAACATGTCGAAGAACGGTCCACTCTGGGTCGTCGAGTCCGACGAGATAGCGTCGTGGTTGCCGATCACCGGCCACGGAG
>JAGOCP010000223.1 GCA_017998715.1 Thermoanaerobaculia bacterium | reverse complement strand
AAGCTCTGCAGCGAGACCGGCGTCGACGGCGTGTTGCCCGCCATCGCGACGCTCACCGAAGCGCTGCCGCTCGCCGGAATGGACAGCGACCACTGGAAAGCGCCGGTAAAGTCGAAGTTGGTCGCAGGCAGCCCGGTGTTGTCGAAGTTGGTGACTGCCGTATCCCCCAGAACGCCGAAGACGTCGGTGGTGGCGGCGAACGGCCGTGCCAGGTAGGCGTTCGCCGCAGGATTGAAGGCGCGGTACTCGGCCGCTCCTGCGGTCGTGTCGTTGATCTGGATGAACGTGTTCGGTGTCCCGAGCGTCGCGTTGTCGGTCCCGGCGGTGCCGTTGACGTCGAAATCCGCACCATGGAAGAGCTCGATCGTCAACGCGTTGACCGCGCTGAGATTGGTGATCGTCATGGTGTGGATCAGCTCGCCCGTGTTCGCCGAGGCAGAGGTGAGCGTCAGGGCGTGCGAGGCGCTGAACAGGCCCCGCGCATTGACGTCGGCCCAGGTGATCGTACCGGCGGCGCCGGCGCAGGTCGTCGTGGTCGGCGCGGGGAAGAAGGACTCCTGGGTGTCGCCCGAAACCCGGAACCACCAGCCGTCCTCGAAGAGGTAGTCGCCGGTGCCGACTCCTGTCAGGTTCGAGGTCTGCGAGTTGTCGTAGTGGCTTGCGGCCGGGATGGTGTAAGTGGCGCCGCTGGCGGTGAGGGTGCAGAGCTGGGCCTGCCCCGGGCTTGCACTTCCGACGAGCAGGACGAGGGCCGCGGCGGCGACAAGGGTGGCAAGGCGTCGGCTGTTCATGGTCAGGGCTCCTCTGTCGAAGGCGGAGGAGGTCGTCGCTCCCGCTCGCTCGCGTTGGCAAGCGGAGGCGGTGCAACCTCGGTCCTTCGAAATTTGTCGGATTCTAGCTCCGATTCCCTGGGAGGGGAATCGGCGACCTCCCGCCGCCGCCGCGGGCGAGGGCAAGGCCCAGGACGGTCACCGGCAGAAGCACCGCGAGGACGATCGCGATCCGCGGGTGGCTCCAGTCGACCTGCTCCGGAAAGCGGCGGACCTGGAACGCGACCGCCGGCAGGAGGAGGATCAGGAACGGCGAGAGGATCCGCACCCGGTCGCGGTCGTTCTCGCGCGCCATCGACAGCAGCATCGTGCCGAGCAGCAGGGTGTAGCCGGAGAGGGCGCGGGCGTTGAGCGGCGTGATCTTCCACGGCGCCCAGCCCGAAAACCAGGCCGGAAAGACGAGGCCGGCGAGCGCTTCGAAGGTGAGAGCGCCACCCAGGACCACCAGCGCGATCCTTGCCCACCGCGGCAGGGGCGCATCGTCCGGGCCGCCGAGCTCCGGTCCGGCTCTGCGCTGCTGCCAGAGGTAGCAGCCGAGGAAGACCCCCGGCGGCAGGAGGTAGCTCGCGAACCAGATCTGGAAGGCGAGTGTGCCGTGAAGGAAGCGCTCCCAGTGCAGGAAGGTCACCACCAACTGGGTGAACGTGAAGAGCATCCCCGGCAGCACGAAGACCCGTACTGCTTCCCATCGCCGGGCGAACATGGCCATGAAGACCACCGGCGCGAGCGCGAGATAGAACGCGCCGAAGAGCGCCGCCATGACCGGCGGCTGGATGTTCCAGGCGAAGCTCGTCGCCGTTTCCGCCGGCCGGAGAGCGACAGTCGAGGTCGCCGAGACCGCGAAGAAGACCTCGACGAGGAACCAGAATCGCAGCGGCCAGCCGATCGGTGTGGATCGCATGGGTCTCCTTGGGAAAAGGGCAGAGTCGTTCAGTGTGGCCGCGCAGCCTGGAGAGCGCGGTAGACGAGGAATGCGGCGAAGAGCGCCACCAGGACGAGGGCGGCGAACCAGACGATCTGCGAAGGGCTGCCGGGAGTAAAGAGCGCCGAGTGCCTGAGCGAGGCGATCAGAGCGAGGCCCGCAAAGACGAGCGTGCCGACCGCGGGGATCAGCGTCTCGGGCCAGTTCCTGCGCGCGGCAAGAATCAGGTTTGCCACGGCATAGGCGATCAGCGGGCCGGAGTAGACCTGTGCCAGAAAGGGCGAGATCTTCCACGGCCAGATCGTCACGATCCACTGCGGCGCAAAGAAACAGGCGGCGGCAAGGGCGAGGAGCACGCCTCCCTGCAGGCGTAGCCCCGCGAAGACCCACGACTCGGTGACGAGCCCGGAAGCGGGCCGCGGAGTCGCCGGACCCGCCCAGGCCAACCAAGCCGCAGTGATCGGGAAGAGGACGTAGGCGACGACCCAGAACCAGGGTTGCGGACGCGAGAAGTCGAAGGTCTCCCAATGCATGAAGGTGATGAGCAGCAGCCAGCCGGTCCAGGTGAACGCCATCAGAACGATCGTCCGCACCGCGAGCAGCGACTTGGCGAACAGCGAGAGCAGGAGGAAGACGGTCGCTGAAAGATAGAAGGCGCCGATGAAGCGGGCGTGGAGCGGCGGCACCGGCCAGGGCAGGGCACGCAGGATCTCCTCCGGGCGGAAGGTGCCGAAGAAGCCGACCCAGAGAGTGAACCAGAGGACGACGAAGAAATAGACGCGATGCGCGGCCAGGCCCGGTTTCATTTGTCCTCCGCCTCGAGTGTCGACAGCTTGGAAGTCGGTCGTACGGCTTCGATCTCGATGCGGCGTGGCGTGCGCCAGGCGGCGACCATGCCGAGCAGACCGAGAAGGACGTGGAACGGATGATCGAAAGTCTGCAGGCCGAGGGCGGCCGTGACTCCACACAGCTCCTCCGCGCCGCCTCCGCCGGCAAGTCCGCTGGCTCCGATGACCCCCAGTGCGGCGTAGAACGTGCCGAAGAGTGCGGCGAACCACCAGGCGGCGCGGGCGCCGAGGGCGAGCGCGCCGAAAGCGAGCACCGCGGTCGCGATATGGAGAAGGGAGTGCTTCGGCACCATCCGCGTCGTCGCCAGCAGCAGCGGAAAAGCCCGATCGACCGCCGGGACGAGCCGGGCGGCGAGCGTGCTGGCGCCCTGGAGCAGCAGGAAGAGCGCGCAGAACCAGGCATAGATGCGCGCCGGGGAGAGTGCCCCGGCGCCGGACTGCGGCTTCGAACCGAAGTTCATGCCGCGATACTAGAGACGCCGCCGGGCGGCGTGGACCTGTCCAAAGTCAGTGCGAGGTGTGGACTTTGGACGGGGTGCGACCGGGCCTCAGCCCTTGCGGCCGGTGGCCTGAAGGTAGCGCACCAGCACTACGAACAGGACCAGGAACGAGGCGAGGAGCAGGTACTCCAGGCCCTTGGTCTCGAAGATGTTGACGTAGCGATAGGTTTCCATGCAGCCTCCTTCCGGAGCTCTAGCCCGCCTGCGATTCGACGGGCCGCGGGGACGGCAGCTCGTGTGCTTCGCGCAGGATCGGCAGGCGCAGGACGATCCAGCGGAAGACCCAGATTTCGGTGAAGACCACGGTCAGCGTGACGACGAACTCCTGCCAGCTCGGGAAGTAGTGCACCGGCAGATGCCAGTTGTAGGCGATGATCGAGATGTTGAGCCGATTCAGCAGGACGCCGATGAGCGTCGCCGCGGCGGCGACGCGCAGCAGGCCCGGCCGCCGATGGCGCACGGCATAGGCGAACATCACGCACGGCACCAGCACGAAACCGATCACCTCGACGAGGTACCAGGCGCCCCAGCCCGTCGCCAGCAGGTCCCACTGCCGCTCGTGCAGGAAGATCAGGAGCTTGAAGAAGTAGTAGGTGAAGAGCGAGATTGCGGCTCCCTTGCCCAGACCGAGCAGCAGGTCGTCGAACGAGCCGTGCTTCTTGGGATCGATCTGCCGGAAGAAGAGCCGATGGGTGAGCGTGCCTTCGAGAATGACCATCGACAGACCGGCGAAAATGCTCGAGACGAAGAACAGGATCGGTATGAACTCGGTATACCAGAGCGGGTGGATCTTCGACTTCGCCATCAGGAAGAGTGCGCCCAGGCCGGCCTGGTGGAGCGTCGACAGCGTGACGCCGAGAATGACCGCTCCCAGAGCGAGCGAGGCGAGGAAGCGCCGCGCCTTCTTCCAGGCGAGCCATTCGGCGAACGCCGGCGAGAGCTCGACCATCTCGACGATCATGTAGAGCAGGAAGCTCCACGAGACCTGGAAGAGCACCGAGTTGTAGCCGAACGAGTTGCCGATGATCGGGTTGATCACGTGCCAGGGGCGGCCGAGATCGAGGACCAGCGCGCCGGCGTAGAAGATGTACGCCAGCAGGCCGTTGAGCACCGTCGCACGCAGGATCGGATGGTACTTCTCCAGCCGCATCACGTAGACGACGAAGGCCAGCACGTAGGCGCCGCCGGCGAGGGCGACTCCGGTCACGACGTCGAAGCCGATCCCGAGCCCCCAGGGATGGTCCTGCGACAGGTTGGTGATCGAGCCCAGGCCGTAGATGAAGCGTCGGATGAGCACCGCGATGCCGAGAAGGATGACCGGAATCGAGATCAGGTTGAAGGGCGTCAGGAACGGCGCCTTCGGTTTGAGCTCGGCGAGCAGGAAGCGCCGGAGCGGCAAGCGCTGCGGCGCGGGGACCAGTGGCATCGTCGTCATGACTCGGAGCCCTCCAGGCTGCCTTCCTTCTTGTCGGACAGGAGGTGGAGGCCGAGCTGCAGCGCAGGCAGGCCGAAGAGCACCAGTGGCACGCCGTAGAGGAAGTTCCTCGTGTACTCGGGATAGGTCGTCGAGCCGAGGTCGGTGCGGAAACCGATTTCTTCGAACGGCACCGCCGACAGATACAGCCAGCCGGTGCCGCCGACCTCCGACTCGCCGTAGATCTTGTGCACGTAGCGGTCGGGGTGGTGGTAGATCCGCAGGCGGGCGATCTCCATGAGCTCGCGCTTGGTGCCGAAGGTGAGCGCATCGGTCGGGCAGGAGCCGACGCAGGCGGGCTCGAGGCCCTGCTGCAGGCGCTCGAAGCACAGCGAGCACTTCTGGATCTTGGGATTCCAGGAGTGGAACTCGAACTTCGGGATGTCGAACGGACACGAGACCATGCAGAACCGGCAGCCCATGCACTTGTTCGGGTGCCAGATCACCGGACCGGTGCGCGTCTTCTCCATGGCGTTGGTCAGACAGGCGGCGCCGCAGGCGGGTTGACCGCAATGCATGCACTGCTTCTTGACGAAAACGTCGCCCTTGCTGGTCGCGAAGCGATTGACCACGGTCCACTGCGTCTCGCTGGTCGTCCGCACGGCGGCGAGGGCGCCGTCGTTCTCGATGTCGGGCACCGGCAGCTCGTGCTCCACCGAGCAGGCGCGCTCGCAGGCACGACAGCCGATGCAGCGCGTCGTGTCGACGAGGACGCCGACGAACTCCTCGGAGTCGCCGTTCTCCTTGGCGGCGGCGCTGCCCGCTACCAGGGCCGAGCCGGCGGCGGTGCCGATCTTCAGGAAAGTGCGTCGATTCATGACGGCCTCACTTGGTCGCCGCCGCGCCGGCCGGGGCCGCCCGCGGAGACGCCGGGCGCTGGTGACAGAACCCGCATTGCTTGGTGGCGGAGGCGCCGGTGCCGCGGTCGTGACAGCTCCAGCAGCTGCGATGGATGGCAACCTTCGTGGTCGGCATCTCCTGGTTGAGCCCGGAGACGCGTTCGGGGTGACAGGACGCGCACTTGCCCTCGACTGCCGGAGTCGGTCCGCCGGTATGGCACCCCTTGCAGTCGACCCAGAAGCCGTCGAAATAGTCCGGGTGGGGAACGGCGAGATTGGCGGCGACGGTTTCGTGATGGCAGGAGACGCACTCCGCGCCGTACTCCTCCGCGTGGCGTTGGTGGGCGAAGACGACTTCACCCACCGAGGACGACCAGCGGACGGTCTCCGGCGCCGGCGATGTCTCCGCGGAGACGCTGCCCGCGGCCAGAATCAGGCCGAGGGCAGCGCAGGCGAGCCGGAACCGGTTCATGCGTGAACCGGTTGACTGACCGCCTCCGCTTGCTGCGCCGGCGCGAGGAAGCACCGGGAGAAGGCGCGACATGCGGCGCGGCGCTCGACGCCGTTGGGCCGCGGACCCTGGCCGTGCA
>JAGOCP010000222.1 GCA_017998715.1 Thermoanaerobaculia bacterium | reverse complement strand
GGTCGAGAGGTGGGTGGAGCTCAGGGTGAGGGTGATGATGCGGTTGGCGATGTTGGCAGGGGCGGCGGAGGGGGCGGACGGGGCGGAGGCATCGGAGGGCACAGCGGCGAGTCGTTAGCGAAACGCCGGCTGCCCCCTCTCGGCAGTCCCCTTCGTGGTGCCCCCCGGGCGTTCCTCTGGCCTTACTTTCCTTCACCTCGGGCGGTGCGCCGGTACTTCTGCAGGCGACTCGTCGGCTTGTCGGGAATCGTCATCTCGATCAGGCCGGCGTCGAGTGCCGGCTGCAGGTAGGCCGCGCGGAAGTGATCCTCGTGTCTCAGGCCTAGGGCCTCTTGAAGCTCCTGGCGTGACTTTTCGCCATCGAGGGCGGCAAGGAGGCGCTCTTCCGGGCTCATCACCTTTCCTGCTGCTGCCAAGGTGACCCTCCCGACTTCCCCGGTGACTTCCCCGGTGACCGGGGTAGTCGACGGCGCCGCCCGCATCAGCGTCTGAACGAACTGACCTCCGGTCTGATGGAACCGGGGAGGCTCTGCCGCCAAAGACTCGTATCGACAGGTAAGACGGAATTGGGCGGGCGGATCTGGCGGTGCGGTTGTCAGGGAGCCTTCGACTCGCGGGCTGGGAGATTGCCTGATACCTTCACCCGCACCTTCATCGATCGGAGGTGGTCACAGTTTGTGACCACCTCCGCGAGCTAGCGGCTGGCCCCCGCCTCTGGTCGGAAAATCGGATGGCACCTTCGATTGGGCAGTCCCCGCCCGCGGGGTGCTGACTGCGGGGGTCGGCGGTGGGCCGTGAGCCATTTGAGCCATTTATGAGCCATTTCTCGGCGATGTTTCACTTGCGCCATTCTTGACCCATTTCCCGGCAAGCACGTAGTGGGCGCCCCTGCCCCGGCCCCTCGGAAGCAGGATCCCTTTCGCCACCATGTCTTCGAGATCCCGCTTTGCCGTCGGCCGACTGGCGCCCGCGACCGCCTGATACTGCGCGTTGCTCAGCTGACCCTGTTGGCGCAGCAGGGCGATCGCGCTCGCCTGGCGGTCGTTCAGACTCCATTGCACCAGATTCTCCGGCGTCCATCGATCGCGCCAGAGGGTGAGGACGAAGAATCCCTCGCGCTGTTCGAAATCCGGTTCGGGCAGCCCTGCGCTGCGGCAGAGCTCGATCATCTTCTGCGTACCTGATCCGAGTTTCTCGATGTAGCGCGTCAGATAGAGCGACTCGGCGATCGTCGGATTGTTGGGGACCGAAGCATGATCTTCCCGCAGGCTCTGCAGGGTCAGCGTGCCCGGGAGCGCGCCGGGGTTCCAGACCTCGAGCCGGTCCGCGAACAGGCGCACTTCGACCGAGCCGTTGCTGTTGTAGTCGCGGTGCGCCAGCGCGTTGATGATCGCTTCGGCAATCGCCTCCGGCGGGATCTCGTAGGTGACCGGAACCTGAGGGCCATCGGAGCGCGTCCCCACGGCGCGGTTGATCTTCGCCAGGACGAAATCCGCGGACTGATCCCGCTGTTCGAAGAGGTCGCCGCCGAAATTCTGCTGCGAGCCGAAGGGGCGCCGATACTCGGTACCGTGGCAGTGCACACACTTGATTTCGGCCGCGCGGTGGGAACGCTGCGGTGCCACGCCAAAGAGAAGCGCCGCGGCGTTCGTCGGCGCGCCATCGTGGAGCAGGTTCAGGTGGGCGAGGAGCGTCCGCGTCGCGGTGCTCGCCGCCAGCGGAAACCCGCGCTCGTGACGGGCTGCCCGGAGGAACCAGTCGATGCGCCTGCGCGACAGATCCTTCAGGCTCACGCCGTCGCAAGCCGCGGTATCGAAGGGCGGAATGCGCAGCGCTCCGATCCGGTCGAAATGGTCCACCAGGCTGGAGTAAACCTCGGCCGTCAGCGCGCTCGCGTCCTCGACGCGGCGCCGGACGAGGTCGCCGCTCGCTTTGAGCACGAGCGCCTTCATCTTCGCATCGCGTCGCTGCTCATCCGAACCCCAGACGTAGACCAGCCGCGTCTTCCCCCGGCGCGTGGCCTCGTCGAACTCGTGCTCGGTTGGGGAAATGCCCGCCGCATCCCCGGAACCGTAGTCGTAGCCGAGAATCGCGAGATAGACGTCGCATCGGCCCACCTCGCCAAGATAGATCTCATCGGCGCGCTGGTCACGAGCGGGAAGCCCTTCGAAGAGGAAGACCTCCGCGACGAAGCGTCGCAGCACGGCGTCGCCGAGCAGAAAAGCCCGCAGGTCCACGCGGACTTTCGCGAACTCCTTCTGGACACTGCTGACGAAGATGCGCAGCCTAGGCGATGGCAGTGTAGGGGTCAGAGGCCGAGCTCCACCGCCGGCATTTTCTTCATGGCTCTCTTCCCTTCCTCGTCCTCTCTTCTCCCGTCCGGTTCGCAGGGAGCTCTGCCGCCAGAACTGTTGACGACAGGTAAGACGGAATCGGGAGCGCGGATCTGGCGGCAGCGGGGTGCCCAGGCGGCTTCGCCTCGCGCGATCAGGCCTTGGACTGGATGTCGCCTCCCCGGGACTTCCACTGTTTGAGGTCACAATCTGTGACCTCAAGTTCGCTGCCGCAGGTCGGGGGCAGGATCTAGAAGACGAGCCCCAGGCCGAGGCCAGGCGAGGAACGCCGGGCCCGGTCAGGCACGCCAGCGGCTGAAAAGCCACCTCGGCGCGGGGGCGATCTCGGGGTAGGCAGCGCCAGGACTTTCTTCATTGCCTCGAAGGCGTGGCATGATTCCCAGCGGAGGCTTTGTTCGGCGCAAGTCGACATTGCCTTTTTTGTTTTCTGCGGGAAGGTGGCTGGCACCTCGCGAGACGGGGCGAAGTCAGCGAAGGGCGCGGCGGCGCCGTGAGACCGCAATATGTCCAAAATAACGGGATCTTTGGACATATCCAAGAAACGTGTCTCTTTCGGGTACACGTTCGGCGGCGGCCTTCTCTCCGCCGGTCATGCCGTCAGAACCTCCACCAGCGCCGGATGTTTGCAGAGAACCTCTCGCCCCCGGCGTTGGCTTTGAGGTCACAATTTGTGACCTCAAACGAACGAACTCTTCGCGAGCGGCTCCGCCCGAGACTCTTTCTACCAAGTAAGACGGAATCGGGCGCGCGGATCTGGCGGCGAAGGCCGGCGAGACTGCTCAGAAAACGGTCTTGACGTTCGCCGCTTCCATGTCCCCAGCTGCGGGGCACGGGCTGCTGGTTCGGAGGTCCCTCAGCGGGCGCCAGCGGCTCCGGCCTTGAGGCGGTCGTAGATGGCGTCGGGGGCGAGGTCGGCGCCGTTCGGCCAGCAGATGACACCGAGCTCGTCGATACCGACTTCCGCGAAGCGGGCCGGATCGCGCAGGGGCTCCATCATCGGGCCGAAGAGCCGGTCTTCGTAGTCGAGGACTCCGCGGACGCCGTCGGAAAACTCGATCTCGAGGCGGTAGGTCGGGAGCGCCCGCACCGCAGTCACGCGTTCCATCTCAGGTCTCCTTGCTTGGCAGTGAGCGGAACGACGCCTTCATGCGACGCGGCGAACGTGCGCGATCTCGTCGGGGGCGATCGCGCGGAGATCTTCGGCAGGCACGGTGACGACGGCGATCGTCTCGCCGGCGAGCGTGGCGAATTCGACTTCGAAGCCGGCGCCCCCGGCATGTGCCAGGACGACCGTTCCGACGTCCCCGGCTTCGAGCTTCGCTCCCGGGAGGTCTCGTCGCAGCACGACCATCTCGAGCTCGCGCATCACGGCTGCTTCACTCATAACCTCCTCCTTCCCATCGGATAGGCCGTCACGAATCGCGCGACGTCCGCTCCGGTTTCGACGAACCAGACCGACCTGAGCTCGACCCGCTCGCCGCCCGATCCACGGAACGGCCCGTCGACGACATATTTTGTCCCGAATCCGGTCTCTTCGCGACTCACGACCGGATTCTCTCTTGCGCGCACGATAAGTGCCTCTTCGAGCGCTTTCGGAGTCTCGGCGTCAAAACCGAGCGCCCGGAAGTACCTGGCTTTCCGCTGCCCGACAGGATGCGAACGCGAGAGGAGGTAGCTAACCAGCTTCCTCGGGTCCACCTGCATTGGCATCGCCGCCAGCTCGACCTGTTCCGTCACCCCATCCTCACCGAGAAAGACTCCATGTCATCGCGGGTCCTTTCCGTCGGCGACCCGAGGATCGCTTTCGTTCGCGATCGAGTCGGCTCCGCATTGCCTATCCAGGAGGTAAGACGAGAACGAACGTCCGGATCTGGCGGCAAATCCGATGAGGGGCACAACACTCCGGAGGATCCCCAACTTGAAATCACAATTTGTGATTTCAAGTGGAGCTGGTCACGGTTTGTGACCAGATCTGCTCGCAGGAGGTACGCCGGGGACACCTACCCGCCCTGAGGCGGATTCGGGTCGGGCGCGAAGCTCGCTGGGGGCGGTTACATGCTCCCATCTGCGGGGCGCAGCGAGGCGTGGGGAGGATCTCCCTTCCCCGGCGAGGATGGCTCTCGTCGGCGGCGGCGCCCCTCGCCAGCTTGAATTCGCTCGATTTGCGCTCGGCAGGCTCGGTTGGCGCCTTACAGGAGCGTTTCGCGCTCTCTCGGGATCTCGCCCGGCCTCATGGGGCCGTGCTGCTCCAGGCCACGAGATTCTCCTCCTCGAACCCATCGGCGAAGATGGTCCGGAAGCGGTAGAGCCGGCGGGCGACGGCGACGCCGTCGTCGTCGAGGTTCTGGGTGTGCCAGACGACGACGAAACGGTCGCGGCCAGCCGCCGCGTCGGGGCTGCGCTGGAGCCCTTCAACCGTCTCGTTGACCTGAAACGCGTCGCCCACCGGCCGGCAGGTGCGGTCGAACTCGCGCGCCCAGATGAGCTCGTCGTGAAAAACGACGACGAACTGGCCGTCCGGCGCCACGCCGACGTCGAGTTTCAACGGCCCGATCGGGTCGACGGCGATCTCGGCACTCCGGGGGGAGCCGTCTGCGCCGAAGCAGCGCACCCGGACTCCGAGCACGAGGTCGCGCCAGGCGATGACGAATCCGCCGTCGGCCGCCGTGTCCAGGGAGGCCTGGGTCTGGGGGTTAGCGGGACTCGCCGCCACGGCGAAGACCGCACCGTCGGCGTCCCCCGCGGCGTCGAACGATTGCACAAAGACACCCACCTCGTCCGCGTCGCTTGCCGCGTAAGCGAGCCAGGCCCCTCCGGCCGGGCGCAGCCCGACCGCAGGGCGGGCGCCGCTCGAGCTCTGGGGCGTGCCGTCGCTGTCGCCGGTAATCGGCGCGCTGGAAGCGTCGAAGCGCCGGAAGAGGACGGCTCCGGGGATCGACCAGACGGCGATCGAGCTATCGTCGTCGGCGCGAGCGGCGACGGGGAACTGCGGCGCCGCGTCCGTCGCGACCGAAACGGCGAACTCGTTGCCGATGGAAGTGCCGTTGAGGCTGGAGGCGCGCCCACGGAGCCCCTGACCCGCGGTCGTCGTATCCCAGGTTGCGATCCAGTCGCCATTCGCATTCATGCCGAGGCCGGGACTTTCCTGGTCGTTCGCCGTCTGCTGGTTGAGGACCGATTCGTTGAACGGCTGCGTCCCGTCGGCAGGAAAGCGGCGGTGGACGATGCCGCTTTCGTCGCCGTCCTGTCCGAAGCTGGTCCAGATCACAACGTGGACGCCGTTGTCGCCCATCCCGACCGACGGTGCGCCCTGGTCGCCGTTCGTGAACTGGTTCGCTTGCAACTCCCCGGTCAGAGGGAGCGCAGGCCCTTGAGCCCAGGCCGGAGCGGCGATGCCCGCGAGCGCTCCCGCCACGGCAAGTAGGAACGAACTCTTCGCCGCCTGTACTCCGACCACTCCCCGCCGGATCGAATTCATCGCCGCCCCCCTCCGCCCTCTCGGGCAACCGAGAACGATTCTCTGCCGGACTGGGCGCCGCGCGCCCCCTCCCGGGGGCAGGGGCCAGGCCTGCCGAAAGTGAGGCCTGGAAAGTCGGCTTCTATGAGTCGGTCGCGCCGGTCAAGATCCGGTCTCTCCTCCCTACGGAGCCTTCTC
>JAGOCP010000221.1 GCA_017998715.1 Thermoanaerobaculia bacterium | reverse complement strand
GGCTTCCCAGGCCGGCGAGCAAGAGGGGGTTTATGAACCGGCTCAAGGTCGCGCGTTGCGCAGTCACGATGTCGGTCCTTCTGGGAAGCGTGCTCGGCGCTCCCGGCGCAAGTGGGAAATCGGCCCTGAACGGCAAGTCGCAGCTGGGCTTCGGCGTCGACATGGCCAAACGCGGGCTGTGGAGCGAAGCGCTCTTCCGCTTCGAACAGGCGCGTCTCCTCGATCCCGGGAGTGTCTCGATCCTCAACAATCTGGCCATCTGCTACGAAGCCGGCGGGCGGTTCGAAGAGGCGCTCGCCGCCTACCGCGAAGCGCTGCGGCTCGCGCCCGAGAACAAAGCGGTCAAGCAGAACTACTCCCGTTTCGCCGAGTTCTACCAGGGCTACCGGCCGCGCAAGCCCGGCACGCCGGTGACGGCGCCGGCGCCGGTGGCCCCCGCCGCCGAAGGGTCCGCGGCGCCGGCAGCACCGCCCGTCGATCCCGCCGCAGCTCCTTCACCGACGCCGGTCGAGGTGCCGGCAGCAATCCCGCCGGCAGCGAGCCCGCCGCCCGCGGGTGCCGTAGAGAGAGGTGAGCCGTGACCGGATCCCGACACTCGTTGCGCAAGCGCTGGATTCTGGCCGCGCTCCTCGTTCAGCTCGTAGCGGCCCTGCCGGCGAGCGCCGCCGTCGAGGTGAAGCTCCGCCTGCCGATGCGGGCGCGCATCGATCTCACCGGCAAGCGCACGATCGTGCCGGCGCCGTTCATCGTCGTCACCCGCGAGGGCGCCGGCGAGACCCCCGGCGCCTCATCGCTCAACGTCCAGCGCGAGTTCGAGCGCTACATCGTCAAGGTGCTGCGGCGCGAGACCTCGCTCAAGGTGCTCGAGAGCGGCCCGGTCGACTATCCCTCCTACGATCTCGACGTGTTGTCGCGCAACGCCGAGTTCTGGCGCGCCCTGGGCGATCGCAGCCAGGCCGACCTCATCGTCGCCGGCAGTCTCGACTTCGACGTCCAGGACAAGAGCGGCTATCGCACCGAAGAGTACGTCTCGCCCTACGACGGGCGGGTCTACTACCGCCAGGTGCTGGTCGAGCGCACCGGCTTCGACTACGACATCGCGATGATGGTCTTCGACGGCAAGACCGGCGAGCGGATCTTCTTCGACAACTTCAAGGACTTCAAGCAGTTCGAGGGTGAAGGCGCCGATCCGCTGCGCGGCATGTTCGAGAACCTGGCGTCGCTCGAAGACCGCATCGTCGGCGTTTTCACGCAGAAGACCGTCGAGGCGAGCCGGACCCTGTTGACCGATTGACCTGAAAGGAGTTCCCTTTGGCTCACCTGGACCAGCTGGACCGATCGGCCCGCGGACGCGGGCGCGCCTCTGCCCGGTTCGCGCTCGCCGCGCTGCTCGCGCTGTGTCTCGTTCCCTCCGCCGGCGCGCAGTTCGGCAAGAACAAGATCCAGTACCGCGACTTCGACTGGAAGCTCTACGCCTCGCCGCATTTCACCTTCTATTACTACGAGGCCGAAGCGAACCAGCTGGAGAAGGTCGCGTCGCTCGCCGAGAGCGCCTACGACCGGCTGACCCGGGAGTTCGACCACCAGGTGCAGGATCCGATTCCGCTGATCTTCTACGCCACGCACTCGGCGTTCGAGCAGAACAACATCATCCTGAACTTCATCCCCGAGGGCGTCGGCGCTTTCGCCAGCCCGGTGCGCAACCGCATGGTCCTGCCGATCGACCTGCCGGACGGCGAGCTCTTCGCGCTGATCACGCACGAGCTGACGCACATCTTCCAGTACGACATTCTCTACCGCGGCAAGGTCTCGGGGCGAGTCGGCGGCGCGCCGCAGTGGTTCATGGAGGGAATGGCCTCCTACATGGCGAAGGACGAGTCGACCTCCGACAAGATGTACCTGCGCGACGCGGTGGTCAACGACTCGATCCCGTCGATTCTCGAGCGCGGCACCTCGGGCTTCCTCGCCTACCGCTTCGGCCACGCCGCCTTCGACTACATCGAGGAGCGCTGGGGCAAGGAGGGCTTCCGCGACTTCCTGTTCGAGTTCCGCAACACCTTCGGTGGCCGGGCCGACCGGGCGGTCGAGCGCTCGTTCCGCATCGACCCGGAGGATTTCGACCTCGATTTCCGGCGCTGGCTGCGCAAGAAGTACCTGCCGCAGCTGGTCGAGACCGGCGAGCCCTCCGACTTCGGCCGGCCGTTCCGCGACGACAAGGGGGAGATCCAGCAGGTGCTCTCGCCGGCGGCCTCGCCCTCGGGTGACCTGGTGGCGGCGCTGGCGGTCACGCGCGGCGACCTCGACATCGTGCTCTACGACACCCGCACCCGGCGGCCGATCGCCAACCTGACGCGGGGCTATACCGGCAGCTACGAGTACCTGGGCGCGCAGTTCCTGACCATCGGCGCGCGCATGGGCCGCGACATCTCGTTCTCCGCCGACGGCAACTACATCGCGGTCTTCGCCAAGCGCGAGCGCGGGCGGAGCCTGATGATCTTCGACGTCCTGCGCAAGAAGCTGGTGAAGACGATCGAGATGGAGGTCGAGCAGCAGATGAATCCGGCCTGGAGCCCCGACGGCCGGACGGTCGCCTTCTCCGCCAACCGCGCCGGCCGGTTCGACATCTACACCGTCGATATCGAGACGCGCGAAGTGAAGAACGTCACCGACGACGAGACTTACGACGGCTCGCCGGTCTATTCGCCCGATGGCGCCTCGATCATCTTCAGCTCGGTGGTCGGCGAGAACTACTCTCAGCTCTTCCGCGTCGATCTCGCCGATCCCGGCAAGCGATTCCGCCTGACCGAGGGCGCCTGGAGCGACAAGGACGCGATCTATACCTCGAAGGGCACCTGGATCGTCTTCACCTCGGATCGCGGCGGTGTGGACAACATCTACGCCATGGAGCTCGCCACCGGCAAGACGCTGCAGCTCACCAACGCGGTCACCGGCTGCCTCATGCCGACGGTCCTCAAGCGCGAGGGAGCGCTCGATCAGGTGGTCTACGCCGGCTTCTGGCGCGGCGGCTTCGATCTTTATCTGGTGGACATCGACAAGCCGGTCGCCGAGCTCGCGCTGCCGGCGCCACCGACGGATCCCACGGTCTCGCAGCCGCTGGCGCAGTTCGAGCCCGACATCCGCGTGACCCTCGACGACGCCAACAAGACGAAGTACCGCGGCTTCAAGCTCTTCGTCGAAGACGCCGGGGCGTCGGTCGGCGTCACCGACGACCAGACGCTCCTCGGCTATACCTACCTGTCGCTCTCGGACTACTTGGGCGACCGCCGGATGGTCATCAACTTCAGCTCGGTCTCGAGCTTCTCGAACTTCGACGTCGTCTACATCGACCTCTCGCACCGCTGGAACTGGTCGGTGCAGGCGTTCGACCGGCGCGACTTCTACGTCCTCGGCGGCGTCACGGGTTCGACGTTCGAAAAGACCGATCGCCAGCAGGCGATCCAGCAGACCGGGGCGATGGGCTCCTGGATCTATCCGTTCTCGCTCTACCACCGGGTGTCGGTGGGCGCCGGTTACATCTTCCAGAAGGCGAACTACCCCACCGGCGGCATCGTCATCGGTGACGACGGCGTCGTCCGGCCCGAGACGGTCGAGATCGAGAACGACTATCCCTTCATCCAGACCAGCCTCATCGGCGACAGCGCGGTGTTCACCCAGTATGGGCCGGTCTCGGGCCGGCGCTGGCGTCTCGACGCGGTCTATGCCTTCGACCAGGAAGCGAGCGGCGCGCTCTACACGCAGTACGAGCTCGACCTGCGCCAGTATCTGGAGGTCAGCGAGCGCAGCAACATGGCGCTGCGTCTCTACACCGGCTATGCCGGCGGCAACGAGCCGATTCCGCTCTACTTCGGCGGCCTCGACGACCTCCGCGGGGTCGACTTCCGCTCGATGGTCGGCGACCGGGCGTTCTACGCCAACATCGAGTACCGTTTCCCGCTGATCGACGTGCTGGCGACGCCGGTGCTCAATTTCCGCAGCATCCGCGGTCGCGTGTTCCTCGATGTCGGCGGCGCCTGGTTCGACATCTTCGGCCAGGACTTCGAGTTCTGGAACAGCGAGGAGAACCGGCTCGAGGACGCGGTCTCGTCGTACGGTTTCGGCGTCACCATCAACCTGATGGGAATCGATCTCAACTGGGACTTCGCCAAGCTCTGGGATTTCAAGGACAGCCTGGGCGGGGGCTTCTCTTCCCAGTTCTGGATCGGCACGCGGTTCTAGCCGGAGCCTCGGGCGGCGATGAACGGGGAAGGTCCGGTCGATCTCGAGCGCCGCGTCCGCGAGCAGGAGGCGCTGCTGGAGATCGGCCTCGAGCTCGCCGCCACCCTCGATCTGCGGCGCGTGCTGTCGCTCGCGCTCACCAAGGCCGAGGAGTTTTGCCGCGCCGAGACGAGCTCGATCTGGGAGCTCGACGAAGCCGCCGGCGAGCTTTTCTTTCGCGTCGTGCGCGGTCGCGCTGCGCCCGAGATCGAGAGTCTCCGCATTCCCATGGGTCAGGGCATCGTCGGCGCCGTGGCGGCGTCGGGGCGCGCCGAGACGATCAACGACGTCGCCAGCGACCCGCGCTGGCGCGGGGACGCGAGCGACCGCTTCGACACCCGCGCCATTCTCGCCGTGCCGCTCACCGCCCGCGGCCGGGTGATCGGCGTCCTGCAGCTGCTCAACCCGGTCGGCAAGGCGGCATTCTCCGCCGGCGACGTGCGGCGCATGCAGCTGTTTGCCGGCCCGCTCGCCCATGCGCTCGAGAACGCCCGGCTCTACGCCGCCCAGCAGCGGCTCTACGTCGAGACGGTGACGGCGCTCGCCGAGGCGGTCGAAAAGCGCGATCCCTACACCGGCGGGCATTTGCATCGCGTGGTCGCCTATTCGCTGCTGCTGGGGCGGGAGCTGGGCCTCGACGCGGAGTCGCTCGAGCGCCTGGCGCTCGGCGCCACGCTGCACGACATCGGCAAGATCGGCGTCCCCGACCAGGTGCTCCTCAAACCGGGAAAGCTCGACGACGACGAGGCGGCGGCGATGCGCCGGCATCCGGTCGACGGCGCGGAGATCGTGTCGCGAATCGAGTCGCTGCACGAGATCCTGCCGATCGTGCGCAGCCATCACGAACGCATCGACGGCCGGGGCTATCCCGACAGCCTCGCTGGCGACGCCATCCCGCTGGCGGCGCGGATCGTCGCGGTGGCCGACACCTTCGACGCCATGACCACCAGCCGCCCCTACCGCCAGGCGCTGTCCTACGAGGTCGCGGCGCAGGAGATCGTCCGCCACAGCGGCGAGCAACATTGCGCGACGGTGGTCGCCGCCTTCGAACGTCTGTTCTCCGCCGGCCGCTTCCGCGTCGAAGCGGGGGAGGTGTTAGCCCGTTCCTTGTCGGAGAAAATCGAGCAAGAGTACAATGACTGGTAGGCGATGAAAGTCGAGATCCTGGGCGGTTACGGTGGCGAGAGTATCGACTGCCGCATGACCTGCCTTCTGCTGAACGACGCGATCGCGCTCGACGCCGGCTCGCTCTCGCAGAGCCTGCCGATCGAGCGCCAGCGTTTGGTGCATTCGATCGTGCTGACCCATTCGCACATGGATCACACCTCGTCGTTGCCGTTCTTCATCGAGAACGTCTTCGGGAAGCTCCGCGAGGCGGTCGACATCTACGCCTCGCCGGCGACGATCTACGCCCTGCGCCGGCATCTGTTCAACAACGACACCTGGCCGGACTTCACCCGTCTGCCCAACCACCTCCTGCCGGTGATCCGCTTCCATGAGCTGCAGGACGAAGTGCCGATCGTCCTCGGCGAGGTGAACGGCGCCGGCGGCGTGCGCTTCACGCCGATTCCGGTGAACCACGTCGTGCCCACCTACGGCTTCCTGATCGAAAGCGGCGGTGCGAGCTTCCTCTGGTCGAGCGACACCGGCCCCACCCAGCGCCTGTGGGAGATCGCCAACCGCACCGAGAATCTGAAGGGTATCTGGATCGACTGCAGCTTCGACAACTCGATGCAGGGGATCGCCGACGTCTCGGGCCACCTCACGCCGGCGACGG
>JAGOCP010000220.1 GCA_017998715.1 Thermoanaerobaculia bacterium | reverse complement strand
ACCGACCGCTGCTGGTCGGCGCCAGTCGCAAGAGTTTCCTCGGCGGACTCGCTGGGCCGCTCGAGCCGCCTGCCGAGCGGCTGGAACCGAGCCTCGCGGCTGCCGCCTGGGCGGCGGCCGGCGGTGCGGCCGTGCTGCGCGTCCACGACGTCGGCGCGACGCGCAAGTTCCTCGCCGCCTGGACGGCGATCGATTCGGCAGGAACGGGCGGTCCGGCGTGAACATCGGCGACTTCTTCGACCTCCTGACCTGGCAGGACCTGCTCGACGTCGCCATCGTCGCGATCGTCTTCTACAACCTGCTGCTGCTCATCCGCGGCACCCGGACGGTGCAGATCCTGGTCGGCCTCGCTTTCGTGGCGGCGACCTCCTATCTCGCGCGTTGGGCGAACCTGGTCGCCCTCGAGACCCTGATCCAGAAGTTCCTGCTCGTGCTGCCGTTCGCGCTCGTCGTGCTGTTTCAGCCCGAGATCCGGCGCGCGCTGGCGCGCTTCGGGCGCGGACCGTTCTTCGGCATCAAACCGGCGAAGACCGACGCCCACCTGCACGAAGTGGCGCTCGCCGCCACGACGCTCGCCGAGCGTCGCACCGGGGCGCTGATCGTCTTCGAGCGCAAGGAGGGGCTGCGCACTTACGTCGAGAACGGCATCGCCCTCGACGCGCGAATCTCGTTCGACCTCCTGGTCAGCATCTTCACCCCGGACGCTCCCCTGCACGACGGCGCGATCCTCATCCAGGCCGAGCGCATCGCGGCGGCTTCGTGCTTCCTGCCGCTCACCGCCAATCCAGAGCTGTCCAAGGAGCACGGTTCGCGCCACCGCGCTGCATTAGGCATCAGCGAAGAGACCGACGCGTTGGCGCTCGTCGTCTCGGAGGAGACCGGCGAGATCTCGCTCGCCGTCGGCGGCGAGCTCGAACGGCATCTCGACCGGGCGCAGCTCGCGCGGCGGCTCCACTTCCACCTCGTTACCGACGCTGACGCGACACCGCGGGAGACTCGGTGACACGTCACAAAGCGAACGTCTGGGGCCTGCGGCTGCTGGCTCTCCTCGCCGCGATCGCGGTCTGGTTCTCGACCTCGTTCGTCAAGCGCGAGCGGGTGAGCGAGAAGCTCATCGACGCCACCGTCACCTACAATCCGAGCCGGGGGATCATCATCCTCGATCCGCTGCAGACGGTGAAGGTGCGGCTGCGCGGCCCCGACCGGCAGATCCGGACACTCGCGCCGCACGTCGTGGACGCGGTGATCGAGGTCACCGGCAGCGCCTTCGGCACCCTCGACGTGCAGCTCGACGAGAGCAATGTCCTGCGCCCGGAAGGGCTCGAGGTCGTCGCCATCGAGCCCAACTCCATCGCCCTGCGCCTCGACCGCGAGAAGACCCAGATGCTCAAGGTCTCGCCACGGCTGGTCGGCGAACCGGCCGCTGGCGCGGAGCCGCTGTCGCCGGTCGCCCATCCCGAGACGGTCCAGGTCACCGGCCCCGAGTCGCTGCTCGCCGGCATCACGGCGGCGACGACGAGCCCGATCAGCCTCGACGGCCACGCCATCACCTTCCGGCAGACGGTCAGCGTCGTGCCGCCCAACCCGCTGGTCCGCATCGTTCAGCCGTCGGTCGTCACTGTCGAGGTGCCGATGCACTTCCCCGGTACCGGCGCCACCGAGGGTGAGAGCACGGACCAGCGTGAGGAGAGACCATGACGCGTCGCCTCTTCGGCACCGACGGCATCCGCGCTCCCTTCGGCACTGAGCCGCTGACCGTTTCGACCGTGCGGCGCATCGGCTTCGCCCTCGGGCGCGAGCTCTTTGCTGCCCAGTCCGTTCCCGAGGCGCCGCTGGTGCTGCTGGGCGGCGACACCCGAGCGAGCTCTCCCCAGATCGTCGAGTGGATGAGCGCCGGCCTCGCGGCGGCGGGAGTCCGGACGCTCGATCTCGGCACGCTGCCGACGCCCGCCGTCGCCTGGTCGGTGCCGCGCTGCGGGGCCGCCGCCGGCGTGGTCGCTTCGGCGAGCCACAACCCGGCGGCCGACAACGGCATCAAGCTGATCGACCGCTACGGCTTCAAATGGGAGCCGGACGCCGAAGCGCGTCTCGAGTCGCACCTGGTCGACCTCGAGCTCCCGGTGACCGCCGATGCCGCCGATGGCGCCGAGGTCGCGGATGCCGCGCGCGCCACTGGCGCCGCGCGAGCCACCGACCCGGCGGCGAGCCGACGCTATCTCGACTGGCTGGTCGACGAGGCCGGCGGACCGCGGGTTCTCGCCGGGCTGCGTGTGGCGCTCGACGCCGCTAACGGCGCCGCGTCGACACTCGCCGGCGAGCTCTTCGCCAATCTCGGCGCCGAGGTCGAGCTGCACTTCGCTTCTCCCGACGGCCTGAACATCAACCGCGACTGCGGCTCGACCCACCCGGAGGCGCTCGCGGCCCGCCTCGCCACCGGCGACTTCGATCTCGGCTTCGCCTTCGACGGCGATGCCGACCGCGCGCTGCTCCTCGACGAGCGCGGGCGCCTGCACGACGGCGACGCCATGCTCTACCTCTGGGCGCGCGACCTGCGGAGCCGGGGCGAGCTGGCGCTGCCGCAGATCGTCGCCACGAGCATGAGCAACTTCGGCCTCGAACGCGCCCTCGAGGCGATCGGCGTCGGCGTCGTGCGCTGCGACGTCGGCGACCGCGCCGTCGTCGAGACCCTGCGCGCGAACGGACTGAGACTCGGCGGCGAGCAGTCCGGGCATTTGGTCGACCTCGACTGCTCGACGACCGGCGACGGCCTGCTGACGGCGGCGCGCATCGCGGTCATCGGAGCCAGTGCCGCCCGTGCTGGCAGGACAATCTCGGCCGAGCTCGCCGGCTTCCGACGCTTTCCCCAGGTTCTGGTCAACGTCCGCGTGGCGCGCAAACCGCCCTTCGCCGAGCTCGGGCGCGTCGCCGCGGAGGTGCAGCGGGTCGAGGACGGCCTCGGCGCCCAGGGCCGGCTCGTGCTGCGCTACAGTGGCACCGAACCGCTGGCGCGGATCATGATCGAAGGCCCCGACGAGGTCTCGATCGGCGAGCTCGCCGGGGCGCTCGCCGACGCCATACGCCAGGAGATCGGAGCCGCTTCATGACTGCCCTGCCGTTGCAGCTCTCCGTCAACGTCGACCACGTCGCCACCCTGCGCCAGGCGCGTCGGATCGACTACCCCGATCCGGTCGAGGCTGCCGCCGTCGCCGAGGCCGCCGGCGCCTGCGGCATCACGATCCACCTGCGCGGCGACCGCCGGCATATCCAGGACAGCGACCTCACGCGCCTGCGCGCCGCGATCCGCGGCAAGCTCAATCTCGAGATGGCGGCGAGCGACGAGATGCTCGCCATCGCCTGCGAAGCGCGGCCGCATCAGGTCACCCTGGTGCCGGAGCGCCCCGAGGAGCTCACCACCGAGGGCGGCCTCGATGTCGTCGCCCATCTGCCGCGCCTCGTCGCCGGCGCCGAACGGCTGCGCGCCGCCGGCATCGAGGTTTCGCTCTTCGTCGATCCGGACCCGACGCGCATTCAGGCGCTGGCGCCGTTTGCGGGTCTGGCGACCGGCATCGAGCTCAATACCGACGCCTACACTCGCGCCCGCGGAGGCTTCGCCGCCAGCCGCCGTGTCGAGGCGGCGCGCTCGGCCGACATGGGTGCCACTCTGGGATTCCGCATCTACGCCGGTCACGGCCTGACCGCCGCCAACGTCGGCGGCATCGCTTCGATTCGCCAGATCGAAGAGCTCAACATCGGCCACGCCCTGGTGTCACGCGCTGTGATCGTCGGTCTCGACGCCGCCGTGCGCGAAATGCTCGCAGCGATGACAACGGCGCGGACAGCTGTCCGCGCCGAGGGGTGAGAACGAAGCGCGACCTAGCTCAGCGTTCGATCTCGATCAGCGGCTCGCGCTCGAGCTCGGGCTCGGCGGCGAGAATGAAGGTGCGCGAGATCGGCAGAAGGGAGCGCCTGAAGGATCCTCCCAACTGCAGGTTGACCTCGTAGAAGCCCTGCGGCCAGATCGTCAACAGGCGGCCGCGCTTGGCTTCGCCGTTGATGTTGTCGAAATAGACGAAAACGTCAGCCGGGGTTTCCATGGTTCACTCCTGGTAGTAGCCCTGATCCTTGTAGTCCTTGAGCTTGCGCTGCAGCGTGCGCAGGCCGATGTCGAGGAGCTTGGCGGCCTCGACCCGGCGTCCGCCGGTGCGGTCGAGCGCCGCGAGAATGGCGTCACGCTCGATCTCGTCCATGGTCCTGGTGCCGCGCGCTGGCTCCGCTGCGCCCGTGAGCGCGATGCCCGCGGCCTCCGGCAGCGCCGACCGGCGAAAGGACGGCTCGCTCTCCGGCAACGGCGTCTCTTCCTCGCGCAGTTCTGCTTCGAGTAACGCGTCGCCCGGCTCGGCATCCTCCGCGCAGGCCTGGATCTCGGGAGGCAGGTCGCTCACCCGCACGACGTCGCCGCGGTGGAAGATCACGATCGACTCGACCGCGTTGCGCAGCTCGCGGACGTTGCCGGGCCAGGGATAGGCGGAGAGCGCCGCCAGGGCTTCGCGGGAGAAGCGCTTCGCTTCCCGCCCGTGCTCGCGGCAGATCAGGATCAGATAGTGCTCGGCGAGGCGAGGAATGTCGTCTCGCCGGTCGCGCAGCGGCGGAATTCGCAGCGTCACGACCTTGAGGCGATAGTAGAGATCCTCGCGGAAGCGCCCGTCGGCGATCTCCTTCTCGAGATCCTTGTTGGTGGCCGCGATGAGGCGGAAGTCGACGTCGATCAGCTCGCTGCCGCCGACCCGCATCACGCGCCGCTCCTCGAGCACCCGCAGGAGCTTCACCTGCAGCTCGGGATAGAGCTCGGAGATCTCGTCGAGAAAGAGCGTCCCCTTGTGGGCGAGCTCGAACTTGCCGATCTTGCGGCCGATCGCGCCGGTGAACGAGCCGCGCTCGTGGCCGAAGAGCTCGCTCTCCAGGATGTCGGGCGGAATCGCGCCGCAGTTGATCGCCAGAAAGCGCTCGTTGCGCCGTGGACTCGTGAGATGCAGAGCGTTGGCGACCAGCTCCTTGCCGGTGCCGCTCTCGCCCATCACGAGCACCGTCGACTTGGTCGGCGCCACCAGGCGCATCTGCTCGAACAGCGTCTCCATCCGGCTCGACCGGCCGATGATGCTCTCGAAGCCGTAGCGCTTGTCGAGCTGCTGGTTGAGCTCGACGACCTTCTCCTTGAGCTGGCGCTTCTCGAGCTGCGTCAGCACGCGCTTGCGCAGCTCGTAGAGATCGACCGGCTTGGTCAGGTAGTCGTCGGCGCCGACCCGCATCGCCTCGACGGCGGACTCGATCGAGCCGAAACCGGTGACCAGAATGACCGCCAGATCGAGGCCACGCTTGCGCACTTCGTTGAGGAAGCCCAGGCCGTCGAGGCCCGGCATGCGGAGGTCGCAGACCGCGAGCTGCGGCGTGTCGGTCTCCTCCAGGAGCTCCAGCGCCCGGCGGGCGTCGTCGAAGGTTCGAACCACGAAACCGGCACGCTGAATGGCCAGTGCCATCGACTCGCGCGAGCCGGTTTCATCATCAATCACAAGGACTTGCGGATCCTGCACCATGGGGTGCCATTCTGGCACACATGGGTACTCAACTCATTCCTGAGGGCAATCAAAAAGAAAAGAAAAAGCTGCTGGTAAAGAGAAAAAAGCCCTCTGGCCCGCCTTCGCTGGTCCACCCCCGGCAGGCTGCCTTCCCTGGCGTTTGGGCCGCAGGAACGCGACGTCGCAGCCAAGGCGGCACCGCCTGCAGCTCCCTTTAGTGAGCTTTTTCTTTGCTGGGCCTTTTCTTTGCTGAGCCCTTTCTTTTCTGAGCTTTTTCTTTGCCGGGCCTTTTCTTTACTGAGCCTTTTCTTTTCTGAGCTTTTTCTTTACTGAGCCCTTTCTTTACTGAGCTTCTTCTTTATCGATTCCCAGGCGCAGCAGGAGGCCTGCCTCGTCGAGGATCTCAATGCCCAGGTCGCGGGCCTTGTCGAGCTTCGAGCCGGCGTCCTCGCCGGCGACGACGAAGGAGGTCTTCTTCGATACCGAGCCGGCGACGCGGGCGCCCAGGGCCTCGA
>JAGOCP010000219.1 GCA_017998715.1 Thermoanaerobaculia bacterium | reverse complement strand
TCGAGGCGGAGAAAGAGCGCCTGCGCCTCCGGATCGCCGAAGCGGGCGTTGAACTCGAGCACCTTGGGGCCTTCGTCGGTGAGCATCAGGCCGGCGTAGAGAACACCGACGAACGGCCGCCCTTCGGAGGCGATGCCGCGGATCGTGCGATGCATCACCTCTTCGAGGACTTTGGCGGCAACCTCGGACGACATCAGGCCGGAGGGGCTGAACGCCCCCATGCCGCCGGTATTCGGGCCGCGGTCGCCGTCGAGCAGCCGCTTGTGGTCGCGCGCGGTCGCGAACGGCAGGATGCGCTCGCCGTCCGAGAGCGCGATGAACGAGACCTCCTCGCCGGCGAGGAACTCCTCGACCACCACCCGGTCCGCTGCCCCGGCGAAGCGGCGCTCGTCGAACAGGGTCACCAGCGCCGTCTCGAGCTCGGCGGCGTCGAGAGCGACGATGACTCCCTTGCCCGCCGCCAGCCCGTCGGCCTTGAGGACGACGGGAAAACCGAAACGGGCCGCCGCGGCCGCGGCGTGGGCGCGATCGTGGGCGATCTCGAAGTCCGCCGTGGGAATGGCGTGCCGGCGCAGAAACTCCTTGGCGAAGACCTTCGACCCCTCGAGCTCGGCGGCGTGGCGCTTGGGGCCGAAGATCCGCAGCCCGCGGGACAGGAACTCGTCGACGATGCCGAGCGTCAACGGCAGCTCGGGACCGACGATTGTCAGGTCGATGCCGGCCTCCTGGGCGAAGTCGGCGAGCGAGTGGATCTCTTCAGCAGCGATCGGGACGCAATCGGCCACCGCAGCGATGCCCGGATTGCCCGGCGCGCAGTAGAGCTCGGTGAGCTCCGGGCTCTGGCGCAGCTTCCAGCAGAGTGCATGCTCGCGGCCACCGCCGCCCACCACCAGTACTTTCACCGGGAGCTCCTTTCGTGCCACACCGTGTGCCGCGCACCCGGAAGGTCCTGCCCACTGCCTTCCGCGAAGACTGCGGCCGCGGCGGCGACGGTCATGACATCGACCACGTCCTGCGTCGAGCAGCCGCGGGAGAGATCGTGCACCGGACGGGCGAGTCCTTGCAAGAGCGGCCCGAGGGCGCGTGCGCCGGCCAGTCGCTCGGTGAGCTTGTAACCGATGTTGCCGGCGTCGAGGTCGGGGAAGACGAGCACGTTCGCGCGGCCGCCGAGGCCCGCCGGGCGCCCCGCGGTCGCACCCGACTTTCTCGCTGCGACCTCCGGCACCAGCGCGGCGTCGGCCTGGAGCGGCCCCTCGAAGTCGAAGTCGACGCCGCGCCGGCCGAGGATCGCTGCCGCTGCCGTCACCTTGTCGACGCGCGGATGGCGGGCGCTGCCATGGGTCGAGAACGACAGCAGGGCGACGCGCGGCTCGTCGCCGAGGAGCAGGCGGCAGCTCGCCGCGGCGGCGACCGCGATGTCCGCGAGCTCTTCCGCCGACGGGTCAGGCAACACGGCGCAGTCCGAGTAGACCAGCGAGCGGCCGTCGCCAAGGGTCATCAGGAAGCAGGAGGAGATGCGCCCGACGCCGCGCCGCGGACCGACGGCGGCAAGCGCGGCGCGCAAAGTCTCGGCGGTGGTCGCCTCGGCGCCCATGACGGCGCCATCGGCGGCGCCGCAGCCAACCAGCGCGCAGGCGAGATGCAAGGGGTCACTGAGCCGCCGTCCAGTCTCGTCCGCGGGGACGTCGCGCTCCGCCAGCCGCGCCGCCAGATGGTCGCGGGCGGCGTCCAGTGCCGCGGGCTCGACGCTGTCGAGCCACAGCGGCAGGCAGAGCTCGCGTCGCCGGCACTCCTCCGCCGCGCTCCGGATGCGCGGGTCGCCGGCCTCCGGCAGGACGATACGCGCCTCGCGCCGATGCACGGTGGCACGCAGGCGGGCGAGCGGATCGCTCAACGGCCGCGGCCCCTCACGCCGGCGCGACCGGCGGAGCGTCCGCCGGGTCCGCTGGAGCCAGGCGCATCACCGCCGCCTCGACCTCGTCGACGACGTAGTCGGGCGTCGAGGCGCCGGCGGTGATGCCCACCACCTGGACGCCCGCGAACCAGGCTGGATCGATGTCTTCGGCCCCCTGTATGAGGTGGGAGGGCTTCGAGCGCGCGCAGATCTCCCAGAGATGGCGGGTGTTGGCGCTCCGCTTGCCGCCGATCACCAGGATCAGGCCGATCTCCGGATCGCGTCCGAGCTCGTGTGCCGCCTCCTGGTTCTCCTTCGTGGCGTAGCAGATGGTGTCGGCACGGGTCGCCGCCACCTGACTCTCGATGAAGCGCGCCAGGTCCTCGAAGTCATCGGCGTTCAACGTCGTCTGGTAGAAGATCTTGACGCGGGAAAAGCGCGACCAGTCGATCTCGCGCGCCTCCTCGACCGACATCAGGACGTCGAAGCGCTGCGGATCGAGGTCGCGGGTGTAACCGGCCACTTCGCGATGATGCGGATCGCCGATGAAGACCAGATGCGCGCCCTCGGCAAGGGCGACGCTCGCCTCGTCGTGGATGTCGTAGACGAAGGGGCAGGTGGTGTCGAGGATCTTCAGGCCCCGCGCCTGCGCGCGCGCATGGAACGAAGGCGGCACGCCGTGCGCCGAGAAGATGATCGCTCCGGCCTCGGCCTCTTCGAAATGCTGCACCGTGCCGACGCCCAACTGCGCCATCTCGTCGACGACGCGCTCGTTGTGCACCACCTGACCGAGGATGGAGCCGCGATTGCCTTCGCGGGCGAACTTCTTCACCTTCTTGTCGGCGATCCGCACGCCGGCGCAGAATCCATACTTCGCGGCGCGTCGAATCCTCATCGAATCCGAGAGTTTAGCAAAGCAGGCGCAGGGCTCCCGCGGCGATAGACGCGGCGGCTAACCCAGGAGGCGCTGAGCCACGCCCCGCCAGCCGGTGAAGCGAACCTGGCCGTCGAGCCGGAAGAGCGTCCAGCACGGATCGCCGTCGAGCGTGTCGGGACCGTGCACCGAACCGGGCTCGTAGACCACGTAGTCACCGGCGAACGACTCGCCGCGTTCGTCGCAGTAGCCCCCGCCCAAGACCATGGCCTGCTCGAAACCCAGGTGCTCGTGCCGCGGGAAGCGCCGCCCGCCCGGCATTTCGCCCAGACAGAGGAGCGCCTTCGAAGCCGCGTCCTCGAGCAGAACGGTGACCCGGCCGCCATTCAACCCGAGCGACCGCCAGCGCGGCGGCCGCCCGCCAGCGAGCTCCAGGCGGAGCGAGCGCGGCAGCGGCAGTTGCGCAGCAAACAGGTCGGGAGGAGAAGGCGCCGCCACTTCGCGCTCGAGCCGCTCCCACACCGCGCCCGACGGCGCCTCGGACGGCAGCTGTTCGAGCCACCAGCCACCCGGGGCCGAGAGCTCGCCCACCCGCTTCCGGCAAGCGCTGCAGTGCTCGAGGTGAGCCTCGAGCACGAGCTGGTGAGGGCGATCGAGCTGGCTGGCAGCGAGATCGAGGAGGGTTTCGTCCTGCGGATGTTTGAGGTCTCTGCTCATGCGCGATTTCCTAGAGGCTCGACGAGCCGCTCTCCTGCAGCACGCCCCGCATCAGCGCGAGACCGGCGCGGATTCTCGATTTCAATGTTCCCACCGGCAGCTTCAGGCGTTCGGCGGTCTCTTCGTAGGTCAGACCGCCGAAGTAAGCGAGCTCGAGCGCCTGGCGCTGTTCGAGCTTGAGGTCGGCCATCGCTTTGCGGAGGCTGATCGAAACGACCCGGCTTTCCGCCTCCGGGCGCTCCGAGAGGCTGGCGAGAGAGAGCTCCGAGCTCTGGTCGGAGCCGGTCGGGAGCTTCCGCCAGAGATCCACGACCTTGTTGCGGGTCATCGTGTAGAGCCAGCCGGCGACATCGCCGCGCTCGGGGCGGTAGGTTCCCGCCTTCCTCCAGACGGCCAGGAAGACCTCCTGGACGACGTCTTCGGAGGCGTCGCGACTCCTGCCCAACGAGCGCACGTAGGCGAGCACCTGCGGCGCGTGCCGGTCGTAGAACAGCCGGAAGGCATCGCGGTCGGCAAGGGCGACTCGCTGCAGGAGCTCGAGGTCTGAGGGCTGGGCAGTCATCCGTTGGGCCGGCCGCTCGGCCCGTGCACGCTCCGCTGGCACGGGCTGCTGCGGCATGGGTCGCGACGTCAGTTGCATCTTCTCACGATCTCCCGGGCTTCTATCTCGCTCTACCTACGCGCCGCGGGGGATTGCGGATGACCGACCCGGAGTCGATCAGGCCGGTCCGACAGCCTCGTCGAAGCGCTTGGCGATCGCAGCCCAGTCGACGACGCCGAGGAAGGCCTGGATGTAGTCGGCGCGCCGGTTCTGGTACTTGAGATAGTAGGCGTGCTCCCAGACATCGATGCCGAGGAGCGGCGTCTGGCCGGAGGAGAGTGGCGAGTCCTGGTTCGGCAGCGTCGCGATGGCGAGCTTCCGGCCGCCGTCGAGCGCCAGCCAGGCCCAGCCGCTGCCGAAGACTCCGCCGGCCGCTTTGGTCAGCTGCTCGCGCAGGCCGTCGAACGAGCCGAACTGCGCCGTCACCGCCGCCGCCAGCCGGCCCGCCGGCAGCGTGGCCCCGCCGGGCTTCATCGAAGTCCAGAACAGGCTGTGGTTGGCATGGCCGCCGCCGTGATTGCGCACCGCCGTGCGCACCGCCTCGGGCGCGCCCGCGAGCTCGCGCAGGAGCTCCTCGACACTCTTGCCGGCGAGCTCCGGTGCCGCGGCGACGGTCTCGTTGAGCTTGGCGACGTAGGTGGCGTGATGTTTGTCGTGGTGCAGCCGCATGGTCTCGGCGTCGATCGCCGGTTCGAGCGCCTCGTAGGCGTAGGGCAACGGCGGCAGCGTGAACGGTCCGCTCGACGGTGGCGTCGCGGGCGCCGCCACCGCCGGACCATCGGCCGCCAGCCGGCCGGCCAGGGCGAGTCCGGCAAGCGCTACGGTCGATCCTTGCAGCACCTCTCTGCGATTCCACATGCGAGCCTCCTTGGGTCTCCGACCTTGCGGCTACGGCTTTTGCACGAGCTCGAGGCGCAGCCGCGCCGGCGAGCGGGCGACGAGCATCTCGACCGGCGTCGCCTGCGGGTCGCGGGCGAACCAGAGATCGAGCTCGCCCTTCCACACCCGGCGCTCGGGACGCACCAGCGGCCGGATCATGAAGTGAAGGGTTGGTATCGATTTTCCGCCGATCTTGCGCGTCTGGGGACCGCCCGGCTTGACCACCACGGGGTAGAGCTTGCCGTCCGACCAGATCTCCATCTCCTGGGCCGTCTCGGGAAGGGTCCGGCGCAGCAGGTGAATCGCCGAGGCGACATCGACCGTCGTCGGGTCGACGATCGGGCTCGACTTGTCCTTGCGCTTGCCCTGCCAGAGTTGACTCGAGCGGGCGGCGACCGTACGCCCGTTGGCAGGGTCGATCTCGGCCTCATAGCGGAAAAAGCTCGGCTCTTTGACTTCATCCGAGGTGATGAGCAGGGAACTCTGCAGATTTCCGCCCGCCAGGCTCGTCTCGATCAGGCTGGCATCGCCGTGGCTGGGAAAGAAAAGTCCGGCGAGAGCGCCGAAGAAACCCTCGATCCGCCAGCGGTACTGCAGGGTCTCTTCCGCGCGGACGGCCGCCGGCAGCAGCACCAGCGCGCCCAACAGCAGCGCTGCCAGCCGGGTCGTGCGACCGGCCGGGACCCTTCGCGTCGGCGACATGGCGAACATCATACGGTTTTGCCGTGCGAGAATCGCGCCATGTCCGGCACGCCGACACCGGGGGTCTTCCCCCCTGCCCTCGACAGCTACTCCGGCGAAGCCGGCCTCGCGGTCTTCGACATCCTGGCGCGGCGGGCCGCCGCCGAGCCACTTCTCGCGGTGGCGACAGGGCTGTTCTTCCTGGCACTCGTCCACACCTTCCTGGCACCGAAGATCCTCGCCCTGGCGCATCGGTTGGAGAAACGTCGGCCGACGCAAGCGGACGGCGACGAGAGCACGGCGAAGACTTTCCGCATCGAGATGCTGCACCTGCTGGGCGAGATCGAAGCGGTCTTTCTCATCTGGGGCGTGCCGCTGCTGGCGGCGATCATCTGGAGCCGCGGCTTCGCCGCCGCCGAGTACTTCGTCGGTCACCTGGTGCA